>DCWI01000055.1 GCA_002328825.1 Nitrospiraceae bacterium UBA2166 | reverse complement strand
TTGATTCCTGATCCGGTCCTTACATTTGTTAGGTGGTGTATGGATTTTGTTGTTGTCGAAACTGATACTCGCCGTATTATTGGAGCGCTCTCACATTTTGGCAAAGAAGGCCATCTCTCGTTTGACGAGGCCAAACGACGAGCATTGGGCTCTATGCAACCTCTTTTAACGACGGCTCTAGCCAAGACTGTTGCAGATCACATCTATGGTGAACGGAAAGCTGATGATGCAGAGAATCCAGCAGCAACATGTATGGATCGGAGAGTTCCGAAGGGAACGTTCAACATGCCGGTTTTGAATCCATTGACCTAAATAGTACGGAGGGTGCTCGGAGAGAGAATAAGAAACTAATTTTTATTTTGAGTTTCTTATTTAAACCCGTTTTCAGTCGCAATAATGTTTCCTCGAAGTAATTGTTTTCTTACTTCATCCTTTTCATCTAATCTTACATTATGAAAACACGTGGAAGGATGAATGTCCTATCAGGCCTTATAGCAATTTTTGGGCACAGTTTTTTCGAGAATAGGCTAAATGATAAGGATAGAGTAGCGTTGTTCTGGTTTACTAATCACTTTCCTCAATCTGTTCCCCGGCTTTTACGAAGATCCAAAGCATTGCCCCTATAAATGCGATGACCGCTGCTACTTGCAGTGAGGCTGCCCATCCGAATTTATCCGCTAGCCATGGTGTGAGGGTTGGGGACAGAGTTCCACCTAGGTTTGCTCCGGTATTCATGATGCCAGATAATGTTCCGGAGTGATTTTTTGATAGATCAATTGTGCTTGCCCAGAATGATCCCACGCTGAAGTACAGACAGCCTGCGCCTAAAGACAAGAACAAAATTGCCATATGGGACTGGGAGATTTGTATGCCTATCGTAATAAGTGTTGCTGCAGATGCCATTCCAAAACACCCAATCATGGAACGGCCAATGGTAATGCCCCATACCTGACAGCATCGATCTGAAGCCCATCCTCCTAACGGACAAAGAATAGCAATTGCGATGAATGGTCCTGAAGCGTAGAAGGCACCTTTTAACACATCGAAACCGCGAACGTTGATCAGATAAAGATAAAACCAGGAAAGGTATACATAGGCAACATAGCCGAGACAAGTATAACTTATTGTTATTAGCCACACTGATCTGTTGAGTGCAAATGCACGCCAAGGAATCAAAGGAATGGTATGGAGCTTGGCTGTATTTGAATATGCTCTTTTTTTTATAATTGTGAGTTCTTCCTGATTGACGCGAGGGTGTTGTTCGGGGTGATCGGTTGCCAACATATACCAAATGATCCCAATAAAAATTCCCGCGATGCCAGCAATATAGAAAGGTGTTTGCCAATTGTAGGTGAGCATCAGCCATGCAGTGAGTGGGGGAGTAATGGCTGCTCCGACTCCGATACCTCCGATCGAAATTCCCATGCCAAAACCTCGTTCATCAGGTCCAAACCAATTAGCTATGGTTCGGGCAAAATTTGGCAAAGCAGCGGCTTCACCTATGCCAATTAAAAACCGTATGAGCATGAGCGAACCGACAGTGCCAAAAACTGTTGCAGTTGGGAGAGAGGCTGCCCATGCAGTGAGAATGGTAAATACGGACCACCAGATGACCGCTAGCGTCAGGATGAGTCGTGGCCCAAATCTATCACCAAGCCATCCACCTGGAATTTGAAACAGTGCATACCCCAATACAAATACTGAGAAAACATTGCCCATTTCAATTGGGGTTAGCCCCATAGCCGGCATCATGTCTTTTGCGGCGACGGAGATATTTATCCGATCAACGTAGGTGATGACGCTAATCAGGAAGAGCAGGCCAAGGATGACCCAGCGTGTCTTTGATGGACTTGAGGTCACCCGCGTGGGCAGCCTGCCGTTGGTTGCCTCTGGCAGAATGCTTTCCATACACGTGGGATGTATTTTACGGATCCGTTGTATCCGGCAATCGCACGCCAAGTGTAACCGTGTTTTTCAATTTGCTCACCAAGCACAATTGCGGCGAGTTTGAGATTGGTACATGGTTCGAGGGCATCGAGAGGAGAAATCCCTTTAGTTCTCCAAAAGCGTTTAAGATTTGGGCTACTGATTTGCGCTAGACCAGCGTCAAAGTGTAATTGTTCTCTCCATAGGTAGCGAAGAAATTTCTCCGCAGTTTGACGATCATCCAAATATCGACTGGCCCACTTCCCATTTTCTTTCCTGAAACCAAAAGCCCAGGGGTGACCGTTCGATTCGACATCGACTATTGCATGAAGCAGGGTGGTTGGGATACCTGCTTTCTTGGCTGATATTGCAAGACATATTTCCCAGTTAGGAGAATTAGTGGAGGTCGAATGTGCAGGTATTGAAAGAGATAAATGAATGAAAACCACTGAGATGAGAATACGAAAACAGCTATAACCTAGAGCGTGCGACATCAACGCTAACTCATTTTTTATCTAGCTAGCATGTAGGAGAATTCAGGCAGGAGCATGATGATCTTAAATGCTGTGGTTGGTTTGCGAACATATGCACCACAATTATAAATGAAGGTGTTTAAGGATCGCAGCCATTAGCACAACAAGCATACTGGAAAAAATCATTGCGCGTTGGAATGGAAATCGTGTGTCTGGGGGATCAGAGTCCTCATCATCCGAAGGGGGAGTGTTTGGGGTTGCAGGGGACCAGAATAGTGCATTGTAGAGAAACAACGTCATAAGGACCATGACAAGTACTAGCTTGACGGAGAGGATGATGATGTAAAATTGGTCAAACGTCCCGCCTAGGCGAATGCGAACAAAGTGAAGATTAATGCCTCCAGTAACAAGAATGACAAGAAACAGGATTCCAACAACCCGTTGATACTTTTTATACATTCCTGCAGCTAGCTGTCCTGCGAGATCTGGGTCAACGTGCTTTCGTAAGATTGGTGTTACTGCGATAGTAAGGAATATAGCACCACCTATCCAGATGATGGCAGACATAAGGTGAACCCAGTGGTTTAAGGACGGGATAATTTCGGTCATTGATTATTTCTTTCGAGTATCACAATAGGATCATTAGGAGGCATGAGTTTGGTAATTACTAAAACCTTGATCATCTAGGTTTGAGAATCTGGGCTATGACTTCTTTTACATTTCCAGCTTTCATGGCTTCTTCCATCGTTATTTTGCCTTGATCTATCCCGACTGTGGCAACATCAAGTGTAATGTTCGTGATTCCTTTTTCTTTAGCGTATTTTTCAACTAATGCTATGGTACAGTCGCGCATGTATCCTTCAGGCACTCGCTCGATGCGCGTTTTAGCACTGTCGGTCCAAGTGTATGGGTTGGATGTGTTTTCCTGACGGAATGGTTTCGGTGTTGAGCTTTCTCCGTTGGAGGGAGATGAAATAGCCTCGGCAATCATTGGCCCCGCATATTTTTCAGTGATCGTTGTCATTCCAAGTTTCCGTGCAGATTTTTCAATCTGAGCCTTACATCTCCGGCGCTGATAGCCAGCCGGTACGGTACGAATAGCTTGCTTTGCGGAGTTAGTCCATTGAATCGCTACGTCGTCATAGGCATATTCAGATTCGATGTTTCCCTCAGCTTTTGCAGCCGCTTCAAATATTGCTTTATCCACTAGTTCGAAAGAATCTCCCGATGCGGGACATACAGGACAAGTGACGGGTTTAGCTCCCTTTCCGATATGTCCGCAGTTTTTGCATACATAGTAATCACGCGTTTTTGTTTCCTCTTTATTCTCCTCAATGATTTCAGCCATCATTCCGCTGAGGGAGTTTCCCATGAGGTCTTTGGCTACAGAATCGTCACTTTGCATAGTATTTCGATCTATGTCCTGCTTATCAAGTGTTTCTCCTAGTGCTCGCATAGATTCCAAAGCGGATTTGGGAAGAATAGTTCCAATTGCTTCATCAACGACGGAGTTACTAATGATGGTGTAACCTTTCTCAATGGCATAACGATGAATCGCAGTTTTGGCAACGCCGCGGGCGAAGATCGGGATTTTTTCCATGCGGCAAAGAGCTTCTTCAGACCATGCCATGGTGTATTCAGCTTGGGTGTCGACCGGAGGAACAAACGCACGATTTGATACTAGAACATTACATGGAAGGGATCTCAGGAGATTTTCGGTGTTACTCCCAATGTCCATTTCCTCGTCGCTGTGAACTCCAATACGTCCAACAATGAGTAACCAAGGGTTTGCTTGGCGAGCATACTTGAGGATTTTCTCAAAGGCTTTTCCGTCAAGTAGCGTCGTTTTTATGTCTGTGCCATCTTCTTGGGCAACGTCGCGCGATACGTCGAGATGTGACTGGTAAATTTTTGCAAGTCCGCTGTCGATGATTTCTTCATGGAGTTTTTCCTGTTCCTTGAATCTGAATACTTTCCCTGCTTCCTCGCTTAGCACTCCAGAGATGCTATGAAATGCTGCATAGTGAAAGTAAGGATCAAAGGCGGCAATTGCTTCAACTGGTTTATTGAGCGCTTTTCCAAGTGCTATTCCTGTTTTGAGACCTCCAAACGAGAGGGGGCTGCCATCGACCGCGACAACAATAGAGCCACCGTTCATTGGCGTGGGGTCCTTGACCACAAGCACATCGGACGTTCTCACTCGTCTAACTACACGCTCACAGACGCTTCCGATAACACTGTCCTTTACTGCCCCGAGGCCTAATGATCCGATGATGGAAAGATCATACTTGTTAGCATTGATGTCTTCGACAAGAACCTTAAAGTTGCGGCCTTCAAGGCCTAGAGTTTCGTGGGGGATATTGGCGTCCCCACATTTTTTGGTAACGACGTCCATGTAGGAGTCCGATATGATCTCAAGGCCGCGTGTGATCAGCGAGTCATGGATTTGGCGTTGTCGTTCAAGTTCTTTTTCACCTTGATATTCTTCAGGTAGACCCGCTTCCATTTGCTTGAAACGACGATCGTGCATTTTTGCAGCATAAACGTGGCTCCCGATAACTTTCCCGCCAAAGGTTTTGGCGAGGGATACCCCAATGTCGAGAGCTGCATTGGAGTGATCAGAGTTATCGACAGGGACATAAATGCTCTTGTACATCAAATCCTCCTACTCAATTGCTATGCGTGTCGAAATGCCAGAATTTAGTCTGAAACAATAAGCACACAGTCTAGCATCTTGACGGATTTAAGATCAATGTAAGTAGAGCGTTTTGCCTCTTCGCGTCATCTCTTGACCTGAGGCCAGCTACGTGTAATCGTAATGGAGCCTTTCTAGCAGATCAATACGAAAAATATATAGTAAAAAATATGAACAACGATTCTGACACCTCATATCAAAAGCCTGATGTTGTGGCTGATCGTGTGGGGCATGCCCTCAAAAAAATTACTGCGCGCCTTGGTCATACCTGGCCTCAAGGAAGCGGGATTGGATCCGTCACGCTTCCTTGGGGTTACTTTGCGAATGTAATTGATCTGGGTGGAACGGGTTGTGCTATTACGACTGATGGTGTTGGGTCTAAAGTCTTGATTGCACAAATGATGGATCGATATGACACCATTGGAATCGACTGTGTTGCAATGAATGTCAATGATCTTCTTTGTGTCGGGGCAAAACCTATCTCTATGGTTGAATATATTGGGATTCAGGATCTACATCCTGATATGCTCGAGGCTATCTCAATTGGTTTATGTGAAGGTGCAGTGCAGGCTGGAATTTCCATTCCAGGCGGGGAAATTTCTCAAATTCCTGAAGTTGTTACGGGATGTAGGGTTGGATATGGATTTGACCTAGTTGGAATGGCAATTGGGATGGTGGCTCTTGATAGGGTTATTGTCGGGCAAGATCTTTGTGAGGGAGATGCGATCATTGGGATCGAGAGTAACGGAATTCACAGTAATGGCCTTACGTTAGCCAGGAAGATCCTTTTTGATCTGCGGCAATATACTACTGCCTCTCGGCCTTTTTCTCTGTCTCATTCACTTGGTGAAGAGCTATTACGGCCAACCCATATTTATGTCAATGAAGTGATGGATATTCTCGACAGTGGAGCGGCTGTAAAGGCCATGATTCACATTACTGGGGATGGATTGCTCAATTTGTCACGGGTGAAAGCGAAGGTTGGATTTCGTCTCAACTGCATACCAGAAGTGATGCCAATTTTTTCTCTTATTCAACAGTCAGGGGCTATCTCGCATGAAGAGATGTTTACCGTATTCAACATGGGTATAGGTTTTTGCATCATTGTTGAGGAGGCTGAGGTTGATCGTGTGTTGTCAATTGTCCATTCGCATGGAAAACAAGCCTTGAAGATTGGTGAGGTGATTCCTGATGAGCATCGTCGCGTGTTCATTGAGTCCCATGGTCTTGTTGGGCAAGGGAAGAAGTTTTTTAAAGTGTAGTGTTTCTCGAAGTCGTAATGCTCGTTATCACGTCTGTTCTTCCACTTGCTTGGGGAGAGTGAGTGGACGTTATGTATGTCCTCATCTGCTCATTGTAATGAGTTAGTTGCCCCCGCCTGCTATGCGGCACTTGATGAAACTTGATTGCATGTTTTGTGGCCCGAGGCGCTATGAGAAGGAGCGTCGTGTTTTGTGATGACTTGCAATCATTTTACAGAAACCTATATCTCGTTTTGTCCTCGCAGCGTGAGTCAGCTAACAATTTCATTGTGATTAATTTTTAGGCAATTCGCTGAGTCCAGTATCAGGCTACCAAGTGGCGAGTGTTTCCACACAGTTATCCAAATGGGTCTGTGGATAACAAAAACGTGCTCGAAATTCAAGTCGCTTGAATTCCTTTATTTAAGAGATAATTGGACGTTGACTGCTTTAAACCACTCTGTTTATAGGGTGTTATGGGTTTTCATGCCAACGATGAAGTTGAATTTTGAATTGCATAGAATACGTGTTTTGTCAAGATGAAATATTGTTTTTTGTGTGTGAGTCACACTTTGTACACAGTAAGAGTGTTCGTTTTTTTGAAAATCAAGAAAATTGTGTTGTGGAGCAGTAACGTAATTGGCGTATTAAGCTTAAAAAATGAGGTTTTGCGAGACATTTGATCTTAGTGGGACGAGAATCGAGATTATTGTGCCTAATTTCAAATCGAGAGGCTGAGTTTTCTGATGTTGTTAACATCTGGGTTTGTTCGCTCAACGAAGTAGTCTTTTGAGTGGAGTTTGCGATACTGCCTGGCTTGTCGACATAACAATCAGCAGGGGATGCTCAAATCCGTAACTGCTGCTTTACTCGAAGTTTTGCGTCGATAAAGTCTTTGTGATCGAGGTGCAGCAGCGTTGTCACTTTTCGGATTAGATGTTCTTCGTACTTCTCCAGATCTTCGTCCGCAAAAGCCACTGTCCAGAGATGTTCCAGCACGACGATTTTTCTTTCTCGAGGAAATTGTTTATCAACCAACGTGGCAAATTGAAACATATCTGTGGATTGATTGACCTCTTCTTCTGCTAGCAGAAGAAGAGTTTCTGTTTCATTTGTTGAGAGTTGAAAGGCCGATTGAATGGCTGCAGTTACTGCGCGGCGTTCTTCGTCTTTTACTTTAAAATCAGCACGAGCTATTTCAATAAGAAGAGCTGCAGTGGCGAGCTGGATCGCGTGTTCAGAGTCGCCTGGCTTGTTACTGGAGGGTGGAGAAATTTTCTCTTTGAAAAACAACTTAATGGATTGTAGCATCGGGTGTCCTTCAGATCGGAACCTTGTCGATGGTATCTGCAACGTCATCGATTGCATCATCAACCTCTTCGAGTGCATTATCAGCGATATTGCCGGCAACGGGAATGGTTGACATTACGGCCCCAACTCCAGAAATTACTGCACCGACGCCACGCATTGGGACGGTAATGGCTTTAGTGAAGAAACATCCAGTAAGATACATCGCCATTATGACTAACAAGCCAATTTTGGATAGGTTCATTGTTTCCTCCTCTTATAGGGTCGCATTGTATAACATTTAAGCTGTGATGAACGGATACAGAACATAGTTTTTCTCAACTCGAACTAGCGTCGCAGAAGTAACATAATCCAGCGCCAGAGATTGAGGAGGCTTGCTAACGATGCGGCGACATAGGTGAATGCTGCGGCAGTGAGAATTTGGTGAGCATCCTGCATGTCTTGCTTCGACAGATATCCTCCACGTTGCAATATTGGTAGTGCGCGACTGAAGCTCGCGTCCCATTCAACTGGAAGCGTAATGAGATGGACAAGGGTGGAGATGCCCATAGTCAGGATGCCGGCATATAGCACAATCAATCCTGCGGATGGGGTTTGTGTGATCATTGCGACAATCGGAATGCCCATCATGATGCCAGCACCAAGCTTCTCTGCGCCTTGAGCTACACCAATCAAGCGGGTGCGTTGTTTGAGTGGAGGATATTCTGATTGGTCTTGAATCGCATGTCCAATTTCGTGTGCCGCAATGGTCATGGCGGTCAGCGACTTCTTGGCATAGTTGTCCGGCATGAGTCTAACGGTTTTTGTCAGTGGGTCGTAGTGATCTCCAATGGGGGTGGTCTCGACCTGTACATGATTCATGCTCATGAGATCAAGCAGATGACGTGCAAATTCCCCGCCGGTTCTTTCCAAATCTTGGCGCGACGTGCTGTGCTTTCTGAACACCCGCCGGGTCCATAGTTGAGGTCCAAACACAATGACCAAAACAAGAATCAAGAAGATGATAATTCGCATGTATCTCTCCTACGTAATGCTGGCTATTATAGCAAGCTATCTTGCTGGTTAGGTATTGATGCTAAAGGCTAAACACAGAAGAATGAATATAGTCTCTTGACTTCCCTATTGAATCGCGCCATCTTCTCCTCAACTGAGGTACTGCGTCTTGTTCATCATTGTCAATATCTAAATACAGAGAGAGGAGGAACCAATGTCTGTATTTGATATTGCCGCTATGCTCATAGGTTTAGCGGCATTGTTTGGGTTTCTGAACCATAGATACTTGAAGCTTCCGCATACTATTGGTTTGATGCTGATTGCTTTGGTGGCGTCGAGTGGGGTTATTCTTACTGACTCAATCATTCCAGGGAGTGAAATGGGAAGTAATATCTCAAATTTTCTTGCGCAAGTTGATTTTCATGAGACGGTGATGCATGGGATGCTGAGCTTTCTTCTCTTTGCAGGGGCGTTACATGTTGATTTTATTGCTATGGCAGATCGTAAATGGCCAATTTTAATACTGGCTACAGTTGGTATCCTCACGTCAACATTTGTGATTGGCACAGTACTGTGGTTTGTGCTTGGCTTACTTGGGTTGTCTCTACCGTGGATATGGGCGTTGGTATTTGGTGCTCTCATTAGTCCGACTGATCCTGTGGCTGTGCTTGGAATTTTTAAGACTATCAATGTTCCACCTGCGCTGGAAGCAAAGTTGGCTGGAGAGTCGTTGTTCAATGATGGAGTAGGGGTAGTGGTGTTTACCATTTTGCTTTCCATTGCTGCAGGAGCTCCTGGGCAAGTAGTGCCAGGGGATGTCATGATTGTGTTTCTCCAAGAGGCAGTTGGCGGAGCTTTGTTGGGGCTTGCAGCTGGATATATTGGTTATCGTGCTATGCATGTTATTGATGAATATGTCCTTGAAATTCTTATTAGCTTAGCGTTGGTGATGGTGACCTATGCGATCGCAATGAAAACTCACATGAGTGGGCCGATCGCGATGGTGGTCGCTGGCCTCTTCATTGGGAACCAAGGCGTGCAGTTTGCTATGTCTGAAACAACTCGGGAACATCTGTTTCATTTTTGGGAGTTGATGGATGAAATTCTTAATTCAGTGCTTTTTCTTTTGATTGGCTTGGAGGTTTTGGTGGTAAGCTTTTCAATTGATTACATTGTTGCCGCAACTTTGGCAATTCCCATCGTGTTGCTTGGGCGATCTCTTGGTGTCGGAATTCCGATGTCTGTGCTTTCTGTACGGATGACGTTTACGCAAGGGGCTATTCCCGTGCTGATATGGGGTGGCCTTCGTGGGGGTATTGCTGTCGCGTTGGCGTTGTCGTTACCAGAGAACGAGTTCAAACCACTTATTCTAACTGCGACGTATGCTGTTGTGATCTTTTCCATCATGGTTCAAGGCATGAGTATGAAGGCTCTCGTCAAACGCATTGTTCCTTCTGTATTGTAGGAAGGCAGCAAATGATCAGGAGAATAGTTTCATTGTGTTGCGGTGTTGCTTAAGTCTCCATATCCACACGCTGAGGAGAGGATTTAAGCGCAATAACGCCATGACTCTCGAACATAAACGGCTTCAATTGTAGGATGGAGTTTTTTTGATTTTGCTTGGACTGTGCGTGAGAATATTTCGATCGGTGTTGTGATCGGTGGCTTGGAAGGTTCTATCAATCGCAGTCCGCCATTGGAATTTTTGAATAGATCTATCCTCTCAGGTAGAGTGCTGCAATGTGGTTTTGTCCCGAGAACGTTTCTTGGAAATCGTCAGAATATTTTAAGCAGTGCCTTACATGAGGGCTTAATTCTGGGGGAATCCTATTCGGCCGATGCCGGGGAGTTTGATGGCTGGACGGCGGATATCCACACCGAATACCAACCCAATAATATTCATCTCAATCCCTTCGTGCCAAGCTGCCGTCATTCCGAAGAGGCCAGAGAACGAGAATTGATGGCCTGTTCCGCTTGGTGTTGTGGCTAAAATAGTGTTGCCCTCGAGAAAATCTTTACCAATTGCCGTTGGTGGAAGGTGCAGCCGAAGTTCGGGTACTTGCCGTCCGATAAAAGCTGTAAAAGTGTTACTGTTTGGTCCTGGCCATAGGCGGTAGTCCCATGTGTAGGGATATGCGGCAATTGCGTCAGCGATGTGGAGGATCGCTTCTTCGGCGTCTTGTCCTCGTAGATCGACAAGAATCTCAGGCTGGTTTCCGAACCAGAGGCGGTCGGGAATATCGATGTATGAAGCTAGGACAGCACGATTTGAAAAGCTACGCCAGCCAATCACATCATGAACCATAAAGTGTTGATCATGTGATTGTTTCGTGGCAATCCAAGTGTGAACGCCTAGAATTCCTCTCCAGTTGAATGCGCGAGCGGCATAGATTTGCACAATTGCTTCTGGAGTCTCAGGGGAAGGTGCAATTTGTGCGCTGATTCTGCTGGCAGTTCGCCAGTCTTGATCCATATGTGCATGGCCACACGCGATGCTTAAGATAGGCCCGATCATGACAACGATGAAAAAAATATTTAGTTTTTTTGCCAATCTCATGTCGTTTGTCTGGCGCGTCCGTGGAGTGGGTATCTTGTGTAGATCAGTAAAATAGAAATTATAGCAGACTCACTAAAATCATGATTGTTGAATGCTAATAAGTAAATATAGTGATAAGTTGTTCAAATGGATAGGCTGAAGCGAAGAGAAAAGAAGAAAACAAGGCGCATAGTATCATCACTAGACACGGAGAGGGTATAAATGGTGTGTTTTGTTTTCATTCAAAGAGTCGAGTAGTTTCAGTTTTTAAACGAAGGTGTTTTATAACGGCTCCTTTGGTTTGTTGTATGATTGAACCTCTTATCGGTTTGGAGTACCATTCCGCAAGCGTGAGTTTAGTTGTTATGCAGGTAGTGGGTCCTAGTGTGAACCCTGTTTTCTGGCGCAGTTAGGAGTGATGGTTCTGTGGCATTGCGATGGCACCTCTACATAGTTCGATGTAGAGGAGGCACACTTTATACGGGCATTGCTACTGATGTTGCACGCCGTTTTGCAGAACATCAGGGTAATTCGAGCAAAGCGGCAAAGTATCTTCGCGGTAAAGGGCCATTAGAGTTGGTGTTTGAGAAGGTTATTGGAGGCAACAAACGTGTTGCGTTGAGCGTCGAACGCCAGATTAAAAGTCTTTCAAAATCGCGAAAGGAATCAATAATTATACATAACAATCTTATTGATGTGATCGTTATACGTGCTGAACGGCGTTGTTACTAAGGTCTTTCTGGAGGGAGATCATGGAATTTCTTGTTATGGCTTACGATGGTAAAGATGGTGAGGCTAAGATGCGAAGGCTCCGGGCGAGATCAGCACATTTGAATAATATCGCCGTTCTCAAAGAGACGGGAGAGTTTATCAATGGAGGCGCAATTTTGAATGATCAAGGTGATATGATCGGGTCAACGTTGTACTTGAATTTTGAGTCTCGATCTGAGCTGGATAGATGGCTTCAATCCGATCCCTATGTAATCGGAGGAGTCTGGATTGATGTTAATGTGATGCCTATTCGTTTGGTCTCGTCAACATAAATCGACAAAGATCTTGTATTTATCATGCGATCATAAGACAAATGAATGGATGTAGCGAAGTCTAATTGGCTTGAGAGTACCGGGCAGATGTGGAAGCTGTATTTAGCGCTTCTCAGTTGTGGGCTCTCGTTGATTGCGTTTCCTTTTGCCGCGATTGCTCTGATTGCAGGTTATGGGCTCATCATGCCTTATCTAGTTACTGGAACGGTGCTCAGTATTGTGATGGTGTTCTGGCTGATGTGGTCACTCCGTTGTCCAACCTGTCATCGCTCGCTGGCGTGGAATATGATTACGACACGCTCGCATATGACTTGGTTGGTTGATCTCGTACACTTAGACACATGTCCGTATTGTTCGCACGCTCTCAAACCTTCTCGGCGGGATTGTCGGTAATAGGGTGTTAACTATGGGACGAATTTCGACAAAACAAAAAAAAACAATGGTCGTTGAGATGAAGAAGATCGCAACTCTTTCGCATGGATGTGATGGATGCCAAGGCAAAGATTTCAGGCGATCGTGTTGTGCAACTTATGAAGTTTGTATATCTCTAGCCGAGATGGAAGCTATTGTCGGTGTATTGCCAGAGATATCGAAGTTCTGTCCAGGTTTAAAGGACGAGGATTTATTTCAGAATGTTTTTGAAGAGACAGATGATGGATTGCTCAGTCTCGACACCACTGAAGATGGAATGTGCGTATTTGCTTATGAGGCCGAAGACGGGATTCGTTGTGGAATTCACAGTGCTGCCAAAAATTTGAAGATTCCGCCTGAACATATTAAGCCAGCAGTGTGCCTTCTTTGGCCATTAGGTATTTCAGATGAAGGTCTCCCCTATCTTTCGATTGTAGATGATGCGATGCAGTTCCACTGTAATACACGGTGTGAGTCTAGTAGCTTGATCATTCAGCCAGTTTTTATGGATACGATTGAGCAGGTTTATGGTACGGGTGCACGTATGCAGATTATGAATGCTGTCGAAGGTGGATGTGAGCAAGTGACGATCTCACCGCAACCGTCTAGCGTAAGTGTTTGAGTGAAAGGTGCGTAATGGACACAGGTGTGCTGAAGGATTCAGAAGATAAAGAAGCTGAGCTCAAACGGATTAAACGATTTGCCTCGTTGCTTGACGAGTGTGTTCCTATTCCTGGAACAGGTCACCGTATTGGCCTCGACGCTATTATCGGACTTATTCCGGTTGTCGGAGACGTGTTTACATCTGTTACGGCCCTCTACATTTTTCGTGTGGCATGGAGGCTTGGTGTGCCGAAGATAGTCCTCATGCGAATGATGTTGAATATTGGGATAGATTTTATTTTGGGGGCAGTTCCCGTACTGGGAGATCTGTATGACATTTATTTAAAATCTAATTTGAAAAACGTGAGGCTTCTTGTTGAGTATCTTGAACGCGAGAGCGAACCTTATAAAGGTACGTTGTGATCACCACACCTGAGATCAGAGGACAGGAAAATCCCATCCATTATTCTTTATCTATCGTGAGGTAGTCGAGAAGCGAGAACCGTAGAGACTATAGGTGATCACGGAGTGCGAGCTCTACTTTCTGAGGGTAGCGCATAGCAGAGTAAACGATAAACTATCCACCACCCAATCGACAAAAACAACCACGCGACGGAGACGAGCGTGCCTACTAGTGTCCCGCTCTCAAATCCTGCAGCCAAGATAGAAAAAAGAATAATAAAACAGGCAAGAATCAGAAGAAGAATTTGGCCTGAAGTATAAACATGGTCAAGCCAAGTTGTTTGCTCTTGGCTGCCTGCATTTTTGTCTTTTGGGAGTGATCGCATGCTGATAATATGTATCACTCTGAGTTAAACTGCGCTTCAGGGTGATCCCAACGATAGACTATGCCTAGGAGGACGAAGATTCCCCCCCCCTTCACTTTACTATCATACAATAATTGTTTCTAGATTGTTTTGGTGAAAAATCAGTTAGGGGAAGTATCAACATTAAAGGTTCATGATATTGTCTGTATGATTCAAATATAAGAGGAGTACTATTCTCTGTTGGCCTGGTAAGACTAACAAAACACTTGCCTTATTTCTGTTCCTTCGGGGAACATTATTTTTCACAACAAGAAAGTTCAAGGATGCCTTAATTGTTATGGGGAGCCCTCCTCCCACGTAAAAATCGTTGTAAAAATCGTTGGGCAGAGGTTTACTGTTTGGAGTGTGGATTCAATTTGGCGATCTTTGCCTGCGATAATGCGAGGTCAACTGCTAATTTAATGTCGCGCTTGGTAAACGGTTTGCTGAGTTGGGTTCGAGGATCTGTGCCGAGTACACATTGGAAGGCAAACGTTCCTGTGTACGCGGTCATGTAGACTACAGGAACACCAAACTTATCTCGTGCGATTTGTGCTGTCTTGATTCCGTCCATCCCCCCCTCGAGGCGGATGTCCATCATAGCAAGGTCTGGGCAATCTCGTTTCATATGTTCAATAGCAGCTTCGCCTGTGGAGACTGTTCCTGCTACGACATATCCTAGAGTTGGAAGCGTGATGGACAGAACCCTTGCGGCAACTTCATCGTCCTCTACAACTAAGATTCTAGGAGGGAGAACATCGTTCGCCGTGATGTCTTCGGCTTCAGAAAGTTTCACTTAAAATCTTTCTCAGTATGAGGCAAAGTCCTCGGCTCAAAAAACAATGTTTTCAATTCTATCGATAGCTATCTCGGAAAAGTATAATCTATATTACAAAATTTCATTTTTGATGATTTTTCTGAAACCTCGATGTGTTTGAGTGAGGACGTACCATAAAATCCAATCTATACTATAGATTACTGTGAGTTTCTTGTGTTGCCATTTAGGATAGAATACTAGCTATTCTAGATCCCTAGAAAAAGGTGTTTTCCGAAAAAAAAACGCTGCAATAATGTTCGGGTTTATAAATGGGTTTTTGAAACGCAGCCAACGTGAGCGGTTTCGCTTTTCAAAGTTCCCATCTCATTGGCTTGCAATTCTTCAAGCCAATGTTCCACTGTACACTCGGTTAAGTACTTCTGACCGGAAGCAACTAGAGTGGAAGGTTCAAGCATTTCTTGCAGAGAAACGATTTGAAGGATGTGGGGGATTGACGATTACAGATGAGATGACTGTAACCATTGCTGGGCATGCGTGCTTGTTATTGTTGCATCGAGATACGAACTTTTATCCTGGACTCTACTCAATAGTATTATATCCTAGCGCGTTTTTGGTTCCAGTGAAACACAATTTTGATGATGCGTTTGGCATTGTTCATGAAGGAGTGGATGTCCTTTGTGGGGAAGCGTGGTCGACGGGAGCGCTCGTTCTCTCGTGGGATGAAGTGTGTCAGGCATCCTTGGATGATCGAGATGGAACAAACGTGACGTTACACGAGTTTGCACATCTCCTGGACATGGAGAGTGGTGAGGCTGATGGCACACCGATCCTAAAAAATCATAAACGGCATATGAGCTGGGTGACGGTTTTTGAAAAAGAATTTCAACGCCATTGTCGGGTAACCCGGCGAGGCCGTTCAACAGTGTTGGATGAGTACGGGGCTGAGCATCCTGCAGAGTTTTTTGCAGTGGCAACGGAAGCATTTTTTGAAAATTCTGTTGCACTGAAACAACAACATCCTGAACTGTATAATGAGATTAAAGGATATTATCAGCAGGATCCTGTCACGTGGTTACTCTGAAAGAAACACTGAAAATCCTTGTTTTAAGGACTCGTAGAGTTAGGCTGTTGTGACGGTAGAAAACCTCGGGTTAGCCTATCAGGTTGGTGAAGCGGGGATGAATCTAAAGGAGATTGGGTGAAAGGATTCAAGTATTGGTATTGGAGTGAGCGTTAGCAATGAGGCCTTGGTATTGTCTGTCCTATCCCAAATGAACTTTGATTTGCGTGATTTTTTTGTATTGTCGTGGAAGCAGTATTGCTGATGATGGAGGTCATAATGAATTCGGGGAAAATTGTTCAGTGTGTCATGAAGCGGGATGCACAAGCGTATTGGAACGCTAATCTCCGCTTGATTATTGGGTGTCTTTTGGTTTGGTTCACTGCGTCATTATTGTTCGGGATTGTTTTGGTCGAGCTGCTCAATTATGTCAGGCTTGGTGGGTATCGGTTAGGGTTTTGGTTCGCTCAACAGGGATCGATATGTACGTTTGTTGGGCTTATCTTTTTTTACGCTTGGCGCATGAACATTCTTGATCAAAAATTCAACGTTCAGGACAACTGACACTAATCCGATAGTGGAACTCCAATTTCTTACATATTGTGCCGTGGGATTTAGTTTTGCTCTTTATATAGGTATCGCAATTCTGTCTCGGGCAAAGTCGACAAGCGAGTTTTATGTAGCTGGGGCGAACGTCCATCCGATTACAAATGGAATGGCTACTGCTGCGGATTGGATGTCGGCGGCGTCATTTATTTCGATGGCGGGGCTAATTGCGTTTTTGGGGTACGAAGGAAGTATTTATCTCATGGGATGGACGGGGGGGTATGTGTTGCTCGCTATGTTGCTTGCTCCGTATCTTCGCAAATTTGGAAAGTACACGGTTCCAGAATTTATAGGAGATCGATACGATTCTCAGGTTGCTCGTGTGGTTGCTGTCATCTGCCTAATCTTTATCTCTTTTACCTATGTAGCCGGGCAGATGCGAGGTGTTGGGATCGTTTTTTCTCGTTTCCTGCAGGTTTCTGTTGAGGTGGGGCTCTATTTTGGCATGGGTATTGTGTTTATTTACGCTGTTCTCGGAGGTATGCGTGGGATTACCTACACTCAGGTCGCACAATATTGTGTGTTGATATTTGCGTATACGGTTCCAGCTGTATTTATTGCCTTCCAGCTTACTGGGAATCCTATTCCGCAATTGGCACTGGGGTCTCAGTTGAGTGATGGTTCTGGATATTTGCTTGAAACATTGGATCAGGTGCTCGTTGATCTTGGGCTTCCGGCCTACACTGAGCCATTTAATCAGAAGTCGATGATTGATGTTTTTGCGATCACTTTGGCATTGATGCTTGGAACCGCAGGGCTTCCACACGTCATTGTCCGGTTTTTCACTGTTCGCAGGGTTCGTGATGCGAGGTGGTCAGCCGGCTGGGCTCTAGTTTTTATTGCTCTTCTCTATACATCGGCACCGGCTGTTGGAGCATTGGCGATGATGAACTTTGTGACCACAGTTAACGGCCCTGATGGTCAAGGGCAGCTCTACAGAACCATGCCTCCATGGTTTCACACATGGGAAGATTCTGGCCTCATCGTGTGGGTTGATCACAATGGTGATGGCAAGGTGCAATATGCTGCGGGGGATGCATTGAATGGGAATATCACCAAAACACCACAGTTTGATGGTGATCGTCGAGGTACGCACGGGGAAAGATTGGTAACAAATCCTGGAGAGGGCTATATCTCTGAAGGGGCGTTATTTTCAAATGAGATCTATGTTGATCGAGATATCATGGTGTTAGCTAATCCTGAAATTGCGGGGCTTCCAAATTGGGTGATCGCTCTTATTGCTGCTGGAGGAATTGCGGCGGCACTTTCAACTGCGGCGGGGTTACTCTTGGTGATTTCCGTTAGTGTGTCCCATGATCTACTCAAGAGTACAATTGCGCCAACGATTAGCGAGAAAGGTGAATTGACAGCTGGGCGGGTGGCGGCGACAGGAGCAATCTGTATTGCGGGATATCTTGGTCTTCATCCACCAGCATTTGTTGCACAAGTCGTGGCCTTCGCATTTGGCTTGGCTGCAGCATCGTTGTTTCCTGCTCTGTTCCTTGGTATTTTCAGCAAAAGGATGAACAAGTGGGGTGCCATTGCCGGTATGCTCACCGGGCTTATCTTTACTATGGGTTATATCGTGTGCTTAAAGGGAATATTTATTGAGCCTGTGTATGAAAACATCGCCGAAAACTGGCTCTTTGGGATTTCTCCAGAGGGAATAGGAACGATCGGAATGATTCTCAACTTTTCCGTGGCCTATGGTGTTTCACGAATTACCAGTGCTCCACCTGAGCATGTCCAACAACTCGTAGAACAGATTCGTATTCCGAGGCGATGAGGAGGGCTCTAGGCGAGATCGAATCCGGGATCATCTTGAAACTAAGGATTTCGTTGGAGCTGTGGACGTTTTCGAAAGAAGAGAAATCCCTTGGCTTGTCGAAAAGAATGGAAAGGTCTGAAATGACTTGAATTCGCACGAATGTTTCCATCCTTTTGTCTCTATCGCCACTCTGTATCTCTCTCTAATTGGGCCATGATCTTGGATGATGCTTTTTTGAGTGTCTTCAAATCTCTGTTGGTAACGGGGCTTCGGTAAAGTAGAATAAGTGGGTTTTGCACCGACAATCTGATGCCCCGAACCTTGGTAGTGGAATTTCTGCACCAGGGAGTTCCATGAGTGTTGTTGCCCAATGATGCTCTTTCCGTTCGGGGTCATGTGAGTACCACACGCTAATGATGGGGAGCACCTGTCGCAGATAGTCGACATGCCAGTGGGGAGAGGGTGATATGCGGCAATGATGTTTTATGCGGGCCCGGATACCTCCGGGGCCAAACCCACTGCCTACATAAATGTAGACACCCTCCCTTATGGACAACGCTCCGAGTTGTCCAACGTGAATTTGCTGATGAATTGTGCTTCGAAAAACGAGTGCATAAGTGCCGGGCTTACATGTGGTGATTTGATCACTGTGCGTTGAGACAATCATTGGCTCTTCTTGTGCGGATGATTTTCTTGAGTGCCCCTTCCTCTTCACTACCATCACGGTAGACAAGGTGGGTAGTGGTCAAATTGCCCGTTGGCAAGAAGATATGATGAATGGCATAGATTATTATTTGGATGTCATTGTCCACAACTAATTTAGGCATCAACAAGAGGTGATAACTGATAACGATAGAATGAAGAGATTGTGGAAAATCTTTTCAAGTCATCACAGGATGATCTGTGAAAAGACCGTCGGTTAACGACTGAATATGTGAAAAGCTCAACGCTAAAGAATTCTAGACATTTCTCTTCCCTCGGATGGACAGCTCCTCAAGCAAGGCATCTAATTGATCGTTCCTTCCCTGATATTCAATAAAGATTGAATCATAATTTTGTCAGGCGTACAATATACAGTATCCGATGGGCACTTTATCTACAGGAGGTGAGCCATGACACTCAATATAAAAGCGTTTGCTCTTGCATGTGGGATTTTGTGGGGACTCAGCCTTTTCCTGGTGACGTGGTGGATCATTTATTTTGAACCTCATGTTATGGAGGAGAATACTTTTTTAACCTTCATTGGGTATTTTTATCCTGGTTACACAGTTAGTCCGCTTGGGAGTATTATTGGTCTCGTGTGGGCGTTTGTCGATGGCATCATTGGTGGAGCTATCTTCGCATGGCTCTATAACATGATTTCTGGAAAAATCGATCAAAAAAGTTGTTGCGAAAATAACTAAACATCTAGGGAATGGACATCAAAACATTTGTACTAATTTCGTATGTGTATGTCGTGGGACTAAATGAGGTTTGGAATAGGGGTTGAATTTTGGTGTGACCTGTCAATGATCCAATCGGGGGTATCATGAAGTCTGTAGTGTTTGCACTTGTGCTGTTGTGTGGTGCGAGTGGTGTTGCGATGGCTGGAGATGCTCAGGAGACTTTGTCCTCTTATCTTAAGGATGACTATGAGGAATCCTTCGTGAACATGCTAAAGACTGCCGAGGCCAATAACCTAAGTTTTCAGGCCGCTCTCGGTCCATTATATCGGTTTGAGAAAAGTGCGCCACGAGACTATGAGCAAGAGTTAGACTTGTACGTGGAAGCTGCTAAGGATGGCGATGTGGAAGCTCAATATAATCTCGCTTCAATGTACGCTGTGGGGAGAGGTGTGATACGGGACTATGTGCAAGCGATGCACTGGTATATAAAAGCTGCGGAGGCTGGTGATACGGGTGCTCAGACTGCTCTTGGTCTCATGTATGCTCATGGAAAAGGCGTGGTGCAGAATGACCAACAAGCAGTGCGGTGGTATCAGAAGTCCGCTGAGTTTGATGATAAGGGAGCCCAGTACAATCTTGCCTCAATGTATTATTTTGGGAAAGGTGTTTCTCAGGATTACGTGCTCGCTTATATGTGGGCTAGTCTCGCGGCTTCTAAAGGTGGAGAGGATGAAGTTAAGAAGCGTGATGCGATTGCTACGTTTATGTCTCCTCACCAAATTACTAAAGCAAAAAAACTTATCCGTGATTGGACGTTGGATCATTAACACCCCACCAACCGCGTTGGTCTGATGTTGTTTGTTATCAATCTGTTAGGGGAAACCTGCTTGATAATCAGGCAGTATCTACGGCGGGTGTTCGAGAAAGTGGTGAAGCTATAGAACCTGCCAGATGTATTGAGTTCAGCCTCCCGTGTGTTCATTAAGACCGAAAATTAGCTTAGAGAAATTACTCAAATTGATAATCTGAATCCATGGTTGGATCGAACCTCATGCTCTTGCTAGTCATGTTTCTTCTCTTTCTTCTGGCTGTGTTCAGTAACGGATGTGAATCCAAGAAAGAGACAGCCTTTGGCGAATCAACTCCCTCAGCAGAAATTTTCTCAACTCTGCCCAAAGAGCCTCAAGGAGAAAATTCCTATCAAAATGGAAAAGATGCTTTTAATCAGAAAGATTATGCGACTGCCTTAGAGCACTTCAGCAGATCTGCAGAAGTTGGCCATGCCAAGGCACACAACTGGCTTGGTTGGATGTACTATTACGGGAAGGGTGTGCCTCAAAATAATCAGGAAGCGCTGCACTGGTACGTGAAATCAGCGGAGGCTGACTATGCGATTGCCCAGGTCAACCTTGGCAAGATGTATGAATTAGGGCGAGGGGTGTTGCCAGACGTTATCCAAGCGTACAAGTGGTATACCATTGCCACAGCGAATGTTTCTAGCCAAGAGACACGCGATCGAGTCATTGAACGTCGGGAGGCCCTTGCGCAAAAAATGTCACAAAAGGAGATAGTAGAAGCGAAACGACTGGCTCGTGAGTGGGCCCCAATTCGACAATGATTCTATCGTTAGCGGAAGGATATCTTGCCCTGAAGAGGCATGGTTGCAAGCAATGTACCCACTTGTATTATGAAGGTGTGGCTAAATTTAGTTGGGGTGGTCTACTTGTGAGGAGGCGTTGTGCTGTTGCATTATTAAAGTAAGGCTATATTTCAATCCCACCAAGCTTAAGGTCTTCAATCGAGATGAACAGGGTACGAAAAAAAAAGATGTGTATGCATGTCCATTCTTGCCTTGTGGTGAATATTGAATTGTGCCCTTGGGAGGCGTAAACTTTTTTAACCTTTTGACAAACTGCAGAGTATCCATGACACGCTATACTAAACTCTCAATGGTTTTTTTTATGTTGTTTTTTCTGTTTGCTGTCCTTTCGTGTGATGGGGATAAAAATGTTGGATCTGTGCCTCCTCAGCAATCTACAGTTCCGCAAGTGACTCAGTCACCAACACGTGCGTATGTGACGAACAATGCTTCCGGTACCGTCTCAGTGATTGATGTGGCTACGAACACGGTCATTGCCACGATTCCAGTTGAAGATGCTCCCAATGGGGTAGCCATCACGCCAGACGGGACTCGCGTTTATGTAACGAACTGGCTTTCCAACACCGTTTCAGTGATTGATGTGAGCACGAATACGGTTATCTCTACGATTTCGGTTGGAGATGGCCCTAACGGTGTGGCGATCACGCCTTGATGGCTCTGTAGACCATTTATGACGTGGAATAATAGTTTTTTTGAGGTTGGGTAATGCATCCGGTTGTTCCATGGTTGTTGTTGGGTAATTTGTTGATGTTTCTATATTTTTTTTGTTGTTACACCGCTCCGTTGTTGGAGTGAGGAAATAATTTCTAGTGTTATAGTTTGTTATTTGTACGTGCCTGGAGATACTGAAGAGGTGGGTCAAGTGATCTTCATTCTTTATTCCCAAAGATCAAATCGGTTGGCGTTTAAAGTGTTGGTTTCTGTTGGATCGACCCTATGCCGAGGAGTATATAGAGTGCGCCAAATTTGGCTCGTGCGTATGCGACAAACCAGTTTCCTGATATCGAAATACGGTTGAACATGGATACGCAGGTTGCCACAATGTCGATGAGGAGTGCGGCACAGCACATGTTCCCTCATTAAGAGGTTGTCTGTTATTTAAAGTGTCAAAAATAGCGATTAATCACAACGGCTTTTTATGCTTTTTCTGTGTGCATAGGCATACGGTAATGTTTGCTAAAACAGAACAGGCTAGTCTGTTCTGTTAGGAGTTTTTATCTGTTGACGTGCTGACGCTCGTTGTACTCTCCATGTTTTTGTTAGTTAGTGGTAATCAGCTTGTACTGGCTGATGATTATAACGAGGGTGTGATCGCATATAATCGAGAGGATTATGTGGAGGCCTTCCAGAATTTCTGGCAAGCTGCGGAGGCTGGTGATATGAAGGCTCAATTCAATCTTGGTCTAATGTATGAGAATGGAAGTGGGGTGCCGCAAGATGTTAAGGCAGCGGTGTATTGGTATCGGCAGGCTGCGGAGTCTGGCTATGCGTTGGCCCAAGTCAATCTTGGCCTAATGTACGAAAATGGAAATGGTGTGACGCAAGATGCTAAAGAAGCAGTGCATTGGTATCGTCAGGCCGCAAAGGATGGCTATGTGTTGGCTCAGTATAATCTGGGTGTGATGTATGCCAAGGGGAAAGGGGTATCGCGAGATTATGTACAATCGCATCAGTGTTTTAGCCTTGCTTCGACGACTTTGACTGACAGTGAAGTTAAAAACCTTGCGATCAAGAATCGTGACCGTGTCAAAAGTCTGCTATCCCCAGAGCAGCTTGTGGAATCGCAGCGGTTGACTCACGAGTGTATGTCAAATAAGTAATATGCTTATCACGAGACACCATGCATTTCGCTCAAAATTTCATGCACTCAAAACTTTAAACGGGAATCTCTCTGATATTGTCGCAGTGATTGTTGTGGGCATAAGTGCAATTATCTCTTAGTCGGCATCTTCAGGAAGCTGTCAATTGAGGAACCTTTGACTAGACTCTGTCTCTACCCTAGGGGCAAGAGAAGGTGAGTGACATAGAGGAGAGCGTAGCTCAAAAAAGACGAGGCGTTAGATGGATTTGAATGTTATCTGTTCTAGTCGGGGCTAGTGCTTCGGGTTATTATAATATGACCTGCGTCAGCTGTGAATTGTAAATGGAGTGAGTAGTCTTTGCCCTTCTTCTCGGATATCACGTCGTGGGGGTGTCGAGGCACTCCACGATAGACTTACTTGAAATTAACTCGCTAAGTCGTTCCATGTTTTTTGTCTGCTCCTGTGAAAGTTGGCGCACAAAGTCTCCTTGACCATCTGCGACACCGAATATTGTAGTGGGATGGAGGATACTGTCGACAACAATCTCATTTTCCCAGGCAAAGAGGCCGCCCGAGACAATTGAAATTTCGTTGCATTGTCGGCGACCTACGGTGTGTTTAATCGATCGGTGTGTCTCTAGCAACATTGCAACTTCTCCTTCAAAACCAGCGCGAATGTCAACGCGAAAAATTTTCAATTGACGCTGTTGTGCACGCTGGATCGCTAGCGGATGTAAACAGCCTTTACCTCCGTCCATGATGATTGCGTTCTTTGATAGGCTGCTGACCATTGTTTCGGTAATGACGGGTGGCCCGACTGCCATTCCGACGAGAAGGTGAGCGTCTTGTGCAGCTAATTCATTGTCAGTTGTTCCCTCGATAACCGCTACCGTATTTCTTGGTTTGATATAGTTCAATGCTTGGACAATGGTGTCCAACTTCTTCTTGTCTCTGCGCGTAATTACTACGTGTGCGCCGCGTTCGACTAGTTTAAGGGCTAACTTTGCTCCCAAGTTTCCGGCACCGATGATGGCAATTTTTTTCCCACCCATGCTTTGCATGGGAGAAGTCACTAGCTGGCTCAATACGCAGTCGATGGAATTGACTGTCAAGTCATTTCCTTTGTATGTCAATAGGGTTGAATATTGTATTGTATCGCGGACAGCACCTTCGATATTTCCCATATCTCCGATTCCATAGGATGTCTTTGGGTCCGGCCCAATTTTTTTTTCTGTGTCAACCAGAATGTACTGGACTCGTCCATCCACAATGCGTGCGATTTCTTCAGAATGGTGTGCTTCATACACAATCACGCTGCCGGCGACCAGTTGTCTGGTATTTCGTATCGGTGAGAAGAACAATCCATGTGCATCAACTTTTGTGGTGTTCCCAATGCAAAACCCTGTCAGCTTGCCTTCCCTTTTTGCAATAGCTATTACTTTCTGCAATATATCTTCTGTTTGGTCACGATACGACATGCCCTATACATCTTCCCAAGTAATTGGATGGTCTGCTTTGAGACTTCGTCTCGCAATTCGGCCGATTACGATATCAATATAGCGTGGTTGTAGTCCCCCTCCTGGTCCTTTAATCGTCACGCTATCTGATGTAACAATTTTTCCTTTCGGAATATCAATGCGGGCGTACAAGCTTTTCCGCTGCGCATTGATGGTTTCGTACTCACAGGCTTCAATCTTTTTGACTCCATCCCCCAGAACATAGTTGATAAGATGTGCGCAACGTGTTAGATGGCGCATTTCTTCAGGTTCAGAGGAAAGAATGTGGTCTGGACCTTCCATGCTTCGATCTAGGGTGAAATGGCGTTCAATGATGTTGGCGCCAATAGACAAGGCCACCTGAGAGACCATAGTTCCTAGCGTATGATCAGAAAGCCCAACGGGGATGCGAAAACTTTTCTTCAGCGTTTCAATTGCCCTTAGATTCATATCTTCGGGAGCCGCAGGATATGATGATACGCAATGCAAGAGAATAACATTCTCGTTTCCCTCGCCTCGGATCACTTCAAGAGCTTCCTCAATCTGGCCGAGGGTGGACATCCCGGTGGACACAATCATTGGTTTCTTAGTTGACGCAATATACTTGAGGAGTGGAACATTGACGAGGTCGAACGATGCAACTTTGTATAGGGGAGCTCCGAGAGACTCGAGCATGTCGACGCTGCTCGTATCAAAGGGAGTTGAAAATATTTCAATGTCCCGCTGCCGAGCGTAATCGAACAACTCGACATGGTTGTCATAGCTTAGCTCAAGACGTTGAAACATTTCGAGCAGCGTTTCTTGCTCTCCCAGCGTCGTTTCAGCATATCGTACTGCCTTGATTTTGCTGGAAACCCTGCTTGTGCTTTGATATGTTTGAAATTTGATGGCATCACAACCTGCGGCAGAAGCGCGATTAATCAATTGTTTCGCCAACTCTAAGCTTCCGTTATGGTTTAACCCTGCTTCTGCAATGATTACTGGACGATGTCCATCTCCAACTAGTTTTTCGTTCAGTGAGACAGTTTTATTGAGAACGGTAGCCGATTGTTTTCGTTTTACCTGGGAGAACTCAGAATACTGATCGGTAAGAATGTCTACGAGATCAAAAGATTTTAGGAATAAGATTTGGCTATCGGCGTAATTGAATTCACCTGTGGTTCCTATTGAGTATAATTGGTTAAATAATCCCAAATGGCTTTGAGCTTTCGCGAGTTCATGTTGGTAGTCTTTATGCAGTAGAGGATAGACTGCTGGTTGGCGATGCACTGTTCCATCAATAAAATCCTTCCGTTGCACTAATTTCGTCCTGCACACTTGATCAAGTACACCTTTGACCAGCTGCTCTGGCTTGAGGGTGTCAATTGCATCGTTTTGCGAGTAGGCAATTTCAGCCGTCACACAGGTTTTTCCTGGAACAGCACAGGAAGCAGAGAACTTTTTCTGCTCACTCAGACGATGAAACCATAGTTCGGGGGAATCAAAATAGAGCCAATCCAATCCATCAGGGAGTACATAGTCTTGATCAAATGCAAGATATACTGACGTAACGCCTCGAAAGGTAAGGGTGTTTTTAATGCCGAGGAAGCGGCACAATAAACTAATAGGCATCGTGGAGATGACAATGTCATCCGGCTTTAGGTTTATCACTTGATCATTTTCAAGGCGCAATGCTGTCAACACATTGTGGCGGTGTTCTATTCCTTGAATTCCATGATCTAGCATGACGCTTCCACCTAGTTTCTCAATTTTTTCGTAGATGCGATCGTATACACATCCCGTTCCGTACCGTCCGACCGCATTCCATTGACCGTGATAAAACGGAGTGACACTTTTTCGAAGTTCAATGCGTTTTGGAGCCCAACTTGCAGTCATCTCTTCCGTACTGATTCCCCACAGTTTGTGAGGATAATTTTGGAAAAACATATTTTGAACAGTTGGGCCTACGAGGGCGGAGACATACTCTTTATAATTATGGGCTTTTGCTTTTTCGTCGGGATTAAGGTGTTCTAATTCAGAAAAGATTTGCCGTTTGAGGTCAGGAGGGTAGCGGGACAACGATTCATATGATAATGGATAATCATAGTATTGATCGAAGTTGGGGCCTTTCACGTTCTTGCACCAAAAGTCTCGAGTGACAAACAAGTCGCCGAATTCCCGTTCCCAGAACTCTGCAAGAATCTTGTCTGGCGTATGATAGATGTGAGGCCCAACATCAATGAGAAATTCATTCCATCGCCATGTGCGAGACATCCCTCCGTAAAACTTTTCCTTCTCAAGAATTGTTACCTTCCATCCACGCTCAAGGAGCTTCCAACCTGTTACGAGGCCACTGACACCTGCGCCAAAAATATATGCTCGACGTTTCATTTATTTGTGATCTCTACGCGTGATTGGGGTTGCTGATTCACCATTATCACTTTTATGGAGGTGGGAGTAAATTGAGCCTTGCGACATCAATTCTTTATATATGTCGTGTTCTACTTCTTGACTGTTTTCTAAGACAAAGATGGCGCGCCTGGAGGGATTCGAACCCCCGACACTCGGATTCGAAGTCCGATGCTCTATCCGAGCTGAGCTACAGGCGCATTCTTTTTCAGATTCATTTGTCATCTAGTGTTTTAGGAGGCTTTATTGCGCATCCAGTATCCGATAAAGGCTCCGACTACGGCATATGCCCAGGGATCAACTGGATCGTTGGAGAGAATCATAAATAGTGAACTTCCCCCACAGACTGCGGTTACTAGGAATGGGATGCCTAATTTGAGTGTTACTACTCGATTTGCAAACAGAAAAATAGCTGTAATTGCCGCTATGGCTGCTGAGTTGGTCAAATCAAGATTTGTGGCAAAGTTGAGAATATCCATCAAAGCAATGAATCAAATTGGGAGTGAGACATAGTCAGAGAACGATACCTTTTTTTGTACAAAGAATCTAGCGGTTCTACGAAGGAATAAATCCGGGCTTCACAACGACGTGATGGACAATGCATGAGGATGAGAGCCATTTTCTCGTGCTCCACCTTCCTCAATAACTTGGATTTGGGAGGTGATATGTAATAACTCTTGATGGTTACGATATATTTTCTCTCGCTTCAAGAATTTTGTTGACGACAATCTCGACATCTTTTGTATCAACAAATGGTGATAGGATAAATGATTTTATCGCCGTGATAGGTTCATTGTATTGTGTTTTCCTATAGCATTCGGTTTGTGAAAGTACTACGCTTCGCCCGGCCATTGCCTCGGCATGGACGTAATGAAAAACCTTGCGATTGTACTCATTGTGTTTCAGTAGCGATGTTCGATAGGTAGGGTCTCCAAATTCTTGCTCTTTGATTGCAAAGGTATCGACGCCAAGTGGGTAGGTGCGAAAGATATTTACGGTTCCAAAGTTGTCACGGTTGAGGACGGTGATGGCTTCATGCCCTTCTAAATGTTCACGGAGAAGCTGAGCCATCTCAACAATGTGACCGATAATGACGCGAAGGCCCTCTTGTCCCAGTAGGCGGAGATTGGCAAGTGCTGCTAATGGGCCAGTTCCCGCGCGCGAGGTTTCTAGAGTCAGCATTCCTGGGCGATGTTCGCCGAAGTGATAGAGATAAGGCATCTGTTCCTGTGGGCGTGTGACGAGATGCAAGTCTTTTTTATTTTTGACGATGAAGGCACTAGAAATGTAGGGTGTAAATCCTGTTTTGTGGAAATCGACGCCAATGGAATCTGCGAGATTTAGATAGCGTATTCGACGGGAGGCTCCCGCGAGAGCGCGAATAGTACGTGGGCGAAACTCGAGAGGATTGTCTTCAAAATCGTAGTCATTGAAGACTGCCCATGCCCACCCGATGACAGCATCGGCATGAATGTGTGGGCGGTAGGAAAGCTGGAATTCATCAACTAATGTATCTCGTAATACGGTGATACGTTGCAAGTCGTCAAGGCCAAACGCATCAGTTGTCCCAAGGGTTGCAATAAATGCTGCAATTTTCTTCCCAGAGCTTAGGGCTGTGCGAGCTTCCTGTTCAAGGCAATTTATGTCAATTTCATTCTCGGCTGTCGTCGGGATGGTATGGAGACGTGAGGTGCCAATACCAAGCCAACTGGTGACATTGTATGCGCAATAGTGGCCGGCATCCGAGACGAAGACAATGGCATCACTAGAAACTCCGTCTCGCATGGTATGGGGACAGGCCTTCTCTAAGCCGATTTTAACACCATAGAGAGTGGTCCCGGTTCCTCCAAAGGTAAATACCCCTCCTGCCTGACATGGATCGTATCCGAGGAGTTGTGCTGTGATGGCAATTGCCTCAACTTCGGCCAATGAAACACGGCGACTGTATTCGTCCCAAGCGATATTTGCGTTATACAAGGACGATAGAAGGACACCAATCAGGCTTGGAATTGAGGGTGGGGGTACGACATTTTGCTGGGTATAGGGATGGCTAAAAATCGTCATGCCTTGGAGATAGCTCACAAGGTTTGAGGTCACTTCCTCTATTGACGAAATGTGGGGGTGTAGTTTTGCACTGCGTGCAGCCTCATAATCGTCTGGAATGACCGATCCGAGGACTGGCAATCCCATTTTCATTTCATCTACCTGATCTAAGGCTCGCATAATGGAGTGAACAAAGTAGGAGTCGTGAATGGGATCTGATACGGGTTGCGGAAACGCGAGGCGAATTTTATCTAACAAGTCTCGATAGGGTGTGGCCATCGGTCTTGCCCTCGATTTTTAAATGATATGGTTAGAGTGTGGATACTATAGCACTCATCGGTGGGATCTGCAGTATTGTTGGTGGGGATTAGCGTGGAAATGGCAGGGTAGTGACAGTAGCGTTGTTGGTGTGGTCGTTAAAGGTGGTGATGAGTTCAGTGCCAGAACTCAGGTATTTTGTTCGAAGGTAGGCAAGTCCGATGATTTGGTTTAGAGAGGGTGAATAGATTGCGCTAGTGATTCGCCCAGCAACTCTCGAGTCGTCATCCGTTCCAAACAGTTCTGTTCCCTGTTTTGGAACGGATTTTCCGCTGATGGTTATGCCGGCGAGTTTTCGTTTGACATCTCCATAGGCATCGATTCGGGCAACTGTTTCCTGCCCCAGGTAACATCCTTTTGATAGGCTGACTGCCTTCTTTTCAAGCAGGGCTTCGGCTGGAAATACCTCTTCGTCGAGTTCTCGGCCATAGCGAGGGGTCCCGGTTTCGATGCGAAGGATCTCTAGGGTTTCTGCTCCTATTGCGCCAAATGGGTGGATTTTATTATTTGTCGCGGTTTCCCATAGTCGTTCCCAGACGGTTGTGATAGATGAGATTGGCATGAGTAGATCGTATCCAATTTCGCCACATTCGTCTGTTTTCATGATGATAAGTTGAGTTGTAGCGATGGATGCTTTGGTATGGTTTGGTACGTCTAATTCTGGAAACGTGTGATCACACACTTTGGTGAGCAAGGTGTCTGAGAGAGGTCCGTGGATAGAGAGATGTCCATATGAACGAGTCACGTCTTCCAGTGCGACTTTGATGCCGTAGAGTAAGTAGCGTTTTAGAAGTTGATAAGTTGTAGCTATGGCTTCTTCTTCGAGGTCGATGATCAATGTTTCATCAACCTCAAAGATCCTAAAATAGGATTGTATTTTTCCTTTTGGCGTTAGGATCGCACAGTACATGCCGATGCCGTCCGTGAGTTTGAGCATGTCGTTGGTGACGAGTCCCTGTAGGTATGTTGTGCGATCGATTCCAGAGATCATCAGTTTTCCACGATGCGAGGTGTTTGTGATGCCTACTCCGTTGCGCACGATAGCATGCTCAGATTGTGGATCACCGTAGGGGGTTGGGGTGTGTTGATTTCCTACAACGGAACATAGAGTTCTTAGCGATGGATGAAGCTGATTAATAGGCGATTGCCTCATAATTCGTCGTCGTCATTGCCTTGGATAAGTTCTGTAACTAAGTCATCCATGCTCATGCTAAACACTCCGTTTGTGACGACCTTGTCTGCACCTAATGTGCGAGCACGCGTAAATGCCGCGACATCATCGTGGTTGCAAAACGCAAGAACTGGAATTTCCTTATATTCCTCATCCTCTTTGAGTGTTTGGATGACGGCAAATGCATTCATGGTGTCGTTGCCCATGTCGACAATAATGACGCTAGGCGTTTCTCTTTTTAGAGTTTCCATCAGCTCGAGGTCTGTTCTTATTCGGCGCAAGGGGTAGCCTGTTCGTTGCAACCCTCCTTTAATTTTGCTCCAAAACAGAATGTCGTTCACCACTCCCCACACAATGTTTGCAGGTGGTGCGTCGTGTGTTGTTTCACTCATTGGATTCTCCCTCTGTAGTTCATTTCGTTTTTTATGACAAGGCCGTTAGGGGAGCTCTTTGCAAAAGCGCCCTTTCCATACGATCCTAAATCCTCCTTTGTGCAGTATGGCTGAATACCAGAGTAGTCCGAGGAATAAGCTCGAGCCAATCGGATAGAACGTGGTGTATTGGGTATCGAAGCCGAGCTTTCGCCATTGTTGGCAGAGATTGTGCCACCGAGCAATAAGCATGATGCCTGCAGTAACAAGTAACGCGGTGTGGATACTGTACCATGTGCTAAGCATGAGTATGGCAGTTGGGGCGATATCGAGGAGTATGATGTGTGTGCTTGTTCGCAGTAAACTCTGCGGGCTTTGTTTTTGAAGGAGGTATAGATTTTTTGCCCACCCATTCCAAATCTCTTTCAAGGTGTGATACATCCGCACTCGAACCTTTCCCTGTGCTGGGGCAAACCAAAGCGTTCCGCCGGCACGCTTTGCTCTCCGTGCGAGTTCTACATCTTCCAGAATACATCCTTTGATTTTTTCGTGTCCGCCAATGGTCTTGTAGAGCGACCGTCTGATCATGATGTATTGTCCGTTTCCTGCTGCCTGCTCATCTTGTGGATCGTTGATGTGGCAATATGCGAACCAATAACTGAGAGTCGAAAAAATTGTTGGTTGGAGAAGTTTTTCAGATACGCTCACACATTCTTGATCTGGACTCATCGAAAGAATGTCAATGTGGTGGTATTGGGCAAAGGTGAGATTGTCTTTGAGTGAGTGAGGGGCATGCCAAGTATCAGCATCGGTAAACAATAGCCATTTGCCATGTGCGTTGTGTGCACCGCACGCAAGGGCATGATTTTTCCCAGTCCAGCCTGCCGGGAGGTTGGTTATTCGAAGGTTGCGAATTCGCGAGTCTTGTGATGTTCGAGTTGAGATCAGGTCGGGGGTGTGATCCGTCGACTGATCGTCGACCACAATCAACTCAAAGTCTTCGTAGTTTTGCGCCAACAATGAATCAAGGCATCGGCCAAGAGCGCGTTCCTCATTTCTGGCTGGAACGATAATTGAAACGCTGGGAGACACGGGATGTTATTCTTTGAGTGCCTTTCGTATGATTTCCGCGCCCCTTCGACCGGAAAGGAGCATAGAGCCGAAGGCCGGGCCCATCCGTGGAGTTCCGTAAACTGCAGCGACTGCCAATCCTACCACAAAGCAGTGTGGATAGATTTCTCCAGTATTTTCGACGACTAATTCTTCAGATTGTGCTACCCACATGGCTCCATTGCCAGGAACTGGATGTTGGTAACATTTGTGTTGGTGCAGGAGGTTGACGACAGATGCATCGTGTCCAGTGGCATCAACAACGATTGTGCTTTCAAGTGCGATCGGATCGATATGCAGGACATCATGTCCTGCTGCCTCGACTGGAGTGGAGTTGACGACAACACCTTTGAGTTGTCCGTCCTCTCGAAGGATCAGATCCACAAGCTTGGTGAGATTTAAGACGCGTGCGCCGGCGTCGTACATTGATGAAATGAGGCGTGCGGTTGCATGTGGGGGATCAGTGATGTACATGCCTTCATATTCAGGGACTGGTGTGCATGGGACGCTAAGTTCCTGAAGAATCTTGTGCGCAGGGTCACAGATTGTCGCCTTGTTCATTAGGTATCCACCAGACCAGAATCCTCCCCCCAACGCTAAGTTTTGCTCTATGACTAGCACCCGTAGGCCATTTGCCGCGAGATCTCGTGCGCAGAGAAGGCCGGAGGGGCCAGATCCAACCACGATTACATCGTTTTCAATGATCTGTTCAAATTCACGAAAATGTGCGTGCGCGATTGCGCGCGTCACATCTCGTTCCCGAAGGGGAGTGACCCATTTGTGTGCCATGGTTGTGATGTTCTTACGAGTAGAGTTGTGAGCCTGATTGTTTGAACGTCTCTGATTTTTCCTGCATCCCTGCTTCGATGGCAGCTGCTTCGTTGAGATTCTTTTCAGCTGCGTATGAGCGGACATCTTCAGTGATTTTCATGGAACAAAACCGTGGTCCGCACATTGAGCAGAAGTGGGCGGTTTTGGCAACTTTATTAGGGAGGGTTGCGTCATGGAAGTCCTTTGCGGTTTCAGGATCAAGTGACAAATTGAACTGATCATTCCAGCGAAATTCAAATCTGGCTTTGGAAAGCGCATTATCGCGAGCTTGTGCTCCTGGATGACCTTTGGCTAAATCGGCCGCATGGGCTGCGATTTTGTACGCAATTACTCCTTCTTTTACATCATCTCTGGTTGGAAGGCCAAGGTGCTCTTTGGGAGTTACATAGCAGAGCATTGCGCAACCAAACCACCCAATCATGGCAGCGCCGATGCCGGAGGTAATGTGGTCATACCCCGGAGCAATATCTGTGGTTAATGGACCGAGTGTATAAAATGGGGCTTCTTGACACGTCTCCAGTTGTTTTTCCATATTGACTTTGATCATATGCATTGGAACATGGCCAGGGCCCTCAATCATGGTTTGAACATCATGTTTCCATGCAATGTGGGTTAGTTCTCCAAGGGTTTCTAGTTCGGCAAATTGAGCTTCGTCGTTGGCATCGCGTATGGATCCGGGACGTAGTCCGTCACCAAGGCTGAAAGCGATGTTGTAAGCTTTCATGATGGCGCAGATTTCTTCAAAGTGGGTGTAACAGAAATTTTCATTATGGTGTGCAAGGCACCATTTGGCATGGATTGCGCCGCCTCTTGACACGATTCCGGTGAGCCTGTTCGCGGTCATTGGGATATAATGTAGTCGAACTCCTGCGTGAATGGTAAAGTAATCAACCCCTTGTTCTGCTTGCTCAATTAGGGTGTCACGATACATTTCCCAAGTTAGTTCTTCGGCGATACCATCCACTTTTTCCAGTGCTTGATAGATAGGGACTGTTCCGATCGGGACTGGTGAGTTACGAATCATCCATTCCCGTGTTTCGTGAATGTTCTTGCCAGTGGAAAGATCCATGACGGTATCCGCTCCCCATCGGGTCGACCACACCATTTTTTCGACTTCGTCATCGATTGAGGATGAAATTGCAGAGTTGCCTATATTCGAATTAATTTTCACTAGGAAATTGCGCCCAATGATCATTGGTTCGATTTCAGGGTGATTGATATTGGAGGGGATGATTGCTCGTCCTTTGGCTACTTCATCCCGCACAAATTCTGGGGTAATCTCACTTGGGATGTTTGCTCCCCATGCATTGCCTGGATGTTGTTGGGCAATCACTGATTGTCTGTTGTTTCCATTGATAGCAGTGGAGTGTGCTTGGTGAGAAGATCGTTTCTGGTTCTCACGTAGAGAGATAAACTCCATTTCAGGGGTTACGATGCCTTGCTTTGCGTAGTGCATCTGGGACACGTTTTGGCTGCTTTTCGCACGAAGAGGTTTTCGGAGATTGGGGAAACGGATGTCGTTTAGTTGAGGGTCTGTGGTTCGTGCGTGACCATATTTTGAAGTGGGGAATTGAAGTTCTTCCACATCCCCGCGAGTATGAATCCAGCGTTCGCGTATAGGGGAAAGGCCACGCCGAATATCCACTGTGATGCTAGGATCAGAAAAGGGTCCTGAGGTATCGTAGACAAGAAATGGCTCATTTGGTTCTGCTATACTGTCTCCATTGTTGTTTTCCGTTGGAGAGAGGTGAATCTCACGCATCGGAACTGTAATGTCAGGATGACTTCCCTGCACGTAGATTTTCCGAGATGATGGAAATGAGTAGGTGAGGTCGGTTTTCATGATGGGAGATTCCTTCTCATCGTTAAAGGGTATAGCAAATAAAAAGCCGCACCAGAGCGGGTGCGGCTTAGGAATGTGTGCATGGTTCCCAAAAATCCGCTTCCCTACGCTGGTATGATCCAGATCAGGTTCAAAGGGTTGAGTCCTCTTGTAGAACACTCTCAGCCATAAAATGGCTCCCCTAGCTGTTGGCTCATGGTAAATTATATGTTCGCTTGCTGTCAATCTGATGTAAAATGATGAGGTTGGGTTGCTTTCGTCTGTGAGGATATGGTACGGTCCCGCATTGGTGCTGCGTCTTTGCTGTGTGTACGAGAGGGAAATAGAGCGCGTAGGTGGTTTGGCCTCAACAGTGCCCATCCCAAGTTGACCTCATTGTGTGAGATCTTTTGGCTCCAGCCTGTTCCTGCCTTCCAGATTGTTTAGAGTTCTGTTCGACTACCAGTCATCTTAATCATCATAGCTATTAACATTAATAGGAGGAGTGTCCTATGGGTTCGAAGATATATGTCGGTGGGTTACCATATTCTGCTAGTGAGGAGCAGTTGAGTGAGTTGTTTACGGCTCATGGGTCAGTGGATTCGGCTCGGATTATTACGGATAAGTACACTGGCCAATCGCGTGGTTTTGGTTTTGTTGAGATGACTAGCGATAGCGAGGCGAAAACTGCAATTGATGCGTTGAATGGTACGCAGATGGATGGTCGCACGTTGACAGTCAATGAGGCACGGCCCCAAGAACCACGTTCAGGTGGTGGATTTGGTGGCGGTGGTGGACGAGGCGGCGGTGGCGGCGGCGGTGGCGGACGCCGTGATCGCTGGTAACGAGAACTGACATTCCGAGCTCGGCACCTTTATTTCAAGGTGCCGAGCTTTAGGATTTTCTTAGTGATTGTCCTAGTTGTTTCTCAACGCTGGCTACCTTTGATTCAAGGCGGCCTTTCTTTCCCTTCCGGTAGTCGATTTTCATACTCACAGACACGCGGGTACAATCTTGTTTCATGCGATTGAAGCAGTGTGTTACGACTTCTATAACCTCGTCCCATTCGCCTTCAACTATTGTTCCCATTGGATTTAAACGATAATCAATTCCGCTTTTCACGATAATATCTAATGATCGTGCGACGTATTTGCTAACACTCTCCCCTTTTTCTAACGGACTCATTGAAAACTCACAAAGTACCATAGCTCCTCCATGTGTTATCTTGCGACAGCCGTTGTTTGCGTGGTGTGCTGCTTTCCGTTACGGGTAAAGGTAATCGAAACAGTCTCTCCAGGGTGGAGCGTTGCTAGTACCGTTGACAATGCGCGTAAGTCATTAATGACTGCCTTGCCTATCTGTACAATTATATCCTCAGCTTGAAGCCCTGCTGTCTCTGCCGGTGAGTTGGGTGTGGTTCCGGTGATCCTGACACCTATCTCCTGATACGTAAAGTCTGGGATGGTTCCGAGGCTCACTGTCCTGTGTGAACCTTGTTGTTTTCTCAGTGTTGAAGGATTCTGATCTGTTGATGTGAGAGTGGAAGTTAATGGGGTTGGTCGATTCGCGAGATATTCGATTGCCTCTTTGGCTACCTTGGCCACTTTGACAAGTCCTGCAGCGTCAATCTTGTCAACAGTGTCGGTGGGTCGGTGATAGTCGAGGTGGGGACCCGTGAAAAGTTGAACCGCAGGGACGCCTGCGTCTATAAAGCTTTTCTGGTCGCTTGATTCGAGGTCAGTCATCACAAACTCAATTGGTATGCCAGAGATATATCCTGCACCCCTAAACACATGAATCCATTCTCGAGCCGAAGCGGTTCCTATCACGGTAAGTGGTTTATTCTCAAGGCGTCCGATTGTATCAAAATTGACCATTCCTATAACCTTATCAGAGGGAAATTGTTGTGTATGCTTGACGTAGTATTGTGATCCTCGGAGGCTATCTTCTTCTCCTGTAAACGCAACAAAAACAACCGTACGTTCCGGTTGTAAAGTTTGAGTTAAAGTTCGTGCTAATTCTAAAAGCACAGCAACTCCGCTTGCATTATCGTCAGCACCATGGTGGATTTTACCTTCATCCCCGGCATGCACATCTGGCCATCCAAGGCCGAGATGATCATAGTGTGCACCAACTACGACGCTTTGATTGGAAAATCTTGCATTGGTTCCAGGAATAATTCCAATTACGTTATGCATTGTGATATTTGTTCCAAGGGTTTCCACGTCTTCTTGCCAAGTTTGGAGATAATTGTTGTTGGGGCTTATTGGCTTGAGACCTGCTTTGTGAAACTCTTCCGCCAAGAACCTGGTAACGCGATCTAGCTCGGGTGTCCCAAGCCCACGTCCTTGTAATGATTTGTGTGTGAGCCATGTAATCATTGTGACCATTCGCTCTTCTGATATGAGCTCTGGTAGGGTGGCTAATGCGTGTCTAGGGGCCAATTGCATTGTTGATTCTGATTCTCGTCGGTCATCGAAATGTTGAATGGGAATGGACATTGGTGAGTTGACAATGGGCCATTGTCCTTTGACGGTGTTTGTTGGTTCATCACCAATAAATCCTAGATAGCTGTATTTTCCATAATGAGGCAATTTACGTCCAAGCCCTGGCAGAGCATTTACGTTGTCTGTTGCAACCCATACCAGCGCAAGATCCGGATTGTCGAAACGACGTGCACTGAGGATAATGGAATGGGTCTCGCGAGCGAGCTTTTTGTTTCCAATGATGACAGACGATTCTGTGATTGAAACATCATAATTTGATAGCGCTGCTATTGGTTGATGGCGAAATTGATTGTTCCATCCGAAGAGCCAGATACTGTGATCCGGGGGGAATGTTGTTAGTGCGTTATCCATTCTGATATCGACCGCCCCAGGTTGTGAGGCTTTCCATGACTGAGCAAGTTCGAGATATTCGGCGAGTAGACGTTTTGGAGCTTGACTCGGGAGAAGAATGGTGACCTTTGCGGCACCAAACGCTTGCGTTAATGCTGGAGGAGTCTCATTGCGATCTAATCGGCGGAATACGTCAAATTCTGGATCAATGTGCAAGTGAAGTGGGCGGAAGGGGAGTTGGAGGTCAATTGTGTGTTGGAGAGTATTCATTGATACCGTTGTTTGGTAGGCAGGAGCTTGCTCTGTAGGACTGATCGCAATAGGAATGAGCAGTGTATATGGCGGGCCAGGCTGTGTTTGCTCAAGTGTGGCGGTAAGTCGATATGTTGATCCGTTGGGTTGTGCGTGTACGTTGCTTACACGAAGACTGGGTGCTCCTGAGTGGGTGATCCATTGTGCAAACTCCGCACTGAGATTTTGCTTTGAGGCTTGCTCAAACGCTTGCTTGAGATCTTCGTATGTCGCGTGTCGAAAGGTATTGTCTTGATAGAAGATACGTAGTCCTAGGACGAAGGCTTCATCCCCAAGTTGCTGCCGTAACATGTGAAAGAACATCAACGTCTTGCCATAGCCAATTGCTTGTGTGACTGCACTGTGGCGTGATCGAAATTCAGTCAGGGGAAAGTCTTTCGCGTCCGCGACGTAATCTGCATATTGCTGCAAGGTACTTCGACGATAATCGATTGCGGCGCCACGTTGTTCTTTGATCAGGTGGTCTGCAAGATAGGAGGTGAGTCCTTCACTCCAATTTCCTGATTTGAAATCTACATATACACCTCGTCCCCACCAATTGTGGAGGATTTCGTGGGGATAAGATGAATGGCGGATAAATGGAAAACGAAGTATTTTGGGTCCGAGAAGAGTGAAGGAAGGCATGCCATATCCCGTTTCCCAGAAATTTTCGACGAGTGCAAACTTTGGATAGGGGTATGGTCCGAGCAGAGTGTTATACATCTCCAAGTATTGCGCTGTAGTAGTTAGATATGTATTTGCCAACGCAACGTCTGGTGCTTGAAGGAATGCCAGTATCTCAATGGAGCCAGCCTGTTTTCGATACTCGGTAAATGGGCCACCGATCAGGAAAATCTCATCTTGAGGTTGAGGTGATTCCCAGCGAACTTGCACCAGATTGTTTTGGTCATCGAATATTGTGCGTTTTCCTTGACTGACAGCATTCCAAGGTTCTGGTAGATCGATGTCCATCGTGAATGACATTAGATGGTTGTCGAATTGTGGGTACCAAGCGGTTGATCCAGCAAGATAGATGCCTTTGGAGGAAATGAGGCCAGGCGTCTCTGTGAAACTTCTCGCGTATTCTTCTCCCTCCGCTCTTAGGGGGTGGTAGATTTCGCCCTCATATTGGAGAACAATAGTTTGCGTATTGGGAGGAACAGTCAGTGTGTAATTGGCCAGAGGAATCGCAGCTTTCGGCCCGTTTTTCCGAGTAAGCGTTATTCCTTTTGTTGTCGTGGAAAGTAGAAGGTCTCCGTGAATCAAGAAATCTAGTTGCCGTTTAGTTTTCGACAAAATGTGCTTTGGAAATGTAATAGCATTTTCAACCTTTAGGAAGTGTTGTGTCGGATTAATGAGGACATGAATCTCATGATGGATAGTTTGACTAGCGTATATCGAAGAGGGCAGAACGCACAGTATGCATAGCACTACCCACGTTGAAATGTTAACAAGATGATGCTGAATCATGATTCGCATAGTGATCATACTGAGGGAGTGGATTTTAATGCTATTGAATTGATACAGTACCTCTTTCTTGTTGGTGTTGGCCCGTCATCGAAGAGGTGCCCAAGGTGACTATCGCACTGCTCACAGAACACTTCGATCCGCTTCATCAGAAAACTGGCGTCTTCTTTCTCTCCTACGCGTTGCGGAGCAATTGGTGCATCAAAGCTTGGCCAAGCGGTTCTGGAATCAAATTTCGCCTCGGATGTGAATAGCTCATGGCCACATCCCGCGCACATATATTGGCCTGGTTTGTGAGTATTCCAGTACTTGCCTGTGTAGGCGCGTTCTGTCCCGCTTTCACGAAGTATTCTATATTCCTCAACGGACAGTAGTCTTTTCCATTCCTTATCAGATTTCCTGATATTTACCCTTGTCTCCTATATTTGGGTTAGCGTGTATGGAGAGCCAATCATGTGAGTCGGATATTGTTCAGGACTCATCTGTATTTATAGGAGTAGATCCAGTTCAAAGTTTTCAAGATTTAGAAATACTAATCACGAAGACACTGGCTGACCATGCTCAGTGTTGGTATATCAGGATAACTATAAAAATGAGGTTTAATTTTTTTGAAGGCCAGGCTAGGTATGCTCGAGTAGTTGACGTGTTCACGGGCCTTTGTCGTATGCGTCGTGTGCAATTGGGTGGAGGATATTTCTTTGAGCTTTAGGTTAAGTCAGGGTCTCTTCTGAAGATTGATGACAAGGGTTGAACGTCTTTTTTTAGCCTAGACTTCATGATTTCTCGATTTTAGCAGGACTCCCTGACTTCGCTCCATGTTGAGTAAGGAAGTCAGCAAGAGCAGTATCAGTTCGCGCGTTTGCGATATCAAGTGGGGTGTAGCCACTAGGAAGTGTGGAATTCACATCTGCCCCGTGGGTTAGTAAGAGTTCGACAATTCCTTTTTTTCTTGCTGCTACGGCAACGTGCAGAGGGGTATTGCCACTGGAATCTCGTGATGTGACATTGGCACCCTTTGAGACAAGGAATTTGGCCATAAGAATTTCGCCCTGGTGTGCTACCCAGTTTAAGGGGGTGTTACCAAACTTGTCTGTGATATTTACGTCTGCGCCGCTTTCAATCAATAGTCCTGCAATCGTAACGTATCCTTGGACGGCCGCCATTATTAGTGGGGTGATTCCATTTTCGTCACTTAGCTGAACATTTGCGCCAGCGGCAATGAGGGCTTTTACAATCTGACTGTTGCCTCCTTCCGCTGCGCGATATAACGAGGTATTTCCTGTTTTGTCCTTCACATCAACCGTTGCTTTTTCTGCAAGAAGCAACTTGACAATATCTGCATACCCCTCGAATGCGGCATGGTGAAGTGCTGTCCATCCCTCGTCATCTTTGGTGTTTGCATCGACGCCTTGGGATATGAGGTTTTGCACTGCTTCAAGGTTCCCTTCCTCTGCCATATCGTGGAGGGGAGCTGCGAATCCAGTGACGGGAAGACTTAGAACTGCAGACACGATTACTCTTGTCAACGTGTACTTCATAACCATCACTCCTTATGCTGTCATGCACATGTCCAATAAGATGGCAAGCGCGTGAGTCGCGCAACTCGGGATCTAGCAGTTGGAGCGGGTGACGGGATTCGAACCCGCGACCCACGGCTTGGGAAGCCGATGCGCTACCACTGCGCTACACCCGCTTGGCGTTAATTATCATACGCATGCGCGTGGGAGTCAAACATGGACTGCATTGTTGCTTCTGAATAGTCCACGAGCATGCGTTGTCTACTGGCTCAGTGCTTGCTTTATGCCGGTTATAAATCAAGTCCTAAATTCTACCATTTTTTGGGAGGGGAGATGAAAACCTTTCCGAGAAGATGAGGGAATTTCCGTGTAAGGCACTCATGATTTTGGTTTGGGAATTCTATGTATTATCACGGCATTGTGTGTTTGTGTTACTAGGCGGATATTCGTAAGAGGATTGTTGGGGGATTCCTCTGAAATGTGCTTTTCGATTGGGCAGCTTGGCGTACAATATTGAGTGTTTTTCCGTTGAGCTTGAGTGGGGAATAGGCACGAATCGGTTAGTATGTATTTCAGTAGAAGGCCTTGGACAGTGGAAGAATTTGAGGAGACTGGGCTATTTTATGATCCTGATAGAGCAATGTTTTGTGATAGGGAGGAAGGGAAATTCTTGTTTCTTTATTCGTCAATAAATTGACGGAATTGTTTCAGTGTTGCATATGACCCCTATAATTATAGGGGTTTCGATCCTTGCCAGGAACAAAAATTGGCCCACATTCCGTATTGCGTATAAGAGATTTTGATTTAGTGAACATCTTGTGATAAGCTTGCATCTTCCCCTAAAGATGTTTTGGTGGTTTCCTGTGCTGAGACAATGCCGGCGTTTCTCTTTGAGGTGTCTCTCTGATTGGTTAGGACTTAAGCGATGAAAACTGAGCAAAATTATGGCGATAGCCCGCTGATGCAGCGGGAGACAGATTTGTATAAGGAAGAGTATGTCCACAACTTTGTGAAGGTGTGGGATGATCTGATTAATTGGGAAGCACGGGCAACGAGTGAAGGAGATTTTTTTATTCGCCTTCTCAAAGAGCGTGGGGTGAAGCGTGTTCTTGACGTTGCAACTGGTACAGGGTTCCACTCTGTTCGTCTTCTCCAAGCGGGCTTTGATGTTGTGAGTGCGGATGGAAGTCCTGAAATGCTAGCTAGGGCTTTTGCAAATGCTAAGCAGGCTGGATTTATCTTGCAAACAATCCAGGCAGATTGGCGTTGGCTAAGCCGGGATGTCCATACGAAGTATGATGCTGTCATATGTCTTGGCAATTCCCTTACACATCTTTTTTCTGAACACGACAGGAGGAAGGCTCTTGCAGAGTTCTATGCGGCATTGACCCATGACGGTATCCTTATTCTAGACCAGCGTAATTATGACGCGATTTTGGATCATGGCTTTAGTTCTAAGCATATTTACTACTATTGTGGTGAGAACGTGAAAGCGGAACCTGAGTATGTTGATGAAGGGCTTGCACGTTTCCGCTACGTGTTTCCTGATGGAACCAAGTATCACCTAAATATGTTTCCACTTCGGAAGCACTATACTCGAACACTCATGCATGAGGTTGGTTTTCAGCAAGTACATACTTATGGAGACTTTCAGGAGACTTACCGTATTCACGATCCTGATTTTTTCGTTCATGTCGCTGAAAAAAGGTATGCGAATGAGGAGCCCCTTCCGAAGCCTGCACCGGAGACGTATTCAACCGTGGTTAATGCGGCGCGTGACTACTATAACAGTGATGATGCTGATAATTTCTATTCAATAATTTGGGGTGGACAAGATATCCACATTGGACTCTACGACAATGGAAATAGATCGATTGTTGAGGCAAGTCATGAGATGGTGAAATACATGGCTTCAAAACTCACTGATACCAATAAGCGAGTTCGGGTTCTTGATATTGGTTCTGGGTATGGAGGGGCAGCACGTTACCTTGCAAAGGCATATGGTTGCCATGTGTGTTGTCTAAATCTCAGTGAGGTTCAAAACCAGCGTAATCGTGAGCTCAATGCTGCTGAGGGGATTGATTTATTGATTAATGTGGTCGACGGAAGTTTTGAGGACATTCCGCTCCCCGATGGTTCTGTTGACATTGTCTGGTCACAAGACTCGATTTTGCACAGTGCAAACCGGCCCGCAGTTTTTGCAGAGGTTTTTAGGGTTTTGTCGAAAAGAGGGCAGTTTATTTTTACCGACCCAATGCAAAGCGAATCATGTCCCCCGGATGTTCTTCAACCGATTCTTGATCGAATTCACCTTGATACCCTTGGATCTATTGCAACCTACCGGCAGATTGCCTTGTCTGTGGGGTTTGAGGAAATTGAAGTGCTGGATCTTTCCGAACATTTGCCAATGCATTACGCTAGAGTGCGGGAGGAGATTGACCCTAATTATTCAACATTGCGTGAGACTTGCGCTGAAGCGTATTTAGAGCGCATGAAACTAGGACTCCAGCACTGGGTTGATGCTGGCGATGCGGGTTATTTGTCCTGGGGCATTCTTTCCTACCGAAAACCATAGGGTCTGCTTCTGACATCGCTTGGTCTGGAGCACTCTCGTGTGTGCGGGTTTTCCTTTGTCTCGCTCCGGAATGTTTTTCTTCCACTTAAGCCAGTTATTTCATGACAGATTCTAATCAGATGTTATCAGGTAGGTGGCGTGGGTCTTTTCTTCCTCCAGTGTTTTGGGGCACTCTGTCTATAGTTCTCTGTGTGATTGTCCTGTTGTTGCTTTCGATGCCTCAGGGGCAACACATTTTTGAACAAATTCAGCGCGTTATTTCAGATGCAGCCGGATGGTTTTTTGTATTTAGCATGAATCTGTTTTTGGGCGTAGTGCTTTATCTGTATTTTAGCAAATATGGGATGATTCGAATCGGTGGTCAGACTGCGGCGCCGGATTTTACTTATTGGGGATGGCTTACTATGTTGTTTAGTGCAGGCATGGGAATTGGCTTGGTGTTTTGGAGTGTTGCAGAGCCTATTGCTCACTATGTTTCTCCCCCAATGGGGCAAGGGAAAACCATTGAGGCGGCAGAACTCGCAATGAATATTACTCTTTTACACTGGGGTGTTCATGCTTGGGGAGTCTATGCATTAGTTGGCTTGGCTCTTGCATTTTTTGCCTTTAATCAAGGTCTCCCTTTGGCTATTCGTTCAGTCTTCTTTCCTCTTCTTGGTGACAAGATTTATGGGCCAATAGGTCATTTAATTGATACTGTCGCAGCTGTTGCAACAGTCTTTGGGATTGCAACATCTCTTGGACTTGGAGTCCAGCAAATTAACGCTGGTCTTAGCTACGTGTTTGGTCTTCCTGAATCGATTGGAACCCAAGTCGTTCTCATTGCAGGGATTACTTGCATCACAATTGTGTCGGTTGTGCTTGGGTTAGATCGAGGAATTAAAAGGCTTAGTGAGTTTAATATTGGATTGGCTGGTGTGCTTCTGCTTTTTGTCATTGTGGCGGGACCTACTCTTTTCTTTTTCAATTCGCTTATCCAAAATGCTGGATCGTATCTTTATCACTTGCCTCAGTTAAGTCTGTGGACTGAAGCCTATCAATCTACTAGGTGGCAAGACAATTGGACTGTTTTTTACTGGGCGTGGTGGATTGCTTGGTCGCCATTTGTCGGAATGTTTTTGGCCAGAATTTCTCGTGGGAGAACAATTAGGGAGTTTGTGTTTGGAGTTGTTGTGGTTCCGTTTATTATGACGTTCATTTGGCTCACTGCCTTTGGAAATTTTACCTTGTATGAGGAATTGTTTGCTCAAGGTGGTATGGCAACAGTGATTACGGAAAATCCTGCAGTTGGACTTTTTGTTCTTTTGGGGAGGTATCCAGTTTTTGAAGTAAGTGCTGTGATAGGCATTATCCTTGTCGTGATATTTTTTGTGACCTCGGCCGATTCTGGCGCTTATGTTATAGGGATTATTACTGCTGGCGGGCAGGAGGTCCCATCTGTTGCGTTGCGGGTGCTATGGGCGGTATTGGGAAGTGTTGCGGCTGTGGGATTGCTTATTGGTGGTGGGCTCGTTGCTTTACGAACGGTCTCAATTGTCAGTGGCCTTCCATTTGCTATTGTTCTCATGGCGTTATGTGTGAGTCTCCTGATAGGGTTACGTGAAGAGTCAATGCGATAAGGTATAGAATGCGAGAATGTGTTTTGGTGTGGGGGTATTCCCGTGGGGACAAAGGGTCCCGCAATTTTTAACACAAAAATTCACAATATGATGAGGGAGAGGAGAAAAGTTTCGTGGTGATGGCTATAGTTAACCAACTGGCCGTGCGAAACGATGAGGTTAGAAGTGCATGCGTATTTTTATACAAATATTTCAAGACGAGTGAAGGCTATTTGTGCTGATCGATGTCGATTGTAGATCGCACGAGCATGCGAGGGGGAGTCTTGCTGTGAGAATGTTTCAATCAGCGATCTAGGAAGTGTGTAAATGAAGAATGTGTGGTGTCTATGTATTTGTTGACGAAGTGTTATTAGGACGCTCATAATGATTCTCATGGATGAAGTTGTTGTGGGCGATACGGCAGAATGCAACGATGATACAGCATTGGATTCGAACCTAGAATTTGACCTAGCTTCGCTTGTTGTGCCATCTTCTCCTCCACCAGACTGTCCGATGTGTGATGAACCGATGAAGTGGATTGATGGTGCCTACATGTGCAATGATTGCAACGGCATGAACTGTGGTCCAGAAACTGGATAATTTTCCTTAAGCCCACTCTGTATTACCCGTGAGCATTCTCGTGATTTTGCGGGGAGCATTAAGGGATGCTTCCTGTGGTATGCTGAGTCCGTAGTTTTACCTGAGTTATATGGCAAAATGCTGTTTCGGCGATTCGCAGTACGAAGCGTCTTGAGCAGTGTCTGGCGCTTTTTGGCGAGGGAAAGAGTGGCTTTTGAGAGGCGTTACCTACTTGACAGTAATGGTGTGATACGGTAGCATCCCCCGCTGGATATTTGATCTTTGAAAAGAGAATATTTTTTGGTGTTTTGAAGTGGCGGCCCTCGTGAACTTTTTTACAAGTTCCGATTTTTATAGATGTTAAAAACTCTGAGAGTTTGATCCTGGCTCAG
>DCWI01000102.1:2517-6351 GCA_002328825.1 Nitrospiraceae bacterium UBA2166 | reverse complement strand
CTTCCAGAGACTTTGGTGATGTATTACACGCTGAACACTCTATAAATAGTGCTGCCAGTCCTGTTCCTCTGTTTTTCTTAGATATAAATTTTAACTTATCTCTCGCCCGGCAGTTATTCTCTCTCGTTCCGGCATGCACCCACCACCACCAATCCACGTCATCCAGATGCCCATTTTCACAAACTGTCACAAAACGCATAGGCACCAACTTTTTATTACAATGAGAACATAACGGAGCCTTACCCTCCTTCTCATCATTAATCCGTAGACGAACCATTCTGCGACATTTGTTGCAGAAATGCCAGGCAGGAAAACGCTTGAAAATAACTTTTTGATTGTCCCGGGCATTAAATTCGTTTTTGGGAACCGGCGGCAAACGGAAATGTGTGACATTAAGCGAAAGTTCAAGGCGCTTTAATCGAATAGTATCGTCTTCTAGCCACTCCGATGTTTTACAATGCACAAAGGACTCACCCTGTAAATCATAAATAGCGCCGAGTCCAAACGGGCTGATAGCCTGATTTTTTCTAATTGCTCTTTTCAAACGACTATATTGGCTCATCTATTTATACCTTCTCCGAATACTTTAATCTGACACTCGCTATCAACATGACGCATTGAGTTCAAAGTCGGCCACAAACCTTCTATCTTGTTCTCAAATTTACAGATTAAACCACTAAATTGAATGCCCGCTCGAGCATAGAACCTCAACGGTTTGCCGCTGCGCTGTGACTCTTCTATTTTTTCACGCCATTCTTTGATACGCTCATCAAGTAATGTCATTGCCCCCGGGGAATTAAGGAACGGGGCCGCAGCTCGAATTCTTTCTCTAAACTTGATGAGTAATTTACTTTGAATTTCATTATTTGTATTTAGCCGGCTTGCATCCTCATTCTCGGTCAGCCCGGCACCATGTCTCATTAATATAATCAGAGAGGCATGCAGTGATCGCTTAAGCGACGGCTCTGCATATGGTGTTACACTTGTAGGTTCGACAGCACGGTAAAGCGCATCATGGTAGGCGAAAAATGTTTCATAGTGCGAACGATCCCTCGGCCTCGTTGGTGAATAATGTGCAAACACAAGCCCCGGGAAATTACCACGACCTACTCGACCGGTAGCCTGAATGTACTCAGCCGTTGTCTTGGGTTGGCCGTTTATTAACATCAATCCCAACCTCTGAATATCAACTCCGACTGAAAGCATATTTGTGCACGGCAGAATATCAATTGCTTCCTCATTGTTCATCTGGATCTTCATTTCATCCAATATTTGCGGAATTTCCTCACCTCGACAATTTGCCGATAGTTCACGTATTACCTTAAGGTTCCTAGCTTTACTTCCGTCTTTAGTTATCAACTCGATTCTTGACGGAATATCATCCTCTGCAAGGGTCATTGTTTTTCCCAGATCACGTTTACTATTATGGAAAGTTACCTGAGTCCAATATCCGTCTCCGTTTTCAGTAGTGAATCCTAACTCAATCGGCGCAAGAGCAATTGCCGCAGAGAGTTGAACTTGCGAGTATACTGCTGTTGCTCCCTGCCCCATGCAACCGACGTAGAGCCTGCCGGGCGCTTCATCAAACGGCACTTGTCTTGAATAAAAAGAGTCTGATGACTTCATGCCCGGCGGCGGGAAAATATTAACATCGCGTCCGTAAAGTTGCCGGACTTGTTCTCCTGCACGCCGGATGGTTGCCGTGGCTGCAATGATTTTAGGCTTACCCATAAGCACGTTGAAAGCGCACTCATAAACTCCGGCTACAGTTCCCAAGGGCCCGGAAATTAAATGAAGTTCATCCTGTATGACCAACGTGGGCGGAATTACGTTTTCTCCATTACACCTGCGGCCAAACAAAGTCCGCGATCTAGAATCCCAGGCGGCGCGAGCTAGCTTATCGATTGTGGCCACCACTAACGTCGGAGGGTATTTGTACAGATGTTCATCGACAACATTTACCGGAATCTCATCATGAAATGCACAATTCTCTTCAGGACAGAAAATCTTAAAGCTGGTCTCTGTAGCCTTCACTCCGTAGCAATCGTCATCATCGTTAGACTCAGGATAAATACTCGTTCCGCACCACGGACACGCCGTTAAGCTGAAAAATATTTCGGGTTTTTCCGCATTGAGTGCTTCCTTATGTTTTTCGAGTGCGCCCACTGTTCCAGTTGCTTTTGTGTACGCATTCGGCGAGGATCCTTCTCCAACCCAAAGCCCTAATGAAATCGGTTCGGCTCCAAGTCCCGGCCGGCCCTTACGGATAGTTTCACAGGCGCATATTAAGCGTGATGCACGTTCAAACTGCTGGCTGGTCAACAGCCTTAAAGTATAGCGTTTCAATACAGCAGTTCCGTATCCTTTCTCTTTATGTTTCAGTCGGCGATGAAATATCTCCATTGCCGCAAGGACGAGATATGCTTCCGTCTTGCCACCACCCGTCGGAAACCATATCATATCAACAATTTCACGATCATCTGATTTCTCATTAAGTACAGATTCAATTGCGAGCAACTGAAATGCCAGCTGAAACGGTCGCCACAGAATCCCACTAAATTTTTCAGAAAAGTAATCCGGTTCTGCCGTAACGCCTTTACCTTTTCGGCACTTTGCAAACTCAGAATGAACCATCTGCATAAGCATCGCTCTATTCGCCAAAGTAAATACTTCTCTTGCAAGCTGATTTTTCTCTAAAAATAACACTCCTTTACGCATACGTTCTGCCGCTTTCTCAATGCGTCCGATAATGCGAGCTTTGGCAGCACTTAATTCTGCTTCAACCTCATCCTTCTTCTGCTCAGTCAGCCAAACTTCGTATGATTCAATAAAGCCCAAAAGTAGCTTCTTCAGCTCATTCATCGGGTATTTTGTATCCGCGAGAAGCTGAAGAGACATTACTCGGTTATCCAACCCAGGAATTTCCGGAGATATTTCCGGTACTTCCTTACTCGGAAGGTATACAGTCTTCAATGAGGAGACTTCTTTTTTATCATCTAAATCCCATTCGACGGAACATCCATGGCCGACTGCGTAACTGATATTATCTCTGTAAATAATATTCAGCTCTTCTTCTTCCTCATCCAGTGATTTAATGTATGTGCGTGGGTATGCCGTTATTTTTCCCTTAGCAGCAAATACTTCAAGTCCGATTTGGAATCGAGAATCTTCAATCCTTGCTTGCTTTCCCTTCTTAGACATTGCTACATTTACCAAAGTAAGAGTTACCAAGTGACCTTTTTTAACAGGACGCCAGTATGATCTTAGGTCGGCACCACCGCCAAGCACTGAATCGACATTACGATCTTTTGCCGTCAGTAAAAATTCCGCGCGATCTGAACTTAGGTCACTTCGCTTCCAGAACTTTTCTACGTTTGGCTTAGATAATAATGATACTAATGATACTAATGGCTTAGATACTAATGATACTAATTTTATATTCTTTGAAGCAAAGCAATTTATCAATTTCACAGCCTTGTCTGCATCACTTTCATTATCACAGGAAGTATCAATATCAACTGTTACAAAGGCCTTATACTTTTTATCATAGATTTTTATATCGAAACTTATGGCGAAATCCATGTTGTCTTTGAGACTACTAAGTTTCGCCTTGGCTTCTGCATCTCTATCTTTATTCCAGGTGAACTCAGCATGCACAGATTTTAGATGTCGGAATGTCCTTATATTCTTTGAAGCAAAGCAATTTATCAATTTCACAGCCTTGTCTGCATCACTTACATTATCACCGGAAGTATCAATATTATCAACTGTTACAAAGGCCTTATACTCTTTAGGTTTGATTTTTGTATCTATGGCGAAATCCATGTTGTCTTT
>DCWI01000102.1:0-2166 GCA_002328825.1 Nitrospiraceae bacterium UBA2166 | reverse complement strand
CGCCTTGGCTTCTGCATCTCTATCCTTATTCCAGGTGAACTCAGCATGCACAGATGCAGTTGAAGAGTATTTTGCACCGAACACTGATACCTTCACACTGCCATTACCGTTAAGAAAAAAGCTTAAGCCCATTGAAGCAGGCAAGCGTTGAAATGCTAACGATATCGGTGATTCAGACCACTCATTTCCCACAGCTGCCGCTTCGTTCTCTTGCTCTTGATCCTCTTCATTATCAGCTGTCTCAGAATCAACCGGATAGAGTTTTCCCATTAGATAACGATCTGCAGGGCGATACGCATGGTGCAATACTTCATCAGCTCCGGAATAAGGACCGATTAACTGTTTCCTGACATACTCAACCAATCTCTTTCGGTTATCGATGATCTTCTCTTTATTTATTTCCGGCATCATAAGGGATCCCTTGATTTGAAATTTTTTAAACGCATTTTATCTATGAGTGCCTGTTTTGCCTCGGGAACAGCAAGCCAAAGAACCGCATTTGCTCGGGTAATTCCAGTATAAAGTATACGAATATATCCAGGATCTTCATTAAAATTCTCCAAACCAACGACCATAATATACTTACTTTCCAGCCCTTTAAAATCCAGGATGTTGCAAGTAGCCAATTTATTTATCGGTCTCAAGTTCACAGTTTTCGAGGAAAGCGGATAAATTTTCGTTGCTATCGTACCCTTTAATCCGGCAATAAAAGTATCGCTGATATCGGCCCCATAAAGTATTGTGATGTCTCTCAAATCGACACCTTCATTTTGCCAAGACTTAATTTGCTCGACAAACAAACTTGCGCCTTCCGAGTAATTGCTGTATTTACGAATTATCACCTTTTCTCCTTGGCCGTCAAACATGCTCACGCCGATATCCGCACCGGTCATCAATTGGGTTTGGTCAATGATTTGCGGTGTATTTCGGCAATTCTGTTTAAATTTCACCGAATGATCTGAAAGCTCACGAACATATTCGTACGCATCATCTTCAAATTTCCCTAACAGTCCTTTTTGATTATTCGGATCAAGGAATAAATACCAGTTTCCCTCCTCAAATCCGTTTTTGAGGATATCCCCCATGACCTCAATTGTCTGAATATTCATCAAGTCTTGCGCTTCATCAACCACAAGACAATCATACAATACACCACTCACCCCGATAAGCTTACCTGCATCTGTATCAGCTTGAAGAAAATCTATACCGGTGTGAACGAAGCTCTTCTTGATGTATTCACAAAAAAAGCGACCTGATGAAATAAATGCAACACGTTTATCTTTTAAGGCCTCGCGACGGGCAATTTCCAATGCGACTACTGACTTCCCGCTTCCTGCCCCGCCGGTACATAGTATACGGGAACATTCATCGGCGGCGTCAATTATATGATACTGCCGATCCGTTAGACAAACCAACTGGTTAAATATTTCATTTACACGCACTGAAATAGACGGAGTAATTTCAAAAACTGGTCGCAAGCCCATATGCATCTTACGAATTTTCTCGCTATCAATTTCCTTGTAATAATATTTCTTGTTGAACCAATAATCCATCGCCTTATTAATTGCTTTTAGAAGCTTTTCAGGGGTATCGCAATCCTTAGCATCAATTATTGTTTCCTTTGAAACTTCTTCTGATTGCGGTATATTAACTGTATCCGGAAATATGCAGCCCCAACCGATAGAAACATTTTTCATTTCCTGTTCCCCAAATTTTTTAATCAATGCCTTTTTTAAAGCATATTTCCCGGACTGTGCTTGATCAAACGGACCTTCGGAACGTGTATGAATTACATTGTATTTATCCCTGTATCGCCAGAGCCCGTCCTTACCACGAGATATTCTGCCTCCTTTTACTTCCACAACAAATATACCCTTTGCCATTATTAAAATATAATCTATTTCGCACCATTCTTTGTAATCATGCTCGGCTAGGTTTTGTGAATGTAAAGCAATCGACCCTGGTTCACTCTTCATTTCCTTTAATAATTTATATAATTTTTCCTCAGCTTTACTCTTAAATCTGTAAACAACAGAAGGGATAACTTTCATAGGAATTCCCGAAAATTTATTGCAAGATAGAGTGACCTGTCCCCGTTGTTTGTACCACCTTTAAAGTTAGAGTTTGTGGTCAAACAGACAGTTGGAGCGTAGCGGAAACTGTCTG
>DCWI01000022.1 GCA_002328825.1 Nitrospiraceae bacterium UBA2166 | reverse complement strand
TTGAGTGATTCAGTTACCTTGCGTAGTATCGTGGATTGGAGTCAATTGTCGGTTGGTACACCCCAATTTCTCTACCTCTGGGGCCCATCATGATGTTCAAGGATGTGCGGCGGTCTTCCGTTGGAATCGTCGTGCTATTGCTTTTGATTGCGGTTGTTTCCTCTACATGCCAGAAAGCTCCGGTAACAGGACGTGATCAACTGATTTTCTACTCAGAGGAAAAAGAAATTGATATGGGCCTCACTGCCTTTCGGGGGTTCTTGAGGCAGGCTCCATTGAGTAGAGATCCTGAACTTCTCGCATTGGTGAATCGTGTGGGTGATCGCATCGCGGCGGTTGCAGACAAGCCTGAATATGATTGGGAATTTGCGGTTATTCAAGAAGATCGGGTACCAAACGCATTTGCTCTTCCCGGCGGGAAAGTTGCAGTCTTTACCGGTATCCTCAAGTACACAAAAGATGAAGATGGGCTTGCAACCGTCATTGGACATGAGGTGGCACATGCATTGCAGCGACATGGAAACGAACGCGTTAGTCGTGCTTGGATTGATCAGGCTATTCAAGTGGGGGCCATTGCTGCTGCAGCGACTGGAAGTGTAGATCCCGGCGTTACTCAGGGATTTTTGAGCGCATATGGTGTAGGTGTTTCTTTGCCGTTCAATCGACTTCAGGAATCAGAAGCAGATACTGTTGGTCTTTTATTGATGGCGAAGGCAGGCTATGATCCTCGGGCATCAGTAGATTTTTGGGAGAGGATGAGTGGATGTCCGCGCCGATGGATTGGGAAGCTTTGTTTTCGTTCGGGAGCGGGAGTCCCAGAGTTCCTTTCGACTCATCCCTCTGATGTGAATCGTATTAGACACCTCGAACGGCTGATTGACCGAGCCATGCCTTACTATGAGGCAGCACAGAGAGGTCATCCTCTGAGCGCACCTGGAGGATAATGTTTTCGATACTACGGTATTGATCCCCTTGGCGACGTTTTTTCTTATTTCGAGGAGTATGTAGTACGCACAACTTAACTTCCCAAGTAAAAGTGGGGCGTTTCTTGCTAGGATTTTGACCATATGGTATGGTGCCCCGGCGTCCTACGGGGACGTTGTATTCCTTTTCCAGTTGCAGATTTTGTTAGTTCTTATGTCATATCCGGTGCTTTTTTTTGCCTAGGAGATTTACTTGTCCGAGGGTATTATTTCCGCCGCAGTCACTTCCGCACTCCACAAGGCTTTGTGTAAGGCTCAGACTGATGGTCAGTTGCGTTTAGCTGTTTGGCCTAGTCTTGTGTTTGATATTCCTAAACGTGCGGAGTGGGGGGATCTTTCCACTACAGTAGCGCTAGGACTGGCCAAAAGAGAAAAACGTGCACCGCGTGAAATTGCAGATGTTATTGCATCTCATCTTCAGTGGGAAACTGATCTTTTTGACCATGTCAATGTGGTGCCACCTGGATATATCAACCTCACTATCAAGCGAGATCAATGGTTTCGTGTGTTGACGGAGATCGAGCGACAAGGAATAGTATATGGTGATTCGACTGTACGTGCTGGGCAGAAGGTTTTGATTGAATTTGTCAGCGCAAATCCCACTGGCCCACTTCACGTGGGTCATGGGCGTGGTGCTGCTGTCGGTGATGCGATTGCTAATCTCTTGACGCGAACTGGGGCTGATGTTGCGCGTGAATACTATGTGAACGATGTTGGAACTCAGGTCGAGACATTGGGTAAATCGGTGCTTATGCGTATGACTCAACCGAGTTTAGAGCCTGAATGTAAGGATGTGCCTTTGCCTGAGGGCTTTTATCAGGGAAAATATATTTCAGATATCGCAATGGCGTTTGTGAAATCTCGGTCGCCAACGACCATGAAAAGTAGTGAGGGTGCTGCGATAGAGGCAGGGCAATTTGCGAAAGATGTTCTTTTACAAGAGATCTTGGAAGATCTTCGTGAATTTAATGTTCACTTTGACAAAGTTTTTGAAGAGCATACCTTGTACGACAATGGTGTAGTGGCGGATGCGCTTAATGTTTTGCGTGCCAAAGAGTACGTGTACACTTTGGAAGAGGCTGATTGGTTAGCAACCTCAAGATGGGGTGATGACAAGGATCGTGTTGTACGGCGTGCGAATGGTCAATATACCTACTTTGCCTCTGATATTGCATACCATACTCATAAATTTAACCGTGGTTTTCAGCAGCTTATTAATATATGGGGTGCTGATCATCATGGGTATGTTCCTCGTATGAAGGCTATGATGCATGCGCTAGGGCATTTAGAAGATAGCTTTCAGGTGTCGTTGGTGCAGCTTGTTAGACTTGTACGAGGTGGAAAACCCGTTGCCATGTCAACTAGATCTGGGGAGTTTGTGACCTTGCGGGAGGTAATAGATGAGGTAGGTGTTGATGCTGCACGTTTCTTCTTTCTCATGAGGAGATGCGATACTCCCTTGGATTTTGACCTTGATTTAGCACAGAAAAAGTCAAACGAAAATCCCGTTTTCTACGTGCAGTATGCACATGCGCGTATTGCAAGTCTGTTTAGAATGGCGCAGGAACAAGGGATAAATGTTCCATCGTCTTCTGATGCAAATTTAACTCTGTTGGGTGTTCAAGAAGAGTTGGCAATGGTCAAAAAATTGGAGGAATATCCTGAAGTCATTAGCGAAAGTGCCCGATGTCTTGAACCACACCGTGTGGCATATTACTTACAGGATCTTGCTGGTTTATTCCATTCCTACTACTACAAGCATCGGATTCTTCAAGCCGATGCCTTGGCGTTAACGCTGTCTCGATTGGTGCTTATAAGAGCAGTACAGACAGTTGTTCGCAATGGTTTGATAGTATTGGGAGTATCTGCGCCTGAGACGATGTGATGGAATTTTGTGTTTTGCACAGAGAACCACGAACTGCCGCGCGCGTTGGTCAACTGAAAACAGCACATGGAGTGATCAACACCCCAGCATTTATGCCTGTTGGGACTCAAGCGTCGGTGAAAGGTATTTCTCCCAATGAGTTACAGGAAGTCGGAGCGCAGATGATTCTTGCCAACGCGTACCACCTTTATTTGCGTCCAGGACATGAGCTTATTCGCGAACTTGGGGGATTACACCAATTTATGGCTTGGGATGGTCCCATTCTTACTGATAGTGGAGGCTATCAGGTGATGAGTTTAGCTACAAGCTGCACTGTCACGGATGAAGGGGCGGAGTTTAAATCTCACCTCGATGGATCTTTGCATCGGGTGACTCCTGAACGATCGATGGAAATTCAAGAGGCGCTTGGGGCTGACATCGCGATGGTATTTGATGAATGTCTTGCATTTCCATCGTCTCGTGAGGCCGTGGAGTTATCTATACGACGAACGACTGAATGGGCGCGGCGCTGTCGAGAGGTTCACCGTCGTCCTGATCAAGCTTTGTTCGGTATTGTTCAGGGAGCACACTATCCAGATTTTCGCCAGAAGTCTGCCAAGGAGATCGTGTCAATTGGGTTTGACGGGTATGCAATTGGTGGGATTAGTGTAGGTGAAGGAAAAGCTATGATGTATGAGATGGTCGAATATGTTTCGGCAGAACTCCCTGAATCAAAGCCAAAATATCTCATGGGTGTCGGACTTCCTGAGGATCTTGTAGAATGTGCCGTTCGTGGTGTCGACTTGTTTGATTGTGTCGCGCCAACCCGTCATGGTCGAACTGGGTGGCTGTATACAACAACAGGGCGGATACAGATTAAGAACGCGAAACATATTCATGAGGAGGAGCCAATTGATGCTGCCTGTGGCTGTTATACTTGTCAGCGTTTTTCTAGGGCCTATCTTCGGCATTTATTCGTGAGTTGCGAGCTCCTTGGGTTGCGTTTGAATACGATTCATAATCTCCATATGCTTACGCAGTTGATGTGTGAGATACGTGAGGCTATCAATGGTGATTATCTCGATGAATTTCGGAGGGCTTTTTACGCTCGTCGGGGAATTACCTGGGCAGGAGACCAGGGAGTTGTAGCCTCAACATTAGATCAACCGACGTCTCAACGAGTATTGGAGGTGCCAGTATGATATGGAGCGATGGGATTGCGTGGGCACAGACAGCTGCTGGGTCTTCACAAGGGGGACCTGGGCTTTTAGTTTCCCTCATTCCCTTTGTTCTTATTTTTCTCATTTTCTATTTTCTCTTGATTCGACCTCAGCAACAAAGATCTGCCCAACACAAAGCGATGTTGGATGCGCTTACGAAGGGAGCTAAAGTGATTACGAGCGGGGGATTATGGGGAACGATTACGAATTTAGGAAAAGAAACTGTGACATTGCAGATTGCGGATAGTGTGAAGGTAAAGATTGAGCGTAGTCATGTGACGCAACTTCAGCCCACAGATGATTCAGAGTAGGATAGAAGACGTATGAAACCAGTTCGCGGACGTTTGCTTGCACTTGGAATTATTGTAGTGCTCTCCGGAGCATTTTTTCTTCCCTCAACTCCGTATTTCGCGATGATGCCAGCGTGGTGGCAAGAGTACTTTCCGAGTAAAGGTACGCGATTAGGTTTGGATCTTCAGGGTGGTATGCATTTAGTTTTGGAGGTTCAAACGGACAAAGCAGTGGAAATTAATCTTGATCGAACGGCTGATGGTGTCAATGGCTTACTGGAAGAGAATGGCATTTTGGATGCAGAGGTGAAACGCATTGATCA
>DCWI01000042.1:12850-13637 GCA_002328825.1 Nitrospiraceae bacterium UBA2166 | reverse complement strand
CAAAACGGGCTTTCGTCATCTTTGCCAAAGCCCCAATTCCAGGAACAGTCAAAACACGCCTTTGTCCCCCGCTCTCTCCAGAGGAAGCAACGGCACTGCATTCAAGCTTTGTTTTAGATGCTATCGAGCGAACAAAAAAGAGTTTGGGGAAACTGAAGGTTGATCGCTTTGTAGCGTGCACTCCTAGTATTGAACATCCCTTTTTCACTGCTCTTCGCTCGCACCACGGGGTTCAATTACTCCAGCAGCATGGAAAAGATCTTGGTCAACGAATGGCAGGAGTGATGAAGGAACTGCTTGATTGTAACTACTCGTCAGTTGTCATCGTAGGATGTGATCTTCCCACGCTTCCTGTGGGAGAGATTGCACGGGCATTTGAACTTCTAGATGAGCATGATTGTGTGCTTGGGCCATGTCCAGATGGCGGATACTATCTGGTTGGCCTGCGATATTTGTACGCAGCACTCTTTTCCGATATTCCGTGGGGAACATCTACAGTATTGCATCTAACAAAGGAAAAAGCTGTTGCCTTGCAATTGAAGATTGGTTTTACAGCCGCTTGGTCCGATGTTGATACGCCAGATGATCTGCGTGCTCTTATTAACGAGAAAAACAAAAACTCCCTATCGCAACGAACTGCAAAGCTACTCCAAACCCTGTCATCTCAACTGAAACTAGAATATTGAGAGTCTTTGACTCCATATTTGTCCTATGCGATAATCCCCCAGTTTTTCGACACTTCCTGCCGTCCCCATCGTCTAGTTTGGCCTAGGACACCGCCCTTTCA
>DCWI01000042.1:0-12525 GCA_002328825.1 Nitrospiraceae bacterium UBA2166 | reverse complement strand
AGGACACCGCCCTTTCACGGCGGCGACAGGGGTTCAAATCCCCTTGGGGACGCCATTTCTTGTGATATTTGTGGCGGGTGTTGTGTGGGGGATGCTAGTGCGTTGCCTGCCACTCGTGAGTTAAGCGGTTTGATTCTGCAATCTGCTCTGGTGTTAGCACTGAAATGACCTTATCTCGGAACTCAATCGCAGGTTTGCTACCTCCGGCAGCTGCGAGACTGAGCCACATATGGGAGAGCACGTAATCCTTTGGCACTCCGTTTCCGTTGTTGTACATCATGCCAAGAGTATATTGGGCTGTCATATGTCCTCGCTCCGCGGCCTTGGTGTACCAGAGGGCTGCTTTTTTCAAGTCTTGCAGAACATCTTCCCCTGTGTCGTACATCCAGCCAAGACCGAATTGGGCCTTTGCGTCTCCTTGCTCCGCGGCTTTGGTGTACCAGTGTACGGCTTTTTTCAAGTCTTGTGTCACCCCGTCTCCCTTGTGATATATCACGCCAAGATTATATTGGGCCTTGACGTTCCCTTGCTCTGCGGTTTTGGTGTACCAGTGTACGGCTTTTTTCAAATCTTGCGGCACCCCTTTCCCGTTGTCGTATATTACGCCAAGAGTGTATTGGGCCGTTGCATGTCCCGCCTCCGCAGCTTTGGTGTACCAGTGCACGGCTTTTTTCAAGTCTTGCGTCACCCCATTTCCGTTGGCGTGCATTCGCCCAATATTGTATTGAGCCCAATCGTCAGCTTCCGCGGCGAGGAGAAACAATCGCATGGCTTCATTGAAATCTTGTAGTACTCCTTGTCCTCTAGCGTACATCGCGCCAAGTCCGGTTTGGGAACTCGCATGCCCTTGCTCCGCGGCTTGTTTCCACCAACGTACAGCTTCTTGATCGTCTTGCGGCGCACCGTTTCCAGTGTTGTGCATCCAGCCAAGCCAGTATTGGGCCTCTGCATGCCCTTGCTCTGCGGCTTGGCGGAACTTCTGCATAGCCGTTGTATAGTCTCTATGGTCATATGCCGTTACGCCGTCTTCAAAGTCTCCGGCCAGGGCAAGCGGGCTTATGCCGAAAAACAGCAGCAGGGTGAACATGAGCATCTGCATCATGCGGTGAAATGTTTCCTCAGGATTCATTCGCAGCATCACTCGCAAAGAGTACGCCTGTCTGGAAGACGATCTTCTGATGGGTGGGAACGGGGAGACCGATGCGAAGTGAGTCTAGCAAACTACTCTCTATTCTGGTTCATAGCCAAGTGAATATCAGGCCGGTCACTGCCTTTTGGTGACCCTATTCCATCTGAGTCCGTGTCACTAAATGAATAGGTAATGTTCTGAGAATCAACGCAATTAGAATGCTGTCGAATGGTGCAAGAGTCAGTTGAATCATTGTTATGCGGGTGTTAGTGAGCTTCTATGGCTTCGCTGGCTAAACGTTGCGCCTCTGTGATTTGCTCTGGTGACATCATTCCTTCGACATCATTGCGTATTTTGACTGCAAGGTCTACGATTTTTTTGTCGTCAGTAGTCGCTGCGGCAAGGTTCGCCCACTTGTGTGCTTGCACGTAGTCCTCTTGTATGCCCCGCCCACTGGTGTACATCATGCTAAGATGAATTTGGGCAAACGTAAGTCCTGCTTCTGCAGCTTGGCGATACCAGTGCACAGCGGTTGTATCGTCTTGTGGCACACCGTAACCCTTTTCGTACATCCAGGCAAGTTGGTTTTGTGCTTTCACATGGCCTTCTTCTGCGGCTTGGAGATACCAACGCACGGCGACTATATTGTCTTGCAGTACTCCCATCCCATTGGCGTACATCCAGCCAAGCTGATTTTGTGCCTCTGAATGGCCGGCCTCCGCAGCTTGACGATACCAGTGCACGGCGGCTGTGTGATCTTGCGGTACCCCTATCCCATTGGCGTACATCCAGCCAAGCTGGACTTGAGCAAATACAAACCCTGCCTCTGCGGATTGGGTGTACCAGTGTGCCGATTCTGTATTGCTTTCTGTCACACCATGCCCAGTAAAGTACATCGCAGCAAGAGAAAATTGGGCTTCTGGATGCCCGGCCTTGGCAGCCTGCTTGAATTTTTTGGCGGCAGTTGTATCGTCTCCACGATCAAGCGCCGCGACACCATCTTCATAGTCTCCGGCTAGGGAAAATTGGTTCACGCTGAACAGTAGCAACAGGGCGAGCATGACAGGTGTCACTCTGCTCCTAGTTGTTGTTTTGGGGGTTACTCGTATCATCGTGGCTGATGAAGTGTACGCGCCATTGGAACACGATTCAATCTTTTCCGTATGACGGGGAGAGGAGGAGAGAAGAATGTCGGATCGATGTGCAGTTTGAAATTTGTTTGATGTGATTGGGAGAGTGTCATGTGATGGGTATTCATTGATTTTCTTCCTACTCGTGGGTGAGTATTATACTGTCGCGATGTATCCAATGCACCTGGATTCTGTGAGGGAACAGTGCAGTATTGTAGGCGGAGTCGTATTGTCGTAGCGAGAACATTCGGCTGATTGCTATATGTGTTTTATGTACATTCGTTCTCACCCATGCCGTAGTTTCAGAACGAGAATGCTGCAAACAAATATCAATGTGAGGCCATTCGCGAGTAGTAATGGGAGGTCCTCATTAATGAGTCCGTAAATTGTCCATAACAGTACACCTGTGGTTAGAATGATGTACATGAACAGCGAGATATCTTGCGTTTTTTTTGTTATAAATATTTTAGCAACTTGGGGAAGAAATGCTGATGTTGTACAAATCCCAGCGACAAAACCCATGGTAGTGATCCAGTTCATTGGCCTCCCTTCACCGTGACACACGTATGAGATTCATAGGTACACTGTTGTCAAAGAACGTTTGGCTCGCCTTCGCACAATGCCGACACAAACGTTATCTGGCTGATTCAAAGCCCAGGCGAGAGACTCTCAGGTCCCTTTCAATATCACGGTATTGTGATGTTTCAAGCCATTTTGAAACTCAGTGCCTGCCAATGATTTTCCTTCTTTTGGGGAGACAAATTGCAGCAGATCATGATTTAACATAGTTGAATAAGTATCCCAACTGATACTCGTGTATCTCATCTGATACAATGTTTCCTGTGGATAATGTGTGATTAGTAAAAAATAAAATTTGTTTTTAATTGATAAATGTCTTGCATGATATGAGACTTATTTTATTGGAATTTGAGTGGTAAATTGCTCATTGCCCTTTCTCTCTAGGTGTTTATGATACTCTTCTCGCTATTTACTTGTAAATACAGGAGTTTGCGTGCTTAATGGTTCTGACACGAAATTTGTTACCCACAGAATGCTTGGGATAACTCTGTGAAAGTGAGCAAAGTTGTTAGGCCTGGAGAGTAGTTTAGTGGATTGCCTAAATAGTGGGCATGCTTAGAAGTTGAGTACCTATACCTGGAGGAGAAAGAAATTGAAGGTAAGAAGGAAACAATTTTGTCATTTCAATGTTCGGGATCTCTCTGTAGCGTGCATAGCTATGGCAGCTTCATTGAAGAGCACCTCAGATTTTTGAGGTGAAGGAAGAAGTTGGTTCAAACTTGAGGTGCTGTGGATGTAGTAATAGAACAGGCTTCTTTTGCGCATTGTTGTCGTTGACAAACACCAATGTACTCCATAAAATTCGCTTTCGCTGCTTCATGTAAACCTCAAACATTGTAGGGCTATAACCATGAAACATGTGCTGGTCCCCTTGGCAACGGGTTTTGAAGAAATTGAGGCTATTACTGTCATTGATATTCTTCGACGTGCAGGGATAATGGTTACTGTTGCTGGAGACGTCGGGCCAGATGGAACTATATCCGGGCGAAGCAACATTAAGGTTGCTCCAGATTGTTCTTTGACTGCAATTGAGACACGTGATCCGAAAGATTTTGATGTGGTTGTACTCCCAGGAGGTTTGGGAGGGACCGAACTTCTTCAAAAAGATGAGAGAATCAAGCGTATTCTTAAACATGTTGATAGTAACAATGGCATTAACGCAGCAATTTGTGCTGCACCCATGGTTCTCGCTGCGTTTGGTCTCCTCAGTGGAAGAACAGTTACTAGCCATCCAAGTGTGAAAGATAAATTGGGGGACGCAGTTTACAAGGATGAGCGTGTTGTAATTGACGAGCGCCTTGTTACAAGTCAGGGAGCAGGGACTGCCATGGAGTTTGCGTTTGCGCTCGTGGAATGTCTAGTGGGTACAGAGAAAATGCTGGAGGTCAATCAAGGCGTCCTCGCCAAACTCTAGGACACTCTTGAAAAACGCTGTTAGCCTCGTTGTTAGTCCGTTGTTGTGATTGCTGTGTGCCTCTCATATTGTTTACGCCGAAATTCCATGTGGATTTTCCTGACGAGCCTTTTTAGTAGTTTTGCCTCTAACCTTTCCTTTTTAAGTGGGGATGTTGGGTTGTGAATACACGTAGCATGCAGATCAAATCCTAATGGCCATCAAGACTATATTTCTAGACGCGGGAGGAACTCTGATTAAGGTAAAGGGAACAGTTGGTGAAGTATATGCGACGACTGCCAAGCGGCACGGATTCACGATCAATCCTAGAAACATCAATGGAGCATTTCGGAAGGCCTTTGAAAATGCTCCTCCTCTCGCTTTTCCGGGTACTCCAGAGAATCAACTGATCGAAAAGGAAAAGGCGTGGTGGATGAACGTAGTGCAGGATGCATTTAGTGACATTGGGATCGACAAAACTTCTGAGAGATTTCCTGCTCTCTTTCAAGACTTGTTTCAGGCATTTGAAGGTTCGGATGAATGGGAACTGTATCCTGAAGTCATTGAAGTATTGGAAGAATTACAAAAGAGAGAGTTTCCGCTTGGGATTATTTCAAATTTTGACTCTCGCCTAACACTGATTTGTGAAGACTTGAAAATTTCGAATTTTTTTAGCTCCATCACGATTTCCAGTCGCGAAGGGGCTGCAAAGCCTAATTCAAATATTTTTCATCAGGCTTTAGCTAAACATAACATTAAACCACATGAAGCAATACATGTTGGTGATAGTTGGTGTGACGATATTGAAGGGGCAACCAAAGTAGGGCTACATGCCGTGCACCTCGACCGTGAAAAAAAAACTGATGATTATAGCAACCACTGCATCATACCAACACTTCGAGAATTGCTATCCCACCCTGCAGTGCTGTCATATCCTACGTCTGAGAGCTGAGGAATACTGCTTGCCCCCAGTGGCAGTGAGATAGCTGTAAGCCTGTCAGTCAGCTAGAGATTTTTAGGATGATTCCTCACTATACGTGGAGAGTTTTCGCGAGAGGGCACTGCAAGAGCAATGAGGCAAAGCACACTGACGATATCCCCTATTCCACTAACCCACCACAAGCTTCTCTTACTTAGGTGAATGATATGGTGTGCCACCTGATGCGTTGCATCAAGATGATGTGTGAATCTGGCGGCTGGTCTTAGAATTTTGTGGATGAAAAGGCGGCGGTTTTGTGGAGAGATGTAGCATGGTGATGTCAAAAGAGAAAATGACTGTAATCTTTCCTTCTGCAATGTGTAGGGATATTTGGAGGGAGGGATAGGAGAGAAGAAGTTATGAACTTACAATGCCATGGCTAACGGCATATTTTGTCAAGTCAGCAGTCGTATGGAGGCCGACTTGGTCCATGATCTGAGCCTTATGAAACTCTACAGTCTTCACTGAAATTGTAAGAATTGTCGCGATTTCTTTGGCTGAACGCCCCTCTGCGACAAGTTGGAGTACTTCTCTTTGACGAGTTGTGAGTGTTCCCATTTTTGATGGGATGTTGTGCGATGTCTCTAGAAGGGGATTTAACACATCCTTTGTGACCAGTGGAGAGAGATATTGTTGTCCATTGAGCACTGCTTGAATGGCTTGACTTAACTCGGAGGCAGCAGATCGTTTAAGGAGATATCCTGATGCTCCGGCACGGAAGGCTTCAATAACATATGTGGAATCTCCATGCATGGTGATGAAAATTAATTTACAGGCTGGAAGTTTTTTTTTGATTTTTCTTGCTGCCTCGATGCCATTGAGCATTGGCATTGAGATATCGAGGAGAATGATGTCTGGATCGAGTTCAAACGCCATGTTAACTAGAGTTATCCCGTCTTCAACCGTCCCAACTAGATCGTGCTCTGATTCCAGTAGTTTTCGAAGACCTTCCATCACTAGGAGATGGTCATCGGCTAAAAGAATGCGTGATCGAACCATTTAATTCTCCTGGAAATTGCCATGGAAATATGTAGGGACTTCACACCTGCCCCTCTGAGAGTAATTCTAAATCCGTAGACATTATAAGTGATACTGGGTAGAACCCTAGTTATGATGCAAAGTCTCCCTAGAATAATCTGAATTTACTTGAATTTGACGTCTCGATGGACTGTTCCTAGGACGATAAAAGAGGTATCACCGCTACATCAGATGACTACGAAAAAAAATATGGTAAGGCGTGATATTACCATGGTCAAAATGGTTGATGCGTGCAATCAATACTACCCATATATTGTGGCTGAAAATCTATAGCTGTCAATTAGGTGCGTATTGTAGCAAGAGATATTGTTCCTGATGTTGACAGTGACTAGGATTTTTTAAAAAAAACATGTGATTTTTTTTGTTTGCCTAGGGAGTTTTATCGGCGAAACTCGGACATTACCTAGTGTCCAAATTATTATATAGGCTGCTAACATCTCCGTATGTTGATGGCTTCAACCAAGGACGTGTTGGGTACGTTAGGTAGGGGGTGGGAGGTGAGTGCTTATGGAAACAAATGGACGTAAAGTCGCATACTTGAAGCATGCAAAAATTTCTCATGGCCTTAGTGATCGCGATGTTGAGTTGTTAAGCGATGTTATGCGATTGGTGTCGTATCGCAAAGGGCAGATTATATTTATGCCAAAGGATACTGCGGATTCCGTTTTCGTCCTGCACTCAGGGTACGTGAAACTTTCGAGAATTGGTGATGACGGGAGAGAACTCACTATTTCGACGGTAGGACCTGGAGAAACGTTTGGAGAAGTCGACGTGCTTGCAGAGCATCCTAGAGATTCGATGGCAGAGGTTATGGAAGGTGGAGTTGTAGGAGTCGTAAGTAAGAAGAACTTTGAGCGTTTTTTGAAATACCAACCACAATGTTGTTTGAACCTCTCCAGATTGATTGGAGCTAGGATGGCGCAAGTGGAGCAACGCATTGAGCACTTTGTTTTTCTCGATGCGCCTGAACGGTTAGCTTGTCTTTTGCTGGATCTAATCCGGCCAGTTAAATCTTCGTATTCGGATAGATCTGACCTTAAAATCTCATGCACTCATCAAGGGTTGGCCAACATTATTGGAACAACACGCGAGACGGTGAGTATTGTCTTAGGGCAACTTCAGGAGGCTCGCCTTCTAGCTACAGGTAACCGTTTTGTCAGGATCCTTGATGAAAAACGACTCCACTGTTTCGTGGACAATCAGTATCGACGACGCAATGCAGGGGGACACGCGAGGCCTCTACATTCTGTCGAAGCACATGCGTCATCCGTGTCAATTCATTAACCGCGGCTCCCCCGCGGGTGGCTCAGCGCGAATGAGGGACAAGAATGTGAATGTGTGTTCCTCGTCCGCGTTGGGACTTGACCCTAAAGTTCCCTCCTACGAGGCGAACGCGTTCTTCCATACTTGCTAGGCCTAAACCTTTTCGTCGATTTCTTGTATCGGTGGGACTAAACCCTTCTCCAAAATCAGCAACACAGAGGCCAATACTTCGTTTTGTCCCAGCAAGAAGGATAGATGCGTGATTTGTCTTTGCATGTTTCGCTACATTACGAATACCTTCCTGTGTAACGCGATAGAGGCATGCTGCCACGGGTTGAGAAATTTCATTTGGCACATTTCGAGTCAAAAATGATACTGCTAGGGGTTCTCGTTTAGAGAAATCAATGGACCACGCTCTCAGCGCAACGGGCAACCCGAGGTCATCAAGAATTGAGGGGTGGAGTTGATATGCGAGACGGCGAATGTCATCGGAAAGTGTCACAACCTGCTGATGGAGAGACTGAATGGGTTCGGTATCGTGTCCGGCAGCAGCAGTTGTATTCTGATACGTTTGAATCCAAACTGCTAATGCTGCCAAACGTTGGTTGACATCATCATGAAGATCTCGCGAGACGCGCCTACGTTCTTCATCTTGAACCGTCAGAAGTTGAGCAGTCAGCGCTCTGAGTTCTTCTTGATTGCGAACTAAGGCCTGCTCATGTTTTTGTACGACCTCTTCTGCAAGTGTTCGTTCTGTAATATCTCTCAGTATTACCGTAAAGATTTTTTTTCCTGATATTTCAACATGAGAAATCCCAGCTTCAACCGGAAATTCGGTTCCATCACCACGTAACCCATATACAACGCCGAGTTGTCCCATCTGTCTATTAGTCACATGTCTCTCCCCAAAGACTTCCACATGCTGGCTATGTTTGTGGCGGAACCGTTCAGGGATAAACCGTTCAAGTGGTTGGCAGAGTGCTTCAGCGTTAGAACATCTAAACATTTTTTCTGCGGCGGCATTAAAGAAAAGAATATGTTGATCTTCATCTATGCTGATGATCGCATCCATGGCCGAACTCATAATCCGATCTAATTGTACTTGCCCATCACGCAACGCTTGTTCTACAGGGAGTAACATAGAACCCTTTTCTTCGCATTCAGTGAGTTTTTTGCGCAGTGAACCAAGTTCCTCTATGAGTTGTGTTTTCGTTTTCTGAATATCCTCTTTCATTTTCTCTACTGCCGAATAGAAGGGGACATGCTTTGGGAAAATTTCCGGCAAATGCTTTTATTTTTTAGAGAGGAGCACACTGAGGACAATGAGAATAAAACCATCCGAGCCGAGAGGAAAGGCAACGCTAATGCAAGTGCCGACAATTACAAAAAAATGGAAAAGTTGCCGAGAGAGTGAGGTGGAGATGATTAGACAGGAGAGCCCTAAGAGGGTGCTCAAACAGTCTACCCGTGGGGCCTTTTTGTTCTGTTGTTATCTCACTCTCGCTTGCTAAACTTTTCACGCCAATGGATTCGTCTGCCTAGAACCAATTGAAGATCGAGACAGGCACTTGCTTGAGTATTCTTCAGTAGAGTTGACTAATGAATGAGGCAATACCACGAGAAATAGAAACTCCCTAAAATTTCTCAAATCATTCTAGAGAGAACTCACAATGATTCAACGAGATTTTCTAGTGTTTTTCGACATCCTGCTGTCCGCAGTTTTTGAAGGGCTTTAGCTTCAATCTGACGAATGCGTTCGCGGGTGACTGCGAAGTCCTGCCCTATTTCTTCAAGCGTATGGTCTGAAGGTTCTCCTATTCCAAAACGCTTTCTCAGCACGGCTTCTTCGCGTGATGTTAGCATTTTTAGTGCGCTTGCAATTTGTCGTTGGACGTCAAACTGGACTGCTGTATCAAGAGGAGAAATCGCATCTTTATCCTGAATGAGATCTCCAAAATGGCGGTCTTCATCATCCCCAATAGGAGTTTCCATTGAAATGGGATGTTGTGCAATTCCTAATATTTCTTGAACTTTTGTGGGTGTTATGGCCATTTTCACTCCTATGTCCTCGGCAGAAGGCTCGCGTAATCCATTACGGACCAGTTCCTGCGTGGTGCTTCGAAGCTTATTAATGGTTTCAATCATGTGTACAGGAATTCTGACTGTACGACCTTGATCAGCAATTGCACGGGTAATACCCTGACGGATCCACCATGTAGCGTAAGTGCTAAACTTGTATCCTCTCTTGTATTCAAATTTTTCTACAGCCCGCATTAATCCAATACTTCCCTCTTGAATGAGGTCAGGAAATGCAAGCCCACGGTTACGATATCGTTTTGCAATGCTTACAACGAGACGGAGGTTTGCATCTACCATGTCAGCCTTACTTCGATTGACATCGGTTTCTACACATTCCAGTGTAGACAAAGCAGCCCTCAATTCACCTGCGGGAATCATTGCAATTTCAGATTCAATTTTCCGAATTTGTTTTCGTGAGGTGATGAATATTTCTTTAATCGTATTCAATGTTGAGGTAGAGTAGCCTGTACGTTTTTTGATCTTATCGAATGTTGTGATGTCTCGTGCCATCTCTTGTAGATCCTTAGTAGTTCCTCTAATTCTCTTGGCACACTTTTCAAGCGCTTTCTCACATTCGCTGAGTTCTTTTCCGACACTTTTGAGATGATTGAGAAAGTGGTTTTTGATTTTGGGAGTAAAATTTAGCAACGTGGCTTTTTCTACAATGCGAGAGCATACTGCTCTATACTTCTTGTCCGCTTTTTCTCGTGTTGCACGCGGCAGGCGTGCAGAGCGCCGTGTGGCGCTTACTGTGACTAGTGTTCGAAATGATCGTTGGATTGCAGTTAACTCTTGAATGGTGCGTTTCCGAAGTTCCTCTACATCCTGTCCCTGAACCTCCTCTTCTGTTTCCTCTCCTTCTGCTGTGTCCTGTATGCAGATGAGATCGCGGAGCCGAATCTCATCATTTTTGAGCTCTGTTTTAAGGGTATGGAGCCGCTGAAGAGTTAGGGGCATAGTAAACACTATGAATGCAAGTTTATTTTTCCCCTCCTCAATGAGTTTAGCAAGCCTAATTTCGCCTTCTCTGGTCAGGAGAGGAACTCTCCCCATTTCTGCAAGGAAGAACTGTAAAGGCTCATCGTGGTCGTCAAATGCGCCTGGGGTAAAGTCGATTCCTGTTCTTGCTTCCAATTTTTCCCCTTTCGAAAAATGCCGGTCGATTACGCGGTGTCGTAGCGCTACAGTAGCAGCGCAGAAACTAATGTCGGATCAAATAGATCGGCGACCAAATAGATCGTATACGTTTCTACCACGGAGCCTTGATTATGTCAATTCAACTGATACGAAAACATTTTACTGTTATAAAATAGGAACTTAAATGGTACTGTTTAAGAAACATCTACTGGCAAAAACCCCAGCTAGTTATAGTTTACTCCGTAAAACCTGTGGATATATAGGAATTAGCACACAAAAAATTAATTGTAGCACAACTTAACCATCGAGCGTTGGTGAAAAGAGATTGCAGGCTAAAATACCTAAGGCTTTAGTCTTTAGGCTTATACTTTTAAGGAAAATATTCTTGGTCTCTTTTTCTCAGTGGGGGGAGAGAAATAGCTTTCGGGGGTTGGTTCCTGTGTTGTTTGTGGTCGCTGAGGTTGTAGTGAAGATGACGCGAGTGGCTAAAAAATGATGAAAACAATACGTTCCCACTGATTTTTTGGAAATTCTGTACATTCTACGCACCACACATTTTTCCACTATTTCTTTAAATCTCGAGAACCTCTGCCTCCTTTTTTGTCATCAGATCTTGTGCTTTTGAGATATAGGAATCTGTAAGTTTTTGAATGTCAGCTTTCGCCTTTTTCCATTCGTCGTCCGAGAGTATGCTCTCCTTGTTTTGGTGCGTGAGATTGTGTTTTTTGTTCAGGGTATCGTTCGCCTCATGCCGCACATTCCGAAGCCTTATCTTGGCCTCTTCGCCGTACTTTTTAAGCAATTTTACCAAGTCCTTGCGACGGTCCTCAGAAAGGGGAGGAATGGGAAGACGAATAGTTTTTCCGTCATTGGTTGGATTTAAGTTTAAATCTGACGTAGCAATACTGCGTTCGATCTCTTTGATAAGGGTGGAATCCCAAGGCTGAATAGTGATCAGGCGGCTTTCAGGAGTTGCAAGGGTTGCCACATGTTGTAGTGGTGATGGTACTCCATGGCAATTCACTTTGACGTGATCCAGCATGGCGATCGATGCTCGCCCGGCGCGAATACGTGCTAAGGTGGCAACCAAATGCTCAACTGCGTCTTCCATTTTTTTCTTTATCTGTTGTTCAAATGCAATGTCCATGTGCCTACTATGATTGGAGTTGAAGCTCTATCTTTCCTTGGATGAAGGTTCCTACACGGTGGCCAGTGATGATTCGTTTAATGTTTCCTTGATCTTTCAACTTGAACACCACCACAGGAAGATTATTGTCCATGCACAGGGTTGTTGCAGTTGCATCCATAACTTTCAGTCCTTTGTTGAGTACTTCGGAAAAGGGAAGTTCGTCAAATCGTTTTGCATCTGGGTAGAGCAGTGGATCGGCGTCATAGATACCATCAACCTTGGTGCCTTTTAAAAAAACACTTGCACCAATTTCCATCGCTCGTAGTGCGGCTGCAGTGTCTGTGGAAAAGTAGGGATTTCCCGTGCCTGCCGCAAATATTACGACCCGTTTTTTTTCCAGATGTCGAATTGCTCGCCGACGAACATAACTTTCTGCAAGTTGTCTCATTTCGATTGCGGATTGGATACGGGTATCAATATTACGCTTTTCGAGAGCGGTTTGCATTGCCAATGCGTTTAGCATGGTGGCCAGCATGCCCATGTAGTCTGCAGACGAGCGTTCGATTCCTGTTGCTGTGCCAGCAATCCCACGGAAGATATTTCCACCTCCGATTACGATGCCCACCTCGACTCCCATCGAGGTAATTTCACCGATTTCTTCGGCAAGTC
>DCWI01000012.1:80865-83995 GCA_002328825.1 Nitrospiraceae bacterium UBA2166 | reverse complement strand
TTCAGCGCTTGTGACTTAGCGACAATGACCAAGGAGTTACTGCTTGAGATTGGGACAGAGGAACTTCCTGCCACAGTCATTGAACCGATTCTTGCGCAGATGAGAACTGGCGCAGCAACCCTCTTTCGTGAGAAACATATCGTGTGTGATGCTGTTCGCACGTTTGGTACACCGAGACGTTTGACTCTCTGGGTTCAAGAGTTAGGTACTCAGCAAACGCCTGTAAGCGAAGAAACGCTCGGTCCTCCACGCAAAGCAGCATATGATGAGAAAGGTAATCCAAGTAAGGCGGCAATCGGCTTTGCCTTGGCGCAGGGTGTGAATGTCAGCGAGCTCGTCATCCGCCATACGGCAAAAGGTGAATATGTTGCTGTGGTAAAACGCCACAGAGGACGCGTAACTTTTTCTCTACTGCCTGACTTGTTAGACAATTATCTTCATTCCCTCTCTTTTCCCAAGTCCATGAGGTGGAATTCGAGTGGCGTTCGTTTTGCGCGTCCAATTCGATGGGTTTTAGCGGTGTATGGAGGTAGGACTATCCCATTCGCCTATGCCGGAATCAAGGCTGGCAAGACAACCTTTGGTCATCGCTTTATGATGGCATCGCATCGGGAGAGGAAGACACGCAATGGTTTAAAAGTTAAGGACTTTGCATCATATGCTAACGCCTTGGAGCAGCATGGGGTCATTCTCGATCAGGAGCGGCGGCGAGAGATTATTCGTGATGCGATTGGTGTGGTGGCGAATGACCAAGGAGGTATTCTTGAGTACGATGAGTCTCTCCTCTCGGAAGCGACCTTTTCGGTAGAATGGCCTTACGCTCTTGCCGCAGAATTTGATTCTGCTTATCTCGCTCTTCCCAAGGATGTCATTGTGACTGCTATGCAAGAGCATCAAGGGTTTTTTGCGATGGTTTCAAAAAACCAGACCTTGTTGCCGCGTTTCATTACAGTGTGTAACGTGGAATATGCGGATATGGGAGAGATTAAACGGGGCAATGAACGAGTGTTAGGCGCACGGCTTGCGGATGCAAAATTCTATTTTGAGGAAGATGGGAAAACCTCTCTTGAAGCCAAGCTTCCAAAGCTTCACACAGTGACGTTCCAGCAGCGTCTTGGCTCACTGCATGCGAAGGTTGAGCGGGTTAAGACGCTCGTTGGATATCTCGCGAGGTTGTGGGATTCATCGGCAGAACAAACATGCTGCAGGGTGGCTCAACTTTGCAAAGCCGATCTTGTGACGGGGATGGTCGGTGAGTTTCCAAGCTTGCAAGGCATTATGGGTCGGGAGTACGCCAAGCGCGATGGGGAACCTGACGTGGTCACACAGGCGATTGCCGAGCATTACTACCCTCGATTTTCCGGTGACACTCTCCCGGAGAGTCTTCCTGGTATGGTCGTATCGATCGTTGATCGGATCGACACCATTGTCGGATACTTTGTTGTGGGGTGTGCTCCTACTGGATCACAGGACCCTTTTGGCTTGAGGCGGCAGGCGCAAGGAGTTTTGCAAATCGCTTTAGCAGGGTCCACACCGCTTCCCTTGCGGGATCTTGTGGGAAGAGCGTTGGGCGCGTTTCAGCCAGCATTAGAGTTCGACCGAGAGAAAAACGCAACTGATGTCCTTGGATTTTTTCGACAGCGAATGGAGTCGACCTGTGGCAGTGAAGGCTATCGTTATGACCTTGTGAGGGCGGTACTTGAACGTGATACATTTGATGACCCTCTTGATGTTATGCAACGTGTTACAGCGCTCCAGCATGTTGCATTTGATCCAACATTTGTGGAACTTGTTGGAACCTTCAAGAGGGTGATTAACATTCTCCCTGATTCTCCTCCCTGGGCCATATCTGAGGCGCTCTTTTCTGTTGATGCGGAACGTGAGTTGTACGCACAATTGCAAGAAATTCGTGGTCAAGTAACTGAACATCTAGCGTCTGGAGAGTATGATCGCGCTCTTTCTCTTCTCAGGTCACTCAAGGAGCCCATCGATAAATTTTTCCTTGACGTACTGGTCATGGCTGAGGATTCTGCTGTGCGTGACAATAGGCTTGCACTTCTTAGTCAGTTGCAAATGCTCTTCCACCAATATGCTGATTTTTCACAAGTCGTGATTGAGGTAGAAGGATAGTTGCTTTATTCAGATTTAACAGAAGTAATTGGAAACACCCCAATGGTTGAGATTCGGAGACTCAATCCCAATCCTGACGTCAGGATTTTTGCCAAGCTGGAAGGGTTCAACCCTACGGGAAGCCTTAAAGATCGTATTGTCAAATATATGATTGAGTGTGCTGAGGCTTCCGGTGAGCTTATGAAGGGCAAGATTCTTCTTGAGCCCACAAGTGGGAACACTGGAATTTCACTTGGGATGTTTGCCAAGATCAAGGGATACCCTTTGCGCGTTGTGATGCCAGATAATGTCAGTACTGAAAGACGAGAACTTTTGCATGCGTTTGGGGTCGAGGTGATTCTCAGTTCGGGAAGTGAAGGGACCAATGGTGCAATCCGAATGGCGCAAATGCTGCTGAAAGAGGACGACCAGCATTTTATGCTGGATCAGTACGGGAATCCAAACAATGTCCTAGCGCATTATGAAACCACGGCTGGAGAGATTCTTGATGACCTCAAAAACACTGTGAATTCTATTGACCTTTTTGTTGCGGGTCTTGGGACTGGTGGAACCCTTATGGGGGCAGGACGGCGGTTAAAAGAAGCTTTTCCTAATATGAAAATTACAGCTGTTCAACCGTATCCTAAAGGAGGTTTGCAGGGTCTTCGCAGCCTGATGGATGGATATGTTCCTCCGATTTTTGATATGAGTCGCATAGATATGAATGAAGTTGTCAAGGACGAGGATGCGTTTCGGATGGTGAAACAACTTGCTGCAGTCGAAGGGATTCTTGGAGGCATCTCGTCTGGAGCGGTTGTTTATCGGGCGATTAAAGCTGCCGAACGTATGGAGCATGGCGTGATTGTTACCATACTTCCAGATGGAGGATGGAAATATCTTAGTGAACAAATATGGACAGATGATGCTAGGACTGTGAGTGATCGATTTACCGGTCCGATGTGGTAGGGGGGGTAATGTGGTAGTGAAGAAAACAAGGAAGCCGGTGAAGGCCGTAAAGAAG
>DCWI01000012.1:50346-80535 GCA_002328825.1 Nitrospiraceae bacterium UBA2166 | reverse complement strand
TAAAGAAGACCGTAAAGAAGACCGCAAAGAAGGCCGTAAAGAAGACAGTAAGAGAGATCAGGAGCAAGCCAAAGACAATCGCAAAGTATGTATATTTTTTCGGCGACGGAAAGGCTGAAGGGAAGGGTGAACTCAAGGAACTGTTGGGAGGCAAAGGTGCTGGCTTAGCTGAAATGACCAACCTTGGCATTCCTGTTCCACCAGGTTTTACCATAAGTACTGAGGCCTGTGGCGAATATACTCGGCGACGCAGAAAGTATCCTCCGGGGTTATGGGACACTGTCATCAAATACATGAGTCGCTTGGAAAAGACTATGCAGAAATCTTCTCCGAGTATAGGGTTTGGTAATCCTTCCAATCCCCTTCTGGTCTCTGTTCGATCGGGCGCACGGGCATCGATGCCTGGCATGATGGATTCGGTGCTCAATTTGGGTTTGAATGACCAAACTGTCCAAGGACTTATCAAGAAAACTGATAATGAGCGTTTTGGTTACGATGCATACCGTCGTTTTATTGCTATGTTTAGTACCATCGTCATGGACGTAAAGCGTGAAGTTTTTGAGGAATGTTTACACGACAAAAAGACCTCGCTTAGATGTGCCCATGATATTGATCTTGACGCGAGCGCGCTTCGAGAATTGATTGATGAGTTTAAGATCTTAGTACATCGGCATACGGGACGAGATTTTCCACAAAATCCCAGCGAGCAATTAAGAATGGGGATAAATGCGATTTTCGATTCTTGGAATGGTGATCGCGCCATTGCGTACAGGAGAATCTACAAGATTCCGGACGCCTGGGGTACTGCAGTAAATATTATGGCGATGGTGTTTGGCAACATGGGAAATGACAGTGGGACAGGGGTGGTTTTCACGCGCTCTCCATCTTCTGGAGATGCGATGCTTTTTGGAGAATTCCTTTCGAATGCTCAGGGTGAAGATGTTGTTGCTGGCGTTCGCACTCCTCAACCAATTACGAAGCTTGAAGCAACTATTCCGGAAGCGTACAAAGCCCTTACGAAGATTCAGCGCAAACTCGAACGACATTATCGCGATATGCTGGATCTCGAATTTACTGTTCAAAAGGGACAGCTTTATATGCTTCAAACCCGAGTGGGTAAGCGCACTGGCATCGCTGCCGTGAAAATTGCTGTTGACATGGTTAAAGAGCGGCTTATTACAAAAGAAGAAGCGGTTCTACGAGTTGAGCCTGAACACATTGAGCAGTATTTGTATCCCGTATTTGATCCGAACACAGAGGCTCGGTACGCCAAGCAAGGGAAGGGATTGCCTGCAGGTCCTGGCGCTGCTGCTGGGAAAATAGCACTCACACCAGAGCAGGCCATCACGATGAAGGCTGCAGGAGATAGGGTTATTTTGGTGAGAATGGAGACTAGTCCAGATGATATTCATGGGATGAGCGCGTCATCAGGATTCCTTACTGCTCGAGGCGGCATGACCTCCCATGCCGCAGTTGTTGCGCGACAGATGGGTAAGGTGTGTATCGCAGGTTGTGAAACGGTAGAGGTCAACGGAGACTCGTCGGTCCGCATCGGGTCCGCTCGACTTAATCGTGGCGACTTCATTTCAATTAATGGGTTTGACGGCAGTGTGTATTGCGGGGACATTCCTGTCATGGCATCAGAGGTCGTGCAGGTTATTCAGGGGACACTGAAACCTGAGAAGTCTGAGCGATATCAGTATTTTGCAAAGGTCCTGGAGTGGGCGGATATGTTTCGTTCGTTGGACGTTCGAGCTAACGCAGATGTTCCAGATCAGGCAGTCGTAGCACGTGGGTTTGGGGCACAAGGGATTGGTCTTTGCCGAACGGAACACATGTTTTTTGCCGAAGACCGCGTCGAGATCATGCGAAGCATGATCATGGCGCGATCCACTGCAGATCGTATGAAATATCTCGATGATCTGCTCCCTTTGCAAAAGCAAGATTTTATTGGGCTTTACCAACAGATGGATGGCTACCCTGTGACCATCCGGCTGTTCGATCCTCCTCTCCATGAGTTTCTTCCAAAACGAGAGGATCTGATGGTGCAGATTGTGAGGGCAGAGTTGGGCGGGGAGGATTCGAAAAAACTAGCCGAAACAAAACGTATGCTCGCACGTGTAGAGGAACTCCACGAGTTTAATCCTATGCTGGGTCTGCGCGGATGTCGGCTGGGAATTTTGATGCCAGAGATTACCAGAATGCAGGTCCGGGCCATTATTGAAGCTGCGTGTGAAGTTACGAAGGCAGGCGGGAAAATTTTTCCAGAAATTATGGTTCCGCTGATTGGAATTTGGGGAGAGATGAAGACCCAAAAACAAGTGATTCAGGAAGTTGCCTCACAGGTTATGACCGAGTGTGACAGAATTATTCCCTATCAAGTTGGAACCATGATTGAACTTCCACGTGCAACTATTATGGCAGGTGAAATTGCCGAGGAAGCGGAATTTTTTTCGTTCGGAACCAATGATCTTACACAAACTACATTTGGGTTTTCACGTGATGATGCCGCTAAGATTATCGATTTCTATATGACCATGCGTGATCGCTGTCCGCGATGTCAGGCCATTGATATTGATCAAAAGACAATGGTTTGTCGGTCTTGTGAATTCCACATTGTTGAACGGGCAGACAATATTTTGACTGGAGATCCCTTTACCACACTTGATCGACGGGGTGTTGGAGGTTTTATCCAGATTGCCATTGAACGTGGGCGCGCGGCACGTCCTGATCTTAAGCTGGGAATCTGTGGTGAGCACGGAGGTGACCCTAGCTCGGTTGAATTTTGTCACCGTGCAGGTTTATCCTATGTTAGTTGCTCTCCATATCGTGTTCCTATTGCACGTTTGGCTGCAGCTCAGTCTGCCATAAACCATGGGGTTTCTGCTTCTGCACGTCTGGCCTCTCTTCCAACACGACGGATGCGAACTGTCAAAAAACGAGGCAAAATCGCTACTCGTTCTCGTTGATGACGGATGACACCCATATGCGTCTTGCGTTACGTCTTGCCACTAAAGGGTTGGGGAGGACTGGCGCAAACCCTATGGTTGGAGCGGTGGTTGTTAAGAATGGCCATGTTGTTGGGCATGGTTATCATCGTGCTATTGGGGAATCTCATGCGGAAGTAGTTGCGTTGGCGCATGCAGGGAAGAAAGCTAGAGGCTCGTCTTTGTATGTCACTCTTGAGCCTTGTGTCCACAAGAATAAACGAACTTCACCTTGTGTTCCTGAAATTATTTCCAGTGGCGTGACACGGGTGATTGTCGCAATGGTAGACCCAAACCCGGCAGTAAATAGAAGAGGGATTCATGCACTCCTACAGGCTGGAATCGAGGTTGCGGATGGAGCATGCGGGGCACAGGCGTCCCGCTTGAATAGATCGTTTATAAAGCTAATTACAACTGGATACCCTTATGTGACGCTCAAAGTTGCATCCTCTCTAGATGGGAAAATTTCCGTTGCTAATGGCGAATCGCGTTGGATCACTTCAGTGCCTGCGCGACGTTATGTCCATCGACTTCGTTCGCGTGTTGATGCGGTGTTGGTGGGGATTGGGACTGTCCTTGAGGACAATCCATCTCTAACCGTTCGCCTGCCTGGAGAAAATAGACATCAACCTCATCGGGTGATCATTGATTCTCAGCTTCGAGTTTCCCCTGAGGCAAACGTTTTCATAGCATATCAAGGAGTTCGGATGTTCGTTGCATGTGCAATTGCCGATCCCACTAAAAAGGCATTGCTGGAAAAAAAAGGAGTGGAGGTTATTGAAGTCAGTGATGGAAATGGCAGGGTCTCGCTTTCGGATTTGATGGTTCATTTAGGTCGAATGGGATTCGCGCACGTTATGATTGAAGGCGGTTCCCGCATTAGTGCATCTGCTCTTGAAACGGGAATCGTTGACCATGTACTTCTTATGATTGCCCCAGTTTTTCTAGGGGATTGTGGTGTGCGGGCACTTCTCGAAAAAACTACTCAGTCGGCATTGGCAGACCGCATTACACTAACCGATTTGCGTGTCAGGCGCATTGGATCAGATCTCATAATTGAGGGTCGTCCCGATTCCAGTACTTCCACTCTTTCTGCAGGCAATCACGTATAAGTCATAGACTTACGTGATCGTATGACCCACCCCTTTCTGTTCCTCTGCATTGCGGGGGCGAGCTGTTTTTTCAGCTATAACCTCGTCCGAATGCCGGTTTTGTCGATGTTCGCAGGGTCACTCGGCGCCACGCCGGAGGCAATAGGTGTTATTGTCGCCGCTTCGACGATGACTGGGGTGTTTCTCAAGTTTCCTATGGGCATCCTTTCTGACATCATCGGGAGAAGACGTCTTCTGGTTGTTGGGGCAGTTGCTTTTGGAATCACACCCTTCGCGTATCTTCTTATTAAAGATCTCCAGACATTGCTTCTTCTTCGGTTGTGTCACGGCCTTGCAACAGCGGTGTTTGCACCCATCGCTCTTGCGATTGTGGCGGAGATGTTTGCTGAGAAGCGAGGAGAAGGGATTGGATGGTATACCGCATCAACTCAAGTTGGTGCACTACTTGGGCCATTGGCGGGTGGTTTCTTTCTTGATCAATCAACATTTTCCGATGCGTTTGCCCTTGCTGGATCGATTGGACTCTTGGGTCTTTTAGGGGTTCTCCGGGTTCACATTGTTGATACTGCAGCAGTGTCCACGAATTGGACAGAGCAGATGGGCATAAAAAACATCTTTCCCATGATGGCAACTGGCGTGGGATGTATAATCCAAAATAGTTTAGTGCTTGCCGCAAGTGTTGCGGGAATGGCGAAAATGTTTAGTACAGGCGTTCTGATGGCATTTCTTCCGCTCTACGGGTTCTCCGTTGGGTTGAGTGGAACTCAAGTTGGGTTTTTGTTCGGTATCCAAGGTGTGGTTTCACTTGGAGCGAAACCTCTGCTTGGGAGAGCATCTGACGCAATAGGCCGATGGCCATTGATTATGATTGGCCTTGTGCTTTGTGCCCTCGCGATGTCCTGCATCCCATTCACTAGCGAGTTTGAACGATTACTCGTGCTTGCCGGGATGTTTGGGTTTGGTGATGCGGCAGTCATGACGGCAAGCGCCGCATTGGTTGGAGATAGCACAGAACCACGTTTCATTGGTTCTGCAATGGGAGCGTATGGCACTCTCTTGGATATAGGTCATGGCAGTGGACCTGTCATAGGAGGAATCCTCATCTCGAGCATAGGATATCCCGCTGCATTCCTCTCCGCCGGGGGAATCTTTGGCGTTGCGATTGTATATCTTGGAGTTGTCATGAAGACACGAAAGTCGTGTCCTCCCCACGATCTGGACACTACACACTCTTCCAGATAGAATAACAGATTAAGAGACAAGCCATCAATTTTAGTGAGATTGGAATGTGAGTATGACAAAACTTTGCGTGTCGTGCGGGCGCAAGCTTGAAGATGATGCCCGTTTTTGTAGTGATTGTGGCCAGCGTATCCCGGAAGAGAAGAGCCCCCCTGCTTCGGATTCTTCTCGTGTTTCTTCCGAGCAACAGGATTGGGTTAAGTTTCTTGGTCCAGGATCTGCATATTACCTAGAGCAATTTAAACGTTTTCAGGTGGGGGAAAATGACCGGTTTGCTCTGACGTGGAATTGGTATCCATTTCTGTTGGGATGGTTGTGGTTTCTCTACCGAAAAATGTATTTGTACGCCGCAGTGTTTGCTGTCGGCCCATTCCTGTCTATGTACGTGCTTGGCTGGGGCATAGAACCTCTTCTTGTATGGGGAATGGCTGCAGGTGGACTCTCCAATTACTTGTATTACGGTCATGTGAAACGGAGTCTAGAGGCACTCCGTGATCATGGGGGTGCCTTGGAACAAGTATTGGCTGATGTTGGAGGTGTTCAGCCCTATGTGTGGTGGTTGGGGGTAGGAATGGTGATTATGTTTTTGTGGGCGATCATTAATCCTCCGCAGGAGGAGCATCCGCCCCCAAATCAACCTGCTGTTTTAGAGGGTGACTACAAAACTTGATTTTGGTACACAGCAAGATATTGAGGGACTCTGTATGTCGATAGAGAAATGTTCGAAGTGTGGAATTCAGGGAGAGCAAATTGAAGAAGTCCTTTACATGGGGAAAATTGAACCGTTGATCAAAGCCAATGTCTGTAAGTCTTGTTGGGCCGAATGGGTAAATATGCGCGTGATGGTGATCAACGAGTTGCGCCTCAACCTTGGTGATCCGATCGGAAGAGACCAGCTCAAGCAGCAGATGTGGACATTTCTTAATCTTCCAAAAGAGGAATGACAATTGTTTGGAGTGAAAGCATTCCCATATGCATCGATGCTAAGCCTACCGATGTCGATTGTTACGTTGACACGTGGGTCAGGGAAATGTTAAATGGATAGGACGTAAAGGTTCGCTTTTTAAGAAAAATTTGATGATTACACAGATGAAAGTTCGAGGGTTGATGATCGATCCCCACAATAGTTCGTATGTTGTTTTGTTGCAGTGTGAGGAGAGTCAAGAGGTGCTCCCTATTTGGGTTGGGAAACCAGAGGCTAGTGCGATTAGTTGTGCACTTGAAGGCCTTTCTAGCCCACGTCCGATGACTCACGACCTGATGAAAACTCTTGTCGATTCGGTTGATGCAAAAGTATTGAGTGCTAGCATTACTGATCTGAGAAATAATACGTATTATGCCAAGGTTCATATTGCCTATGGAAACTCGTTTTTTGCTATAGATTCTAGGCCTAGCGATGCTATTGCCTTTGCTCTTCGGGCGGAAGCGCCCATATTTGTTTCAGAGGATGTGATTCAAAAGCACGATGACGAGGAGGTCGATCGGTGGCTCGAGAATCTCAAACCAGAGGATTTTGGGAAATATGAGGTGTGATGCGTCGAGATGATACGCCTCAAAGTGCATGGAGTCCTTGATGATCCAAATACAGAAAATCATGTTGTTGTCCTTCGCAAAGAAGAAGGCTTTGAAGTTCTCCCAATTTGGGTTGGGAGCGTAGAAGGGCATGCTATTCGATTGGCTCTAGAGGGCGTCGTTCCTCCACGTCCTGCAAGTCATGATCTACTCAGGGACATTGCGCGGAATATTGGGCTTGTTGTAACTAGAGTGGTGGTAACGGATATAAATGAAAATACATACTACGCATCTATTTATATTAAGGCGAATGATTCGGAGTACTCTATTGACGCACGTCCAAGTGATGCCATAGCATTTGCCCTGCGAGTGCCTTGCCCAATCTATGCGACGGGGGATGTCATGAAGCATCGTGCAGGAGAGACATTGGATGTATGGTTGAAGAGGCTTGATTCGCATAATTTTGGAAAAGAAAGTATGAGGTTTAATTGTGATGAGAACCCGTCCCGCTCAGCCTGAACATATGATTCCTGTGTGGCATATTATTGATGCTCAAGGGAAGGTTCTTGGACGATTAGCATCAAGGGTGGCAGGTGTTCTTCGCGGTAAGCATAAGCCAGCGTTCACTCCACACCTTGATCTTGGTGATCACGTCATTATCGTGAACGCAGAGAAAATTCATCTCACTGGGTCGAGATTAAAGAAGGTGTACCATCATCATACTGGCTTTCCAGGGGGACTCAAGTCAATCACTGCGGAACAGTTACTTAAAAAGAAACCTACTGATCTCTTGTATAAGGCAATTTACGGGATGCTTCCGAAAAATAAGCTGAGAAAGCAATTAGTTGGAAAACTTCGCGTTTATGCAGGACCTGAACATCCTCATAGCGCACAACGGCCATCCCCACTGGTAGTTTAAGCGGTAGATATGGGTCAATGAGCAGACATCAGAAAGACGGGAGCTAGTGAAGTAATGAGTATTCCCGCACATTTTCATGCGCGTGTGACGGTTGAGTGGTGGCAGATGGTCGTTCATTCCTGTCTACTCGCTGCTCTCATGCTAGTCGTATAGAAGGGTTTATTGTATGGATATTGCAACGGCGTATGCCACAGGAAAACGTAAAAACGCGATTGCACGAATGTGGTTAACTCCAGGAACCGGTCAGATTATGATCAACTCTCGTTCCATTGATGATTACTTCCAACGAGCATCACACAGACTGATGATGCAGCCACCACTTGAAGTTACTGGTTTGTTAGGAAAGTTTGATATCCATGCAACTGTTCGGGGGGGAGGGCAGACGGGACAAGTTCTTGCTCTCAGACACGCGGTTGCAAAAGCCATTGTTGAGCTAGACTCGGACCACAGGGCAACCCTTAAGAAAGAAGGCTTTCTCACGCGCGATCCTAGAAAAAAAGAGCGTCGGAAGTATGGGCAAAAGGGTGCCAGAGCAAAGTTCCAGTTTTCTAAACGCTGAGATATCATCAGCGCACCGCTCCAGTCTCAATTTGTTTTCGCTTGCTTTCCTCATGCGTCTAGTGTGAATGGTGAAAAAAAACTCCTGTTTCGCTTTTGTATCATCCATGATTGTGCTCTACGTAGGAGAATGTTTTATCAATGCGATCGCTGTGTCTTTGACGAGTAGTTTTTTAATACTTCGTGGGAACCCTGTCGATTGTCCTGTATGTATGGGTGCAGCAGTTTGCACAAACGAAATCTATTCCTTCAATGGTAGAGTGTTAGGCGGGACAAACTTGTAGTCCGATCATATGCTACGTGTAGGTATTGTGGGTGCAAGTGGGTATGTTGGGGCGGAACTTCTACGCATACTTGCTGGACATCCTGATGTCGTCATTACAGCTGTCACATCAGAGCACAACGCGGGGAAACCAGTCCACGAGGTCTTTCCACATCTCACAGGACGCTTTTCACTTACTCTTGAGGCGTTCGATGCCACACAGCTTTCCAGCAAGGCTGACCTTGTATTTTTAGCACTCCCTCATATGACATCGATGTCGGCGGTAAGTGCTTGTCTCAAAGCTGGACTGCGAGTCATTGATCTTAGTGCAGACTTTCGGCTCAATAATCTCGAGGATTATCAAACTTGGTATGGCTCTGTTCACCTTTTTCCGAAATTGCTGTCAGAAGCTGTGTATGGGATGCCTGAAATCAATCGTGACCGAATCCGAGACGCACGCCTTGTTGCGGCACCGGGTTGTTACCCAACAGCTGCAATACTGCAGCTAGCTCCATTATTGCAGCAGCGTTTGATTCACAATGATCTCATTGTGATTGACGCAAAATCTGGAATTTCAGGAGCAGGGAGAAAGCCTACTCTCATTTCCCACTTTTCAGAAGCACATGATGGGGTTGAGGCATACAATCTTGGACATCATCGGCATACACCGGAAATCGAGCAAGAATTATGTAAGATTTCGAACCGAGATCCATGCGACACGCCCGAGCCTGAACCAGAACTTAAGGTGACCTTTACACCAACGCGAGTTCCAATGAATCGTGGAATCCTCAGCACGGCATTTGTTCGGCTTCGGGATCCAATGTCGACGGAGGATCTTCGAGCCATCTTCCAGGAGTGGTACCATAATGAACCATTTGTGTGTATGACCTCTAAGGACCGACTTCCCAATCCACATGATGTACGGGGATCTAATCGATGTGATCTTGCAGTATACGTTGACCAGCGGACTGGTTGGACAACGGTGCTAGCAACGCTTGACAACTTGGTAAAAGGAGCTGGAGGACAAGCCGTCCAATCTATGAATCTGATGGTTGGAAACTTAGAATCCACGGGGTTAGATGTGGTAGGAATTTTTCCGTGAGCGCCAAGCGTACTGGTCTGGCGACTGTACCAGGTATTCTTACCGCAGGGATCCATTCCGGGATTAAACCAGCACCTGAACTCGATCTTGCTCTCATATTATCCACACATAACACGACTGCAGCCGGAGTTTTTACCACCAACAAATGTGCCGCGGCATCGGTTGACATCACTCGGCGCCATATTCGGAGAGGCAAGATTCGTGCGATTATTACTAACAGCGGAAATGCAAATGCTTGTACCGGACAACGTGGGCTGGCTGATACTATTGATATGGCCAGTTTTACTGCAAAAGCATTGGATCTCAAACCAAACCAAGTTTGTGTGGGGTCGACAGGAATTATTGGGAAACCTCTTCCCGTCCAGCGCATTCGAAAGGCTATTCCAGAATTGGTCAGGCGATTAAAACCATTAGGTGGGCGCAATGCAGCACGTGCGATCCTTACTACGGACTCGCGTATTAAGGAGGTGAGTGCCACGGCAAACATTTTAGGAAAACGTGTAACCATTGGAGGAATAGCAAAGGGTGCAGGAATGATCCACCCCAATATGGCCACGATGCTCGGTTATCTTGCGACAGATGCAGAGATTGAGCGTACAGCACTGCAACACGCGTTGAAATTTGCGGTTGCAGAATCGTTTAATGCTGTAACGATAGACGGGGAGACAAGTACGAACGATATGGTGCTGTGCCTTGCTAACGGACTCGCCAAAAACTCCAGAATTTGTCTAGGAACATCAGCAATGCGATCATTTCAACATCTGCTCACAGAAGCGTGCCTCAGTTTAGCTAAACAAATCTGCTATGACGGTGAAGGAACGACTAAAGTTATCCAAGTGGTTGTCAAGCAAGCTCGAACACGACGAGACGCAAAGAAAATGGCAATGGTGGTTGGCACTTCAAACCTTGTCAAAACTGCGATGTTCGGCCAAGATCCCAACTGGGGACGTATTATGGCGGCGATTGGGCGTTCGAGCGTCCCAATCAAACCTGAGCGCATTTCTCTTGCTTTTGATGCTGTCACAGTCGTTAAAAATGGAGTTGGCCTAGGGATATCATCCGAGCGAGCTGCAAAAAAAATCATGAGAAAAAGAGAATTTACCATTAGCATTGGTCTTGGAATAGGTCACGAACATGATCGGATTTGGACTACAGATCTGACTCCTGCCTACGTCGCACTCAACGCACACTATCCAACCTAGAGTTTTGCTAGGGGCCGCGTATTGGATTTGGAGGTGGCCGATCCACGCCCCTTCCTCTTTGCATCACTCGTGCGCGTAAAACGGCATTTGCTGTTTTCAGATATGAGCTGCTTGGAAGAGCTTGTATCGCTTTTTGAAGGGTAGCCATTTGTCTTCGAATATCCCCACTGTCTCCTAGGGCAACAGCTCGAAAAAGCAAGTTGCCAGCTTTTGGAGATATAGGTGTTGTACTATTTTCATCATTCGCTTTAAGCTGAATGGCAGTTCCGGTTTGAGCCTCCAATTGGGAATAAAAATCGGCAAGAGGTAATCCATTAAATATATGACCTTGGCTTTCGCTGATTGGTGCGTCAAATTCGATGATCGGCCAGTCTTCGGTGTTGACTGGGAATTTGGCTAGCCACGGTTTCACGGATGAAAAGTCTCCAGCATACATCAGTGAAACATCTTCGACTGTCTTGAGCAGAAGATCTTTTGGCGATATTTTTTGCTGTAAGGTGTCGAGACGTGATTGCAATACTGTCGAATCAATCACAGTCGGGGAATTTGATCCCATCAGTCCGAGAATTGGGGCGTTCGCGGAAAAATCTGACCTCCACGCTGACACATATGGAAATGTCGCAGCAAAGGTAGTGGTAATGATTCCAACTTCTCGTTCCGACAACTGATAGAGTGGAAGCCACTGACAATAAATACCTTGTGCGCTCAATCGTTTCCGACTAGCTTCGTAATGTTCACGCGTATACAGGCTTCCGTTTCCAGCGTGCCATGGGATGAACAAGTCAGCTATGATCACATCAAATTTGCGATCGGTACTGCGAAGGTAAATTCTTCCATCGTCAAGAATTGTGGTTACGTTGTTATGGGAAAGCAAATTTCTATTGTGATTTTCAAAATATGGCAGTGCGTTTAACACCCCAGGAAGAATTTCAATTCCGACCAACTCAGTAAGATCGTGATCGATTCCAGCGCTTACGCTGATCCCGGTTGCAACACCAATGAAGGCTACATTCTTTGGAGAAGGATGAAGTAGAAGGGGAAGGTGCCCCAATCGTTTTTCACCTCGAATTGATGTTGTTGCTCCAAGGCGGTATGTGTTGTTGCTTTTGAGCCAGCGGATTTTTTTTGTATCTTCGACGACGGAGATGGAGGCTTCTTTACCTTCATCCAAATATAACAAACGTTCGCCTGGGAGAAGTTTTTGCGATGAATAGTGTGTTGGATTAGCTAACAGTAATAAGGCAAAACATGCAGGTGCTAGCGCTATGCCTAATTTTCTCGCCCATCCAGGGTTAGCATAGAATGCAGCTAGTTGAGAGAGCGCCAAAAACATTATTGCTACGGCTACAATAGCGTTCCATAGGCCAAGCGTGGGAATGAGAAAATAGGCTGCGGCAATTCCTCCGCTCAAGGAGCCAAGAAGGTTCCATAGATTGATTGTACCTAGAGTTGATCCAATCGGATGTTTGAAATGTTCATATAGTTTCCACAATAGCGGCAAAGTAAATCCTGCAAGAATCACTGGGAGAAGGATGATTCCAGCAACCAGACCAATGACTTTAAACAAGTACCACGGCCATCCTGTCCCGCTGGCGAAAAGATTTAGCTCGGTTGTCGTCGAAAAGAGCATTGGAGTCAACAAAACACAGAAGGCTGTCATCCCCAAACTCACACTAAGAAGGCCGACACCAAACCGAAGGATTTTTTGAGATGTCGCAATAAGTAAAGCCCCAATGGTAAGCCCGGTGAGGAAAATGAGTACAATGGAAGAAAAACTATAGACTGAGTTTTGGAAAACAAGTGCAAACATTCTTGTCCAGAGTACTTCAAGGGCTATCGTGCCAAGGCCAGATCCACATGCGATTGCGAAGAGCACGTGTTTTGGTAGAAATGGAGTATCAGAAATTTCAAAAATAGGTTTGTTAGATATCTTGTGGCTGGCAAAACCAACTTTGTGAGGTTGAGGGCTTTCTATTCTGGATCTTTCCCTTTGCCATACCAAAACTGTTGCACCGATAGTGAAGTTGGCAAGAAGAGCCAACACATAGGTGAGCGTGTTTCCAATGAGTATTGGAAGTAAAAATCCGCTCAGAGCTACCCCACATACAGCACCCATCGTGTTGATCCCGTATAGTCGTCCAGCATCCCTTCCAAGATATGCTCTCTCTGTAATGAGAGCGGTTCCAAGTAGTGGGAATGTTGCGCCGATCAAGATACTCGCTGGAAGCATGAAGACGAGTACTAAGGCAAGTTTCAGTAGATCAAACGCCCATGTGGCGTTTGAAAACGAAGATAAAATGCTTGGTGCCAGGTGTATATATAACGACGTGAGAATGAGAATTGGCGTTGCGGTGAGTGCAATCCCAAATTCGACGATCGCGTACGTGATGAGTGGGTTGTGAACACGTGTTGAAAGGCGGCCCCCCCATGCATTGCCCAGTGCCATGCCAAGAAAGAAGGCAAGCAGAACAGTCGCAGCGGACTGTGCGGTATTGCCAAAGAGAACTTGGACTTCTCTCATCCAGAGAATTTGGTAGATGATTCCTGCGATCCCAGAGAAGAAAAAGAGACTGAATATAAATAATCGCGATGGCGTCATTTAGGTTACTTTCGCTGCGTTGCGTTCAAGAAGTTCATGGGTTGTTTTGCAAAAGAACATCGGACCAGAATCGTAGTAGGAAAATGGTGTGATTGGAAACAATAGGGATAGCAAAAAACTTCTGTGTGGGGGTAGCACTTTTAGGACCCGTCTTAGAGCAATCTGTTCTTCTGTTTTATGGCGACATGCATCACTGAAAATGTAAATCCGTTGGGGAACACGTCTTGTGCTCAGCGCATAAGGTATCATATCTCTCAATGGGTTCGAAGAACTCTTGGTGTTTTGATGTGTATTGATAGACATGCAACACAAATGATTTATTTCTCTAGGGATTGCGTATAGCGTGTTGTGTACGCCTTCAATTTCGCTAATGAGCAATAACAAGATTACCCGAGCACATGAGTTTTTTTCTGGGAATGCAGGCTCGTATGACGATGTAGTACGTCTTACGACGTTTGGCAATGATCAATTGTGGAAGGAGCAGATTATTCAGTGTCTTGCAACCCCCATGCGTGTTCTTGATCTCGCCTGTGGGACTGGGATCCTTACCTTTGCGATAGCAGAACGGTATCCGAAATGTGAGATGGTTGGGGTTGATCTCACTGAGAAATATCTCGATATAGCGAAGCAAAGAGTGGAAACCATAGGACGACCAGACATTCAATTCGTACATTCGTCTGCAGAAGACTTCAGGAACGTTGAGCCGTTTGATGCAATCGTTTCTTCATACTTGGCCAAATATGCTGATTTGGATGTTGTAACTGCCAATGCTGCTTCGATGTTGCAACCTGGAGGATTGTTGCTGATGCATGAGTTTACGTATCCTCCAAATCTGCTCGTCGCGTTCGCATGGGAATTGTATTTTCCAATTCTTCAAGCGATACCAAGTGGGCGATTTCGTGAGTGGCGCAAAGCATTTCGAGGATTGCCAAAATTGGTGCGTGAAACCACTTGGGTTTCTGATCTTTGCCATATTATGAGACAGAATGGATTTACAGACATTCACGTCAGCTCGCTCAGTTTTGGAACGGCGTCAATTGTTGTGGGACGATGGCCGGGGATTAGCAGGAGGTGACAAAAAACGAGAGATTTCTTTTTGCTCCACTCCAATGGATAGTGTGCGGTACTATGATTTATGGTTCTCGTTTATTGGTCTTTCTCGAATCATATTTGAACATTGTCCATGAGATCAGGATCGATAATTCGTGTGATAAAAGTTCGCGATTGATGGAGAGTATTGAATTTATCCAATGCTGAGTGCAGATGGCGACTTATAGACTTTTGTTTTTAAATTTGATCGTGCTGGTAAGAGGGGATACGAATCTTGTGTGTCCCTTGTGGAAGGTATGCTTTGCGCAGTCCAGGATTGAGTTTTTTTACATAGAGAAGATGAGTGCCGTGATCTTTCGCTATCGAAGAGAGAGATCTTCGTTTTGCGGTAACTTGAACCGTAATCTGCTCAAACGGGATTGGTTTCCAAAGGTCATTCGTGTCAAGGCCAAAGTACTTCTCAGGTTTTGAAAAGAGTTCCTTGGCTGCAAGGATACGTGGGACATACCGCATGGTTTCGTTTGACAAATATAAGCTCCAGTAATTTTGTGATTTCTGGGCTTTCATCGCGTTGCGAACGCGTGTTCCCCCAGTATTGTATGCAGCGAGCGCCAGTGGCCAGCTATCAAATCTCTGTTCGCGCAATGTTCGTAGGAACTTGATTGCGGCTTGTGTTGCTAGATGGAGGTCACGTCGCTCATCTTTCCATCGGTTAATCGTAAGAGAGTAATTGCGTCCGGTTGACCTGATAAACTGCCATGGGCCTACTGCGTTGGCGCTCGAAACGGCATTTTCAATGCACTTGCTCTCGACTACAAGGATGTATTTCAAATCATCAGGCATTCTAGCTTCAGCGAGCATTTTTTCGACAGGAGGGAAACATCGGCCGGTGCGTTTGGCGACGATAATGCTGTCTGAGGCTTCGAGAATAGCATAAAATTCTCGCTCAATCCGTTCGCGAATAAAGCTATCAGAGAGATCGACCTGCTCTCCGGCAAACAGTATTGATTCGGGAAGCCTATGGACAGACGGATATAACTCGTAATCTTCTTCGTTGTCCGTATTGTGGGTTGATTGGCTGAGAGTGAAGGAATCGACGAGAAAGAAGCTCCCGACGGCAAGAAATAGTGCCACGAGTGCTATGCTGGCGCGTCTCATGCTTGTCTCCATCGAATGGGAGAAAGCATCATGCTGCTGAGGGCCATTCGTGAAATCAATCGAACCACTTACTTGGGGAATGGTACAATGACCAGTGTGAATCGTCAACCCCTTTTAAACTCATTACGAAAGAAGGATTTTTTTGAAGCAATATAGGACAGACACTGGGGTTGTTGTGCCAGCTGTAACACAGATTCAAATGAAGGAACTCGATCGTATTGCAGTGGAAGAAACTGGGCCTTCCCTCCATCAAATGATGGAGAATGCCGGACGAAATTGCGCATTAGTCGCGCTTGATATGAGCAGAAAAACATTGAACCATACAGTGATTGTTGTGTTGGCTGGTTCGGGAGGCAATGGTGGAGGTGGAATTTGTGCAGCACGTCATCTAGCGAACCGTGCTCCAAAGCTGAGTGTCTACCTTTGTTTGAGCTCCCCGAAAACACTTGAAGGGGTTTCTGCTTATCAACGAAAGATATTTGGATCAACTCATGGGAAGGAATGTGAGATTGCTCATCTTGCAAGTGTAAAGCCTGATCTCATCATTGATGCATTGGTTGGATATGGTCTTCACGGTGCACCAACTGGTAAGGCCTCTGAGCTTATTCAGTGGGCCAATGAAAAAGATACTCAGATTTTGTCATTAGATATTCCGTCTGGAGTTGATTCAACAACTGGGGAAACTCTAGGGGCGTTTATCGATGCAACAAGAACCGTAACATTAGCCCTTCCCAAAACAGGTCTTCTTCCAGAAACGACTGGCCACTTGTGGTTGGCGGATATTGGAATTCCGCAGGCTGCGTTTCAAAAGTTAGGGCTAGAGTACATTTCGCCATTTGGACATCGTTTCATTATTCCGCTCTGGGGCAATTAAATGTGACGTACTGAATGGAATATCCATGCTTATTCAGGTGGTTGAAAAAGGTGAGGTGCGAAATCTTGGAGAGCCTGCATGAGGAGAGGATTCAGATTGCTGCCATGTAAGGTTTCGACTTTCGATAGCATGGGAATGGTCAAACGTCTAGCACTCTGAAGGTTGGTTCCATCTAAGATTGCGCCTGTTAAGTCAACTTCTCGAAGATCGGCCCCGCTGAGGTCTGCATTAGTTAAATTGGCGAAACGAAGTGACGCGCCACTCAGGTCAGCCATAGCAAGGGATGCTCCTTTGAGATTTGCCCCTGTCAGGTCAGTTCCATTCAAGTAGGCGGCGGTCAACGTTGCCTCGATAAGGTTTGCCTCCCCCAAGTCGGCTCCGGAGAAATTGGATCCACTGAGAGTAGCATTGCACAAGTTTGCCCAGCGAAGGTCGATGTTGCTGAGGTTAGAAATTCTCAATTCTGCAAATGCCAACTCGACATGGATCATATTGTGACCGCTCAAGTCCATTTCCATGAAATTTGCTCGTTTCCCAACCAGACCATATGTATTTAGCCATAGTGCATGTGACGCTAGCATCTTTTTGATCATTGCAGGGTGAGCGTATCCTGTAGAAGGCATGGCAATTGGGATTAGCAAGATGCTTAGAAGGGTGTAAAGAAGAGTTGTTCTGATCATGGTGGAATGTCTCTCAATCTTCCTTATCGCATCATCTGAAAAATTTCATATAAAAGCAACTGATGATCTAGGTTAGTGTTAAAAATGGAAAAGGTGTACTGCAAGAGGAAAATGTTGATAAAGGTCTTGCCAAAGGATGCTCAGTGTTATTTCCATGGCCATGTTTAAGGTTTTTGGCATTTGGTGGAAGAAAATATTGTATGGGTTCCGAACAACTGGATCAATAGTACATACGTGGATGTGAATTATATTGCATGCTTTGTTTGCTGGGGCTAAGGTATTACGTGAATGTATGCCTCTTAGCGTGTGAGGATCTAATGTTGGGGGTGGGTTTTTGAAACGTGTGCCAGCTATGACAACAAAGGAGAATCCGATGGATCTGAGAATTGTAATATGTGGGGTCGTGTTGAGTGTTTTCAGTGGATGCAGTCAAGTAAAGGCTGAAAGGGTTGCCTCACAGCCATTGCTCAAAATGTCAGAGTTTCGTGGAGCCATGACGGTCACTGGACAGAAGATTAACTATCCAGTGACTGATTCTCCAGAAATCATTGCGAAAATTTTAGATCTTGCGCCAGGGCAAGAGACAGAATGGCATCAACATTCTGTTCCCACTTATACTCAAGTTATAGAGGGTACTTTAACCATCGACTTTGAAGACGGAAGTACTATGGAGTTTCCTAGTGGGTCAGGGCTGCTTGATGTTCTCAATACATGGCACAATGGAAGAAATGCTGGAGACGTGCCATTGAAAGTGGTTATCGTCATTATAGGGGAACAAGGCAAGAAAAATCTTTTTTTTCGAGCTACGCAATAGCTGTAAGTGCCTAAGATTGACAGGATCCGAGCATTCTACTGTTTCATATGGGAGGGCAGAAGATGAAGAAGGACGAAACCTATATTACCCGACGCAATGTGATGCAGGCTGGAGTTCGATTTGCAGGCGCGTTGTTGGTTGGCTTTCCTGTTGTAGGGAGTAGGTCGCCTGTAGCATTGGCAAAATCCAGTGGACCTCCTGTTGTCGATCGCCTTGCAGTTCGTATCGCCATCGATTCGTTTCACGATATTCTTACACAAAGTAAGCATGTTGGTAATGTCAAGATCGAACGGATGGGAACCATACGCGGGCTTCAAGGTAATCGTGTGCTTCAGAGTCAGTGGGGTTTTGCTGCCCATCTTGAATCTCAGAGAAATGATGAAATAAGGCAGGTTCTTCTCGATTTTGGAAGTACAGACGCAGTGCTTTTTCATAACTACAACCTACTGAATATTGATCCCGCTCAGGTTGATGCCTTAATTGTAAGTCATGGGCACGATGATCATTTCGATGGGTTGGTTCCGATGCTCAAACGGCATCGTGAGGTAATGAGGAAGGACCTAAAGGTCTATGTCGGAGGAGAGGATACGTTCTGTTATCGCTGGGTTCGATCTGGCCAAGAAACCAGTACTAGCTATGCGCTCAATCGGAAAGCTATTGAAGCTGCTAATGTTAAGATTGTTCTTGCAAAGAAACCGGCTGTGATTGCCGGCCATGCCTTTACCACTGGGGAGATTCCAAACGTCAGTTTTGAGAAAATTCTTCCAGTTCCTCATATGCTGGAAGTTGGAATGCGAAACGGACTAGGATGTCACAGCTCACTTTTTTCGCATGGCAGTGAAGAAGGAAAAACAGTTGTTGATGATTTTCCTGGCGAACATGCTACTTGCTATCACGTCAAGAATCGCGGGCTTGTCGTGATTTCTTCGTGTGGACATAAAGGGATCATAAATTCTGTGAGGCAAGCGCAAGCCGTGTCTGGAGTGCAGAAGGTCCATGCCATCATGGGAGGATTTCACTTGGTTCCAGCACCGAAGTCGTATATAGAGAAAACTGTTAATGAGTTGAAGAAAATTAACCCTGACCATGTTATACCTATGCATTGCAGTGGGATTGGGTTCATTAACGCGATGCAGAATATACTTCCAGAAAAACTTGTTCTTTCATACACGGGATCAAAGTTTATCTTTGAAGGATGAAATGATGTGAGCCCATCCCCTTCGCGGCGTAGTACAAGGCACTGCTCACTTGCTGTAGCCTTATTTGATAGTTCGTTTGTATATCTTGTTGTTTATCTTGAGTAAAGCAATTTTATTGATGTTGTACAGTTGTGCGTGTTTATTGTGATTGAATCTATAAGGAGCGATTTTTTGTTATCTTTAGTCATGTTTGCCAATTCACAGGAAGTGTAATCATGTCTACATAAATCCTGAAAACAATCGCAAGGACAGGTTGTGAATGTCAATCGTTGACTCCTAGACGTGAAAGCCTTTAGAGTATTTTTCATGAGGTTGAAGGATCGCTTAGCTCAATCATTTAGGCATGCGTTTGCTACAAAGTCGAAAGCAAATCCTCTTACTGCCGAAGAGTTTTCTCTGCTCGATCACATAGCGACGAAAGTGGTTTCGCGACATATGGAGACCCCTATGGTTTTGCTTCTTGAATCAGTTGGCCCCATGAATTTTCTAGGAAGCCAGGCTTTACACGCTCTATCGCCTCTAATCAATCTTGTTGGACGCGCCGAAGAAACTGATCGTATAGCAGATGTTCTTGAGCGTCGCGATAGTATTCAACAACTGATTTCTCTTATTGAGTCAAAATCAGGCAAGACATGCTCTGTTTCTCCTCGTCGCGATGAATAATCTCAAAACCGTTCTCGTCACGGATTGTGGGAGTACGACAACAAAAGCCATTTTGATTGAGAAGAAAGATGGCGAGTACCGGCAGACGTTCCGAGGAGAAGCTCCGACAACAGTCGAAGCTCCATTTGAAGATGTGACACGGGGTGTGTTAAACGCTATTGCTGAAGTTGAAGAACTATCTGGGCGCACTATACTCGATGGTGAGCGCTTGCAAACGCCAAGCCATGGTAATGATGGCATCGATTTGTACTTGTCAACAAGCAGTGCTGGTGGTGGACTTCAAATGATGGTGGCTGGGGCAGTCAAAAATATGACTGGAGAAAGTGCTCAACGGTGTGCTTTGGGTGCTGGTGCCATTGTTATGGATGCCATCGCCTCGAATGATGGGCGGAAGGCGCACGAAAAAATCGAACGTATTCGTGCGTTGCGTCCTGACATGATCTTGCTGTCAGGAGGAACAGATGGGGGTACCGTTACCCACGTGGTTGAACTTGCCGAATATATTGCAGCTGCCGATCCTAGGCCACGCTTGGGACTTGGGTATCGTTTGCCGCTAATTTATGCGGGGAATGTGAATGCGCGCGAGCAAATAAAATACACTTTAGAGCAGAAGGTGGAACTCTCGATATCAGAAAACATTAGACCTACCCTTGAACGGGAAAACCTAGGGCCTGCACGTGAGAAAATTCACGATCTGTTCCTCGAACACGTGATGGCCCAAGCGCCAGGATACAAAACTCTTATGTCGTGGACGGGTGCACCGATCATGCCAACCCCTGCAGCGGTTGGCGTGATGATGCAAAGCCTTGCAAAGCGGCATGGTCTTAACATTGTTGGGGTGGATATTGGTGGGGCAACAACTGACGTTTTTTCTGTCTTCGATCATGTGTTCAATAGGACGGTCAGTGCTAACCTTGGCATGAGTTACAGTATTTCCAATGTCCTTGCAGAAGCGGGACTAGAAAATATTCTGCGTTGGGTTCCGTTCAGTATTTCTGAAGCAGATATACACAACCGAATCAAAAATAAAATGATTCGCCCGACTACCATTCCGCAGACGCTGGAAGAGTTGCAAATTGAACAGGCGATTGCACGCGAGGCGCTTCGGCTGGCAATGGATCATCACAAAACGCTAGCCTCAGGTCTCAAAGGTGTACAGCAGGACCGATCAATTTCAGATGTGTTTCAGCAGAAAGATGTAGAAGCCTCGTTGATTGATATGAAATGCCTTGATTTAATTGTGGGTAGTGGAGGGATCCTTTCTCACGCACCTCGTCGTATTCATTCTATGATCATGATGATTGATGCCTATGAGCCGGTTGGTATTACAGATCTAGCAGTTGACAGTATTTTTATGATGCCGCATTTAGGGGTGTTGTCGATGGTGGATGAACATGCTGCAACTGACGTATTTTTCCATGATTGTTTAGTGCCATTGGGAACTTGTGTTGCCCCATTAGGGCAAGGAACATTGAATGATCATTGCCTTGAATATGAAGTGAGAGGCGTCGCTCATCGACAGCTTGATGTAGGGGTTGTAAAATGGGGAGAAATTCTTCTACGCTCTTCTGCCGAGTGGAATGGGGCGTCTCTCACACTTACTCCATCTAGAGATGTTGATCTTGGTCTTGGAAAAGGTGAGCGTATTAGGCGTGAATTGAGTAGTGGCCTAGTCGGGCTTATCATCGATTGCCGAGGGAGGCCACTTCGGATTCCATCCAACCAAAATCATCGTATCTCCACCCTCATGAGATGGAATGATTTGTTGAACCTCTATCCAAAAACTAACTCCTGATTCTATGGCCCACTCATATACTCCTGGGCTTACCGTTACCGATAGAACTACTCTTTGGAAGAAAAGGCTGCTTCCTCTTCCCGGCGTTGTGTTGGTTGAAAGAGGGCAGACTGTAGATTCGACAACTGTTGTTGCACGAACCGAGCTTCCCGGAAAAGTTCATGTGCTGAACGTTGTCAATCAGTTGAGTATTCTTCCGGCCGACATTCATGACTTTATGCTTAAAAAAGAGGGAGATGAGATTGATCGTGGGGATATTATTGCAGAGGATAATCCGTTCATCGTGTGGCTGAAAACTCAGGTTGAATCGCCGATATCTGGATCAATAGAGACCATCTCTAGTGTGACGGGTCAAGTGCTTGTTCGAGAAAAACCTGTCTCCTTGGATGTAGTTGCATATCTTGATGGGGTTATTAAAGAGGTCATTGTCGAACAAGGCGTTGTGATTGAAAGCACATGCAGTTTAGTGCAAGGGATTTTCGGTGTAGGAGGCGAAGTATGGGGTCCGTTGGTTCAGGCAACCGAAACATCAGATGAAATCCTGCGCCCAACTCATATTACTGCGAATATGTGTGGAACAGTAGTATTTGGAGGAGCGTACGCAGGTTGGGATGTACTTCAAAAGGCTAAGGATCGTGGCCTTCGCGGGTTGGTCGTTGGAGGAATTGATGCACAAGATCTCAATACGTTGCTGGGATACGATATTGGTGTTGCCATCACAGGAACTGAAAAAATTGGATTTACTCTTATTGTGACAGAAGGATTTGGCGTAATCCCTATGGCGCAGAAGACGTTTAATCTCTTGTCGCAACATGTTGGGCACAAGGTCTCTATTTCAGGTGCTACCCAGATTCGCGCCGGAGTCATTCGTCCTGAAATAATTATTCCTTTGCGGCAAGGTGAAGAGCAGGCATCACTAGCCAATGAGGAAAGCACAAAGTCCCGTGATGGAATTGAAATTGGGGATCAGATTCGCGTCATTCGTGAACCTTATTTTGGGCAGATTGGGAAAGTGATTTCTCTTCCAGCTGATCTTCAAACTATTCAAACCGAAAGTCATGTCAGAGTGGTTGAGATAGAATTTCAAAACACTGCACGGATTACCATCCCGCGTGCAAATGTGGAAATTCTCGAGGAATAATATGGGAAGAGGAGATAACAGTTTTCTACTGTTCTTCTGGGGCTTCGGCCGGCTCGGACTCAGCGAGTTGACCAAGGGAATCACTAGGCTCGATGGGATTACCAAATTCGTCGAGGGCTGCTTGGGGACGCTGAAGTTTGTCAGCCGTTCGCTGCGCTTTCCGCTCCTCTTTGGCTTTTCTCTTTGCTTGTTTGGCCCGTTCGCGATTGCGCTTGGCCATGGCGAGCTGTGATGGTCTAGCTATTGGATCCTCCTTTTGAGTGACGTTGTGCTAAGAATTCCCTGTGTTGGCTATGTGGACAGTCTCAGGGTATCAATGACAAGACCAAAAAGCAAAACATTAGACTAAAAATAATAAAATTCATCGTTTGATATGCCTGTGGTGTCAATTGGAGTGATTGCATGTGTAAGCGAATAGTGAGTTTTGTCTTTACCGTTGTGGTGATGTTTTTGTCACCATTGGCTAGTGTTGTCGTGCAGGCACAGCTTCAGCCTCCTCAGGATTTTCGTGTGATGGATACTCCAAATGACGGGGGTAGGAGCCTTACTCTAGGATGGAGAGCTTCTACGTTCGATGGACCATCTCTCCAGTACCGAGTGTTGATTGCGATGGCTGTTGAGGGGCCGTATCAGGAGGTTGCTGCGTTCTCTAATAACCAACACTTTCAAAAAGATACAAAAAGTCCGTGGTGGGCACATCTGTTTGAACAGAATAATCATCGATTTGATCTCAAGTCTGGGGGACAGTTAATGCTTAGTGACGGAACACCCTATTGGGTCAAGCTTGTTATTGATAATGGAATGGACTCCTCGGAAACCCAACCATTGAGTGCGACCTCATTCCCAAACTTTTTCAATTGGGCACAAGCCAACAATCTTCTGCTTCTCATTCTCTTTACGGTGGCTGTACTATTCTCAATTTTGCGGGCACGAAAAAACCCTCACGGGTTTCTTCGCCGCATCGAAGGCTTGGATGCCGTTGAGGAGGCGATAGGGAGAGCCACGGAAATGGGAAAGCCTATTTTGTACCTGACAGGGTCCGCGGCGATGGATAATCCGTCGACCATAGCTGCAACTGTTGTATTAAGTGAGGTAGCCAAAAAGGTCTCGGCGTATGAAGCTGGATTGATCGTGCCTCATCGAGATCCCATTGTGTTGGCAATTTGTCAAGAAATTACCAAAGAAGCGTATACGCAGACAGGGCATCCAGATGCGTACAAGACAGAAATGAATTTCTATATCACAGATGATCAGTTTAGTTACACTGCAGCAGTCCAGGGCATTATGCTCAGAGAGAGGCCAGCGGCTATTTTCATGTTAGGCTATTACTATGCAGAGTCTTTGCTCTTGGCCGAGACTGGGCATGAGGCAGGAGCCATTCAGATAGCTGGGACTGATGCCGATCACCAATTGCCTTTTTTTTTCATTGCCTGCGACTACACGCTTATGGGTGAGGAATTGTATGCTGCGAGCGCATATCTATCTCGTGAGCCGGTGATGGTCGGGACGTTGCGAGCACAAGATATGGGGAAAGCCGTATTACTTGGAGCTCTGATCTTAGGTGTGGCCATCAGCACGATAGGGGAAATATTTCAGACTGAGACTCTTATGTATGTTGCGCAAGTGTTCTATGATTTTAAATGAGGGGAAGGCTGAAAAACACTTTCAGTTGCGCTCTTGATGCTTTGTTGTGATGGACGGGTCTTTTTGAAAAATCGAAATTTTCAGCAGTTAATCAAGAGGAGCAGTGCACATTATATATTTTCTAACCCTTAACCAATGATTTTCCTCAAACGACAACTTCCGCTGCTGGTAACTTTTTGCCTGGGAGTAGTTTTTTCAATGCAATACTACGTTCCTCACCCTGCCTCTGAGGCGTTGCTCACGAGTGCGTCAAACTGGATGATCATTATCGGGGGATTCGCTCTAATTTTGGGATTAGTCAGCTTGATCCAACTACACATGAATCGTATTCAACGGAACGTGGAAGGATGGGGGTATAGCGGCGTGCTTTTTGCTGCGATGTTTGTGATGGTTATTGCTGGGATTTTGGCAGGTGGGGAGAATCTTGATTCAGAGAGGGAGTTAACTGGTTATGGGTGGACGTACTCATACGCGATGGTTCCGTTGCAAGGGACCATGTTTTCACTCTTGGCATTTTTCGTTGCCTCGGCAGCCTATCGGGCTTTTCGGGCGAGGACGAAGGAAGCGGCGCTGTTGCTTGTTGCTGCGATTCTTATGATGTGGGGTAGGGTTCCGCTAGGTGAATATCTCTGGGCTTTTTCTGGGGACATTGCCCAATGGATACTCAATGTCATCAATTCTTCGGTTCGCCGAGCAATCCTTATTGGGGTTAGTCTAGGGATGATAGCACTGTCGATCAAAATAATTTTTGGAATTGAGCGAATGTATCTTGGAGGGAAGAAGGAATGAAGCCGTCCAATCATTCTATCGTATCCATGATGCTCACGATTGATCGGCGCTACATTTTTGTGCTTATAGCACTCGCGACTTTAATTCCTTTGCTCAACCCCATCAACCTTCCAATTGTGATTTCTCCGGAAGTGAGAGCTGTCTATGACCATATGGAATCGCTTCCTGAAGGGGCAGTATTTTTACTTTCTATGGACTTTGATCCTGCATCCAAGCCTGAGGTATATCCTCAAGCTATTTCCCTTCTCCGCCACGCGTTCAAGAAAAACATGAAGGTAATTGGCATGACGCTTGTTGTAACTGGAACAGGTATGGCAGAAGAAGTCATAGCGACGGTGGCAGAGGATATGGGGAAGATCAATGGAATAGACTATACGTTTCTCGGATGGCGTCCGGGGGCATCAGCGGTCATTCTAAGTATGGGGCAGGATCTTGCTGGCACATTTCCTCAGGATCATTATGGAACGCCTATTGATGAACTTTTTGTGATGGAGCATGTGAAGACACTTCGAGATGTGGATTATGCGGTGAGTCTTGCCGCAGGATTCCCGGGGATCGATGAGTGGTACATCTATGGTAAGGATAAGTACCAGTTTGAATTGGGGGGTGGAAGCACTGCTGTCATGGCACCTGGACTATACCCTCGCCTTCGCGGAGGTCAAATTAATGGCCTCATTGGGGGTCTCCGTGGTGCTGCAGAATATGAAAAGTTACTTGATCAGTCAGGAAAAGCCATGGCGGGAATGGATGCTCAGTCCGCAACACATTTTGTGATTATCGTGCTTGTAATTCTCTGCAATGTTTTTTACGCGATCTCTCGTCAGCAGAAGAGGGGGTGGAGGAGGACGTGATTGGTGTTGGCTGATGGCTTACCACTAGATGTTTTAATTGGGGCCTGGGTAGCGACGGGTTTGACGCTCTTCATTTATACTTTCCTGTATAGAGACAATCCGTTGTTTAAACTTGGAGAACATCTGTATGTCGGGATTTCTGTTGGGTATAGTATCGTGATTACGGTTTATGCTGTTGGAGTCAAACTGTTGTGGATTCCCATGGTAGAAAAAGGTCAGTGGCAGCTTCTCATTCCAGCTTTGCTCGGACTAATGATTTCCGCTCGGTTTTTTCCACGGATTGCTTGGCTGGCCAGAATTAGCTTTGCGTTCGTTGTCGGATTTGGGGCTGGAACTATTATTCCACGGCTCATCTCTTCCAATGTGCTTAGTCAATTGGAAGACACTATTAGCCCGTTGGTGACAATGACGGCATCGGGTTTGACCTATACGATGGACTTCCTCGATCCCAAAAGTGACATTAATAACTTTATCACTCTTATTGGAGTAGTTTCGGTGTTGTTCTACTTCTTTTTTTCAGTTGAGCACCGGGGGGTTGGACAGGCGATCGCACGAACTGGAATAATGTTCTTAATGATTGCGTTCGGGGCGGCATTTGGCTACACCGTTATGTCGCGTATGTCCTTGCTTATTGGGAGATTCGACGACTTAATTATGTTTTCAGGGGCTGAATATGGTCGTCCGACCTTCGTCCTGCTTGCATTAACTGTCGTGGTTTTAGCCTATTGGGTGTATCGGGAGAAACAAGCGTTTCGAAGCACCGTTGAAGAGAAGAGTTGACGCTTATGGCCATAGGAGAGTGGCATATGGGAAGAGCTGTGAATCTCAGTTCACCGTCTGAAAACTTAAGACGGCATAAAAACCCCGTAGCCTATGCATTGGGAATTGATTGAATTTCACCAGAAAAAACTAAACATTTAGTTAAGTGCCTGTGTCATTCGTGAGCCAATTTGGGCGGGATTGTCGACGACATGTGCTCCGGCCGACTTGAGGATTTTCATTTTCTCAGCTGCCGTTTCACCACCGCCAGTCACGATCGCTCCAGCATGGCCCATTCGGCGGCCGGGAGGTGCAGTGATTCCTGCGATAAATGACACGACAGGTTTTTTCATGTTCTTTTTGACAAACTCTGCAGCCTGGACTTCGGCATCACCACCGATTTCTCCGATCATGACGACGCCTTCAGTTTTTGGGTCTTGTTCAAAAAGGGCGAGAATGTCGACGAAATTCATACCACCAACAGGATCTCCACCAATGCCAACACAAGTCGTTTGACCTAACCCTTCATCCGTCAGCTGTTTCACTACTTCATAGGTCAGGGTTCCGCTTCGAGAGATTACGCCGACACGTCCTCGTTTATGAATAAACCCTGGCATGATTCCGATTTTCGATTCACCCACGGTGATAATGCCGGGACAATTGGGGCCAATTAGTCGAACATCAGTCCCTGCCAATGATCTTTTGACCCCAACCATGTCGTTGACTGGGATTCCTTCAGTAATACACACAATCAGCTTGACTCCGGAAGCGGCGGCCTCGTAAATAGCGTCGGCACAGAATGAGGCAGGTACAAAAATCAATGACGTGTCTGCTTTTGTCTCCCTGACCGCTTCTTGCATAGTGTCGAATACTGGAATGCCTTTAGCTTTTTTCCCACCCTTCCCTGGCGTTACACCGGCAACGATTTGGGTTCCATATTCTCGGCATTGGCCTGCATGAAACCCTCCTTCTTTCCCGGTGATTCCCTGAACAACTACTTTTGTTGATTTATTGACAAGTATGCTCATGAGGTGTGTCTTTTTTTGGATGGGGCTGTCGTTAACTCAACCACTGCTTGTGCTCCTTCCCAAAGATCTGTCGTGGCTTTCAGTTTCAAACCAGATTTGTTGAGGAGGTTCCTTCCTTGTTCTGCATTCGTGCCTTGTAAGCGAACCACAATGGGCACACGAACATGCATTTCCTCTGCCGCCGAAATGATTCCTCCCGCAATTCTCTCGCAACGTACAATTCCACCAAAAATATTTACGAAGATTCCTTTGACCTTGCGATCCGAGAGGAGAATCTTGAACGCTTCCTTAACCGTCTCCTGGGATGCACCTCCTCCTACATCAAGAAAGTTTGCTGGTTCGCCTCCAGCTAACTTAATGAGGTCCATGGTTGCCATGGCCAAACCAGCACCATTGACCATACACCCAATGCTCCCATCAAGTTTGACATAGTTCAGACCGTGCTTTGAAGCTTCAATTTCTAGCTTCTCTTCTTCGTAAAGATCTCGAACTTTTAGTACGTCAGGGTGTCGTGCCAGAGCATTATCATCGAAAATGACTTTTGCATCGAGAGCAATGATCCCATGATCCTCCGTGATCACCAACGGGTTGATCTCGACCTGTGAGGCGTCTTTGTTCATAAAAAACCGATAGAGATTTCCCAAGAGTGCCATGAATTGTTTTGCGGTTTGTGGCTCCATAACATGGAGTCCGAGGTTGAGTATAAGATTGCGACCATGAAACGCTTGGAGACCTGATGATGGATCGATATATTCTTTGTGAATTGCTTGAGGCTTTGTTTTTGCCAACTCCTCAATATCCATTCCGCCTTCGGGACAAGAGACAAAGACTGGCCAACCTGTACGCCGATCAATGAGAAGACTGAGGTAGAGTTCCTTCTTGATTGCCACCCCTTCTTCGATGAGCACCCGGCGAACCTTTTGGCCTTGTGGTCCCGTTTGGTGGGTTATCAATGTGGTGCCAAGCAGTGATTTTGCCAGGATGCCAACGTCTTCTCGTTTCTTCGTTATCTTGACGCCGCCGGCCAATCCACGACCTCCTGCGTGAATCTGAGCTTTGACCGCATAAATTGAACTATCCAATTTAGAGGCCCACCTTTCTGCGGCATCTTTGTTAGTAACGGCTTTGCCTTTGGGAACGTTAACGCCGTACTGGGCGAGTAATCTCTTTGCTTGAAATTCGTGAACGTTCATTCGTACTCCGTTTCTACTTGATGCTCAGAGGTTTGCAGGTGTCACGTAAATTAACTCAAATTGCACACTATTGAGTTGAATGTTGCGCTTGGCCTCATAGCAGCATTTACCTTGGCTGTATCTGGCCGATAATATCCTCCGAGATCAATTGCATTTCCTTTCAGGACGCTCAACTCTTCAAGAATTATATCCAATTTCGTCTCAAGTTCTTTTGCTATTGGTGTAAAACGTTCTTTTAGCACTCTATCATCATTTTGCGCAGCTAGCTCTTGGGCCCAATACAGTGTTTCGTATACATGAGTTCCGGCATTATCCAATTGACCGAGGGTACGACCTGGAGATTTTTTGTTCTCCATTAGCGTGCCAGTGGCACGATCAAGAGTATCCGCAAGTACTTGGGCTTTCGTGTTTTTCGTTGTTCGACTTAAATGGGCAAACGATTCCGAAAGAGCTAAGAATTCGCCAAGGGATTCCCATCGTAAATGGCCCTCCTTCACGAACTGTTGGACATGTTTGGGTGCCGATCCTCCTGCCCCGGTCTCAAACAACCCTCCCCCGGCAATGAGGGGAACAATGGACAGCATCTTTGCACTGGTCCCAAGCTCCAGAATTGGAAAGAGGTCGGTTAGGTAATCTCGCAACACATTTCCGGTTGCGGAAATAGTGTTTTGAGCGTTTTTAGCACGCCTCAATGAATGCTTCATCGCATCCACAGGGCTCATGATTTGAATATCAAGGCCGTCGGTATTGTGATCTTTCAAATAGAGGTTTACTTTTTCAATGAGTTGCACGTCATGGGCTCGATTTTTATCTAACCAGAATACAACTGGTGTCGAGGATAATCTCGCTCGACTGACTGCTAGTTTGACCCAATCCTGAATTGGGATGTCCTTGACGATACAACTGCGGAAGATATCTCCGGTGTCGACATTGTGCTCATGTATGGTATTTCCAGCCCCATCAATCACACGAATTGAGCCCTTTTCTGGTGCTTCAAATGTTTTATCGTGAGATCCGTATTCTTCGGCCTTTTGGGCCATCAGGCCGACATTGGGAACC
>DCWI01000012.1:0-50035 GCA_002328825.1 Nitrospiraceae bacterium UBA2166 | reverse complement strand
AGGCCGACATTGGGAACCGTACCCATCGTTGTCGGATCAAACGCACCATTGTCGCGACAAAAATCAATGGCTGACTGATACACTCCGGCATAGCTGCTGTCCGGAATCATGGCCAGAGTGTCATGTTCTTTTCCATCAGGACCCCACATTCTCCCGGAGGCGCGAATTGATGCTGCCATTGAGGCATCAACAATGATATCGCTTGGCACATGAAGATTTGTAATGCCTTTATCAGAATCTACCATCGCGAGATTAGGGCCATTCTTCAAGCATTCCTGTATGTCCTCTTCAATTTCCTTTTGCTGTGGGTTCGGCAAACCTTTCATTTTCGTATAGATGTCCCCTAACCCATTATTTGGGTTAACGCCCAATTTTCGAAACGTGTCTTTATGCTTTTCAAACACGTCACCAAAATACACGGTCACGGCATGACCAAAGATGATGGGATCCGAGACTTTCATCATGGTGGCTTTCATATGTAGGGACAACAACACGTCAGAATCTTTCTTGCTTTTCGCAATTTGCTCTGCAATAAACTGCCTTAATGCGCAGATGCTCATCTTCGTCGCATCAACAACATCGCCTTTATCGAGTACAAGTTTTGCAGTCAATGTTGTGGTGCTTCCGTCTGAACTAATGAATTCAATTCTTCCCTTCCCGGAGGACTCTTCGGTAATGGTCGTCGATGTCTCATTAGATCGAAAATCGCCACTTGACATGGTCGCGACATTTGTTTTTGATCCTTTGTCCCACTTGCCCATTTGATGAGGGTTGCTTTTGGCATAATTTTTAACCGATGTTGCGGCCCTTCTGTCCGAGTTCCCCTGTCGCAGTACGGGATTGACCGCACTGCCTTTGACTTTGTCAAATCTGGATTTGATGTCTGATTCTGCATTACTTTGTGGATCTTCTGGATAGTCAGGAATAGCGTAACCTTGTGATTGTAATTCTTCTACCGCTGCTTTAATTTGAGGTATGGAGGCGCTAATATTTGGAAGTTTGATAACATTAGCTTCCGGTTTCAGCACCAATTCACCTAGTAGTGCCAGATCATCAGGTTGCCGCTGTGTGGCGGTGAGCTTGTCAGGAAATTGTGCAATGATTCTTCCGGCAAGAGAAATGTCTTTTGTGCCAACGGCTATGCCAGCAGTTTTTGCAACGGCTTGTATGATGGGGAGAAACGATCCACTTGCAAGCTCGGGAGCTTCATCGACTTTGGTGTAGATAATATCTGGTTGTGTAGGCATAGTCGGTACCCTTCAATTAGTCTTTTAAATCATTCAGATGCTGTTCATCCCTATATTGACAGTTGAGTCTCTATTCACTTAATGCGTTTAGTGCAGAGCCTGCCTTGAACCACCCAATCTGCTGTTCTGTGAAGCTATGATTTGCATCAATGACCACTTCGGTATGTGATTTTGATATGGTAACTCTTAGCGGTTGGTCCGGAGCTAGTTGACCTAGCCCCATAACCGTTACACGATCGTTCTTCTCAAACAAGTTATAGTCAGCGGGATTGGCAAATGTTAGTGGAAGAATGCCCTGTTTCTTGAGATTTGTCTCGTGAATTCGAGCGAAACTACGAACAATAACTACTTTGACACCGAGGAATCGCGGTGACATGGCGGCATGTTCACGGCTACTTCCTTCACCATAATTCTCATCTCCGATTACAACGGAGCCAATGTTTTTGGCTTTGTAGCGCCGTGCGATCTCAGGAATTTTTAGGCTGACTGTCTCCCCTAATCCGTCGTTTTCATCAAATACGTCTGTGCCTTCTCCGACAGTACTGGAAAATTCATTGGTGGCCCCAAGAAACATATTGTCGCTGATTTTGTCCAAATGGCCACGGAATTTCAACCATGGGCCAGCAGGTGAAATGTGGTCGGTTGTTGTCTTTCCTTTGGTCTTTATCAAAATCGGAAGCATTCGAAAGTCTTGTCCATCCCATGCTGAAAATGGTTCTAACAACTGCAACCGCTCACTTGTTGGTGGGAGGTCAATCTCAAGATCGTCGCCATTCTCTGCTGGAGAGACAAAGCCTTCTTCTGCCTTGGCAAAACCCTGCTTAGGAAGTTCCTCTCCTTCCGGCATTGCAAACCTAAACGTTTTTCCATCGGCTGTGTTGATAGATCCATTTACAGGATCAAAACTCAGATCGCCTGAGAATGCTAAGGCCGTTACTACCTCAGGGCTAGAAAGAAATGAGAGTGTCTCGGCATTCCCATCATTTCGTCCTGGAAAGTTTCTGTTGTAGGAACTCACGATTGAATTAGCTTCCCCTCTTTTACTATCATCTCGTTTCCACTGCCCAATGCAGGGGCCACAGGCATTGGCGAGAACAGTCCCACCCATGGATTCAAAGAGTTCCATAAACCCATCGCGTTTCATGGTGTGATAAATCCGTTCAGAGCCTGGGGTCACTAAGAACGAAGCCTTCGCTTTCAATCCGGCAGCTAATCCCTGCTTGGCCACGTGAGCCGCTCGGCTGATATCTTCATACGATGAATTTGTGCAACTTCCAATCAATGCCGCGCCTAGTTTGGCTGGGTAGCCCTTTTCCTTAACTTCTAAGGCCAATTTGGAGATAGGTCTTGCAAGGTCGGGGGTATGTGGACCAACTACGTGTGGCTCAAGAGTAGACAAATCAATCTCAACGATCTTGTCATAGAATTTTTCAGGGGATTGTGCAACCTCAGGATCGGCAACTAGCAATTCGCGGTTTGCTTTTGCCAACTCAGCTATGTTCGTACGGTCGGTGAGACGCAAGTACGCGGCCATCTTGTCATCGAAAGGGAAAACTGATGTTGTCGCACCCAATTCAGCGCCCATATTGGTGATGGTCCCCTTACCTGTTGCGCTAATTGTTGAGGCTCCTGGGCCAAAGTATTCAACAATTCTATTGGTTCCCCCCTTGGCTGTGAGAAGTCCGCAAAGGTAAAGGATGACATCCTTTGCCGATGTCCATCCATTCAATTTTCCGGTCAATTTGACGCCAATCAGCTGAGGGTGGAGTACTTCCCACGGCAACCCTGCCATAACTTCTCCAGCATCTGCACCACCGACACCGATTGCCAACATGCCGAGGCCACCACCGTTGGGGGTGTGTGAATCAGTTCCGATAATCAATCCACCGGGGAATGCGTAATTTTCCAGCACAACCTGATGAATAATTCCTGCGCCAGGCTTCCAAAATCCAATTCCATATTTTTTGGCCGCAGAAGAAAGAAAATTGTAGACTTCTTGATTCTCTTTATTGGCCAGACGCAGATCAGTATCTGCGCCAACCTGAGCACGAATCAGGTGGTCGCAGTGAATTGTGCTGGGTACCGCAACTCGAGACTTCTTGGCCTGAATAAATTGCAACATCGCCATCTGTGCTGTGGCATCTTGCATGGCGACACGATCTGGCCGCAGGAGTAACTGTGCCTTACCTCGATCCCATATTTGGGTGTCAAAGTTGTCGGCATGTGAAACTAGAATCTTTTCCGCAAGCGTCAATGGACGAGCAAATTTCTTTCGTGCTGTATCCAATTTTTTGGACATTGATGCATACAGAGTTTTAACGTGGGTGGCTAGCATTGTAGTTTCTCCCGTACTCAGTCCTATTTGAGTTTAGGCACTTCGCGTCGTTTGGGTGTTGCATAGTTTACGAGGTAGTCAAACAGGCGAATGAGGCGTCCTCCTTGCCGTTTCTGGTCTGTCCAATGACCTATCAAACCAATAGTCCTGGAGAGTACAAAAAAACCGTTCAGGCTGTTGACTGGGAATCCAATATCTACAAGGACAGCAGCCATGGTGCCGTCAACGTTAAGAATCAGATTGTCTTTTTTTCCAGAAGTCACTTGTTCTAAAGCCAGAGCAAAGTCAAGATGTGGGGTCTTGATTCCGGTTGACTTAACATATTTGACCAATTCTTTGACTCTCTTGTCCGGGTTTTTCACACTTTTAACTCGATGGCCAATTCCTGGAACCGGTCCGACGTTGTCCTTCATGTACGCGAGGAAAGCGGGAATATCGCCCTTATGGTTCTTGACGCCATATTGAAACCAGCGGCCGGCGTCTGTCACGGCTCCGCCAAAGCGTGGTCCAATCATGATTAGGCCGGCTGCAACAGCCTGAGACATTCCAATGCCCGCACAGGCTGCTATGATTGTTCCGAGGGCACCACTGACACAAGGTCCATGATCGGCAGAGAGCATGATGATTCGTCGAATGATTTCGGCCTCTTGCTTTGAGATTAGACGTTTATCCCATAACAAACCGATGATGTGTGGAATATCGTAGCCTTTGTTGATTAATTCTGACGCAGGGTACCCGTCATAACATGGTTCTTCGCCTCGATCATCAGCAATGGTTGTTCGAATAAGCGGAGTTACGGTGATTTCGCCAGCTTTGACTGCGACATCTACAGATTTCAGTTGTTGAGGAGGTGGAACCATGGGAATTTCTTTTACTTTCCCAGACTTGAGCAGGTTAGTGTAGACCTTTTTAATTGCGGGGCCTAGGGCGCCAAATGTTTCGGGAACGATGGCACCAGACTTCTTGAGCAACCGCGCCTTTGAACGCGCAGAGCCCTCGCCTTTTGCACCTTCTTTCGCCCCTGCATGCCCAAACTTCATACCTTTAGGGAGGGATTCTTGACAAAAGCCTGATACGACAGCCAACAACTGGATTCTGCGCTTCTTTGCGCCGTACCATGCTGCAGCCTCTTCTTCAAGGGTTCCGCCCATCTCTCCGACAATGATCACGGCCTTCGTATGCGGATCCTTCTCGAACTTCTCCAGATAGGTGACATAGTCTGAACAAGGATAGGCGTCTCCTCCAATTCCAATAGCAGTCGTTACACCATCAGCAAATTGGCTTGTAATCCAAAGGATTTCGTTTAGGAGACCACCAGACTTTGTGATGACTCCAAACGAGCCTGATCGATGGAGTTTTGACAGACACAGGTTTTCATAGGTTGCTCCGACGACTCCCAACCGACATTGTCCTGGAGAAATGACTCCAATAGAAGATGGGCCGTTTATCAACTTTCCTCTTTTTCTTGCTTCTTTGGCGAGAAGTTTGGCATCTCGCTCGGGAACCCCCTCTGCAATCATTGACATGAACTTAATGGCGGGAATTTCGAGTGCTTCCATTGCTGCGGCATACGCTCGATTTGCTCCTACGTAGATCAGACTAGTATTAATTGGGTGTTTCGCAGCAGCCTCTTTGATCGAATGGTATACAGGTACCGGTACAATTGTGCTGCCAAATGGTACATCATAGGTTTTACCGGCATCTGGAGGATACACAAATGCTTCAACATTGAGCGGTTTCTGGATCAGGTAGGAAAACTCGGCCATTCGCCGCGCTGCGTTAAGACCAGCCACGCCGCCTTGGATAACAACCTTAGTATTGAGGTTTGCCATAATACTCATTTGGCCACCACTTTCTTTGATCCCTTGGCGTTCGTGGCAGGTTCCTTCCCAAGCGACAGGTCGACTATATCGGTTAATGGCGTTGTCCGATCGAACACATTGATTTTAAATCCTTCTTTTGCCAACTCGCGCATCGCTGCAAGCCCTTCTTTTTCTCTCGGTCCACCGCGGCGAACCCAAATATGTACCTTGCCCATCTTTCCTTTAGCTTTTGCCTTCCGAAAGCCTGCAATAATGCCGCCAAATGTTTTTTTGACATCTGTGAAATTAGCAATTGCTCCGCCAACAATCACACGCTTAATCCCTGGAAGATCGCAAACTTTCTCGGTCAAAGCTTCTACTGCCCAATCGGGTGGATCGCCTGAATACTCTGTGTAGTTGGCGAGCTTACCTCCTCGTGCAACAACTGCGTCACAGTAATACACGCTGGCTCCCCCTCCAGCCGGAAGCATGGCGGTGTCACCACCTGGGATTTCAATGAACTTGATCGAGCCTTTCACTTTGGCGTCAATTTCCATCAGCTCTTTTTCGCTATTAGTATAGGCACGACCAAACTCAGCCGCAAAGGGAAATGTCCAATCGGGATGTCGATACTTTGCATCGGCATCAAGCAATGTCACTACATCAAGTGCAACCAATGTTCCATCGAAACTCCGCTGAACCAACGGGTTGACTTCTAAATATTGCGCATCTTCTTTGTCATATGCGGCAAACAACTTTCCAGCAAAATCGGCAATTTTTCCGGTAAGATTACCCGGAAATCCCGTTTTTCTTGCCAGAGTTTGCAAAGAGGTTCTAGAAGGTGTATCTCCTACTTCTACCGAAAGAGATTTCACTCGATTCCAGTTTTCCTCGACGTCGATCCCTCCGCAAGTTGCAAGCAAAATATCTGCGCCTTTGCGCGTTGCTTGGATTGCCACATAATATTCTTGAGAATGTGGGATCATCTCCGAGACAATGACTTCTCTGACAGTCAATCCACCAATCTGGTGGCCAATCATGCTCTTCACAGCACTTCGTGTTTGTGTGAAGTTGAGCTTGACTCTGACTAATCCAAGTTTGAAACGTGAGCCTAGCGCTTCATGGGCCTTCGCAACGAGCTGCGTGTTTTTCAGCCATGGATTTTCAGAAACACTTCGGTCAAGATCTTGCACGGAAGTCACCACAATGTTTCGTGGTACGGCGATATTCCATTTCTGGAGAATTCTCATTCCATGTCCTTCTAAAACTTTTGCCATCCCAGCTCCCTCGTGTTGATAAACCCATGGAAAAAACAGGATATATACGATACCCAAATTGCCGCATGACCTCAAGACCCAGAGAAGTGAGTCATTGGGCCCAACTGAAATTATTCACGCTGAGCCATGCAATGATATTGAAATAACGTCTTTATGTTGTGCTTGTTATTAATGAACATACATCATGTAGTACTTAGTTGTTTTAGTGAGAGGTATCCAATTTTGAAGTATGGATATAAGGGGAACGTAAATAATAATTTCTTCAATTCTGAGTACGAATTTCCTGATCTAGAAGGCTCTACCAGTTTAAATTTCAGGATAAGGAGTAGGCCTGTTGCGCAATACAAAAGCCGAAGTGTCTGGTTTCGTAACAAGTTCTTTAGCTAACTCGAATGGCAACGACTGCTTTTGGGTAATTATGAGGTGCGGCTGAGTTGAAAGGTGGCGATTGCTCTTAACGAGTTGGCAGGGAGGCCGAATGGCTCAAGATATTGAATCGCTTGTTTGGTGAGTTCCTCAACCTGATTTCGAGATGAGTCAACGCCGAAAAAAACGGGATAGGTGGGCTTCCCTCTTGCTGCATCGCTATTGATTGCTTTTCCAAGCTCTGTGCGTGCTCCAACGACATTCAAAATATCGTCATTGATTTGAAATGCGAGACCAATGTTCTCACTGTATCTCGTGAGCAAATCCAACTGGACTGCTGTTGCTCCACCCATAAGGGCACCAATGCGTACCGCTGCACAGAAGAGCTTCCCTGTTTTATGTTTGTGGATATGCTCAAGTTGTTTAGCATCAATCGTTATACCTTCTGATTCAATATCAATTGCTTGGCCTCCAACCATTCCGAAACTTCCAGAGCCTTTGGCAAGTTCATTGATTATGTGAAGACTTGTTTTTTCGCTGTTATCGTTTGCTAATGCTCTTGATTGACTTGCTATTTCAAAGGCCAACGTCAACAGAGCATCACCCGTCAAGATTGCGATTGCTTCACCAAATGCTTTGTGGCTTGAGGGCTTTCCCCGACGATAATCATCGTCATCCATGGCCGGTAAATCATCGTGGATTAGAGAATAGGTATGAATTAGTTCGAGGGTCGAGGCAACACGTATGATGTCTGGAGATGTACCCTCGACGGCTTCGTGCGCAGCGATAGCAAGGCCAGGGCGTAAACGCTTCCCTCCTGCAAATAGGCTATATCGCATAGCTTCATGGAGAGTATTGTCCGGAGGTGGGAGAGTTGTATCGAGAAACCGGTCAATTTTTTCTCGCTGAGCAGAGAGAAACTCCGCACCGTCCATTACGTTGTCCCCTTTGTATGTTTGCAAGCAAAGCGATTCTATCAAAGCATTTTCTGTTAGGTCAACGAGTGAAGTAGCGTAACATATTGCTATGCAAGGCTATTCTTTTAGCAAGGAATCTATTATGATGTGACGCATGAGTTCATGTGAGTGTATATGTACCGGCTTTTAGTTCTGCACGGTCCCAACCTTAATCTCCTCGGATCCAGAGAGACTTTAATCTATGGAACAGGCTCCCTTGGTGAATTGGATCGCAAACTTGTTGAATGGGGGCAATCTGAGGGTGCAAAGGTTACAGCACGACAATCAAATTCTGAGGCTGATTTGATCAAATGGATTCAAGAAACTCCCTCACACTATGATGCCATCGTGTTGAACCCAGGAGCATTTACCCATACGAGTATTGCAATCCGTGATGCAATTGCTGCTGTTAATACTCCAACAATTGAAGTTCATCTCTCAAATATTTACGCAAGAGAGGAGTTTAGACATCGGTCGTATACAGCGGCTGTGACAGTTGGGCAAATCTCAGGATTTGGCGCATACAGTTACTGTCTTGGAATACGCGCGGCAGTGCAGAAGTTAAAAGAAAAAGGAACCGAATGATATCAACTGCAGAGTTTCGTGGTGGAGCCATGGTCGAACTCGATGGGGAGCCCATGGAAATTCTCGAATTTCAACATGTCAAGCCCGGCAAAGGCGGTGCCTTTGTGCGAACGAAGTTGCGGAAATTGAAGTCTGGAAACGTGATTGATAAGACTTTTCGAGCTGGGGAGAAGTTGGAAGAGCCTGATTGCAAAGAGCGTGACATGCAATTTCTCTATTGTGACTCCGCTGCGAATGAGTGGCATTTCATGGATACTGAAACCTTTGAACAGCAATTCTTCACCTCCCAGCATGTCGGGAACAGTGCGGATATGCTCAAAGACAATATGATGGTCAAAGTTCTTTTCTATAAAGGCCAACCTATTTCCGTTACGTTGCCAAATTTTATCGAAGTCGAGGTGATCGAAACAGATCCTGGTGTTCGTGGTGATACTGCATCAGGTGGAACAAAAAATGCTACCACCGAAACCGGAGCGGTGGTAAAAGTCCCACTTTATCTGGAAACTGGAACTATCATTGTAGTTGATACAAGAACTCGAGCCTATGTCGAACGAGTCAGGTAAAAAACCTAACTCTGGAAAAAGCACGCCTGCACGTCTGAAAAAGGCAGGGGGGAGTGTGTCATTCGATATAGTTGAACTTGAGAAACTCATTGACCTGTTTCAGCGTAAAGACATTGACGAGCTTGAAATTGAGCAGGCGGGGACTCGGGTGAAACTTGGGAAGCAGAGTGAAAGTGGCGCTCAGCGCACGCAATCATTCGAATTTGAGCGATCCTCTACGCCAAAAGAGAAAACGGCTGTTGATCAGCCTCGATCCGATTCTAGTCTTCTTCCAATTACTGCCCCGCTTGTTGGGACCTTCTATCGAGCATCGGCAGCAGATGCCAAGCCATATGTTGAAGAAGGTGACATGGTACGTAAGGGGCAGGTTCTTGGACTGATTGAGGCTATGAAACTGATGAATGAGATTGAGTCTGATGTTGATGGAACGGTAGTCTCAGTTCTGGTCGAGAATGGAACCCCAGTTGAATATGGTGAGTCTCTAGTCCTTGTTCGGCCACAAGGGTAACTGCGACATCCTTCTCTTCTATGGGTGCCTGTTCAGGTATTGAGCCTGAAGAAGGAAAAATCAAACTAGATCCATTGGGCAATAACCACACGCGGAGAGTCAGGAACAGCGTATTAGGTTTTGGTGAATGGGTTTACCTGCTCTTGTCGTCAACTCAAATGTCTGGGTAATTATCTCTACGATGCAAGGCCTTTATTTATTTGGAGCAAAAGGCATATCCCATGTTTAGGAAAATCTTAGTTGCCAATCGTGGCGAAATTGCTCTTCGAATAATACGCGCGTGTAAAGAGCTTAAGATCAGTACAGTGGCAGTTTATTCCAAAGCAGATGCCAATGCCCTACACACACGTCTTGCGGATGAAGCCATTTGTATTGGGCCTGCAGAAGCAATGCAGAGCTATCGTAATATTCCGAACGTGATCAGTGCTGCCGATGTTACTGGTGCTGATGCGCTTCATCCAGGCTATGGATTCTTAGCCGAGGATGGACACTTTGTGGAAATGTGTGAGTCTATCGGACTAACTTTTATCGGCCCAACCGCAGCAAATCTGACTACGCTGGGAGATAAAGCAAAAACACGTGCTGCGATGAAATCAAACGGTATTCCAGTTGTTCCAGGCAGTGATGGTGAGGTCGCAGACGAATCTATCGCGCAAGAAATTGCAAATAAAATAGGGTATCCCATCATCATTAAAGCCTGCTCAGGGGGAGGAGGGAGAGGACTTCGTGTGGTCCATAGTCCGTCTGAACTGAAAAAATCTTTTGCAGCAGCGCAACACGAGGGTGTGGTGATCAATGGACGCGAAGGGGTTTATATTGAGCGTTACATTGCTGAGCCTCGGCACATCGAAGTGCAAATCCTTGTGGATCGTGAGGGGAATACTACCTTCTTTGGCGAACGCGAGTGCTCAATTCAGAGAAAATACCAGAAGCTCATTGAGGAAACGCCTTCCCCTGCAGTGAGTAAAAAGATGAGAAAGGAACTTGGTCGCCTCGCAACTCTTGCGGTTCAAGCGGTTGGTTATCTTAATGCCGGTACTATTGAATTTTTGCTTGATCAAGATAAGAATTTTTATTTCATGGAATTAAATCCTCGTATCCAGGTTGAGCATCCGATTACCGAAATGGTTACGGGAGTTGATATTGTCAAGGAACAGATCAAAATTGCTGCCGGGTTGGCATTAGGATATCGACAAGAAGACATTGAAGTGCGTGGCCACAGTTTTGAATGCCGAATTGCCGCAGAATGTCCAGAAAAATTCGTTCCGAGTCCCGGGAAGATAAAACAGTGGCATCAACCAGGCGGTTTTGGAGTACGTGTTGATAGTGGTGTTGATGCCGAGTCCATAGTTCTTCCCTACTACGATTCATTAGTTGCTAAACTCATTGTTCATGGAGATTCACGCGAAGAGGCTATCACAAAAATGCAGTGCGCTCTTGATGAATTTGTCGTTGAAGGAATTAAAACGACCATCCCTCTCCACAAACGGGTATTCCAAGACCCCGATTTTCAGCAGGGACGCCTCTCCACTAAATTTCTTGACCGCTTTGTCTCAACAACGTCGTAGCGATCATACAAAATACAGTGTCAGATTTTTGGTGCTTGAGGCAGTTGCTTGGGAAGGCATGAAAAATGAGCATCTTGTTATCAAGCTAATATGTGGCTGACGAGCAAGGTACAGGTGATCAGATAAGGTCTTGTAAATGTAAGGTTTACATAACCTATTATATGAAACCAAAATTTCAAAACATTCATCGATGTATCGATGGTCTCTACATCATTCTTGACCGCAAAGTTGCTGGAGAAAGGCCTTTATCCAATATCGTAAGGAGTGCGCTCGATAAAGGTGCCCGTCTTTTTCAATATCGAGAAAAATATTTGCCAAAAAATGAAATCTATCGTGTTGCAATGGAGCTTCGGGCACTAACAGCCCAGAGAGGTGCCACGTTTATCATTAACGATTTCAGCGACATTGCCCTTGCCGTCGATGCCGACGGTGTGCACCTCGGACAAGATGATATTCCCCTAGCCGACGCCAGAAATATACTTGGCACGAATCGTATCATTGGAATTTCAACCCATTCGATTGAACAGGCCGTTAAAGCAGAAAAAGGTGGAGCTAATTATATTGGATTTGGTCCGATATATCACACCAAGACTAAGGACATTGGACATATGCCATTAGGTCCTAATGCAACGCAAACACTGAGTTCTCTGGTTTCCATTCCGATCTTTGGAATTGGAGGAATTAACCTAACGCGCATTGCAGAACTTCGATCAGCTGGACTGAGTGGTATTGCAGTGCTATCTGCGATATTGCGTGCGCCTGATGTTGGAGTAGCAGTGCAGAGGTTTATTCTAGAGTGGCAAACTCAAGAGAGTGGAAGGGTTGCCGTTTCAAAATAGGGATAGCGATCAGGAGATCTGTGCTTAGAGACGTCTTTCCAGTATTTGATCATCTCTGAAATGTTTAAGCTTTAATTCGAGACCTTCCGTGTTTTTAAATGCTTGTTCAGGAATAAGACCAATAATTTCACTTTCAGTAATCGTTGCTCCATATCGCTTAGCCTCAAACTCTATGGCTTTAAACACGGGGCTAATTGGAGTTTCTTCGACATTCGTGAGGTTCATTGAAACTTGAACTATTCCTCTACTTTCTAATTTGACTCCAATAGCTTTCACATGTTTGAAACCACCATTTGATGCTCGAATGGTTCGTGCAATGGCTTTCGCAACAGCAAGATCAGTACTCGCAAGGTTGACATTGAAGGCTACTAGAATTGACCTAACCCCTATCGCCATCACTCCAGCAGTGGGATGAGGGGTTAACGCGCCAAAATCTGGTGCCCACTGCAGATCATGCAGCATGCGGTTTGTTAATTCTGAAAGGGATCCTCGCCGAATATCTTCGATCGCTCGATGATTTATTTGTGAGGCTTTCCCATATAAGAATACTGGGATGGCTAACTCTGTAGCAATTCTAGATCCAAGAGATTTGGCTAGCTTGATACACGCATCCGTTGAGGCAGGTTGTAATGGGACAAAAGGTATGATGTCAGTTGCTCCGATCCAAGGATGTACTCCTTGGTGTTTCCGAATATCAATCAACTCTTTGGCGGATTTGGCTAATTGGAATGCAGCATTTTCAACAGCTTTAGGTTGGCCAGTGAATGTGAGGACGGAGCGGTTATGATCAACATCGCTTTGCCTGTCTAGAAATGAAAGTTCTGGGTTCGACTGAATGATGTTGGCGAGAGTATCAATTGTCGTGAGGGTTCGCCCTTCGCTAAAGTTTGGGACACACTCAATCAACTTCCCCATGATGGCCATTCTAGCTACAAAGAGTAGTGTTTTTCATGGAAGAAGCAGGGGCGATGGCGAGAAAAAACGTGTAGTGCTCTAAAAATGGTTTGGAGCAGAAAATAGGAGGCCGTTTCCCTTGTCTCTGATAGATCTACCTATTCTTTTTTTTCATCACCGCTTCTGCTCCAGCTTGCGCGACGACTTCATCTTCATTCCCAACTCCACCACCACCACCAACTCCACCAATAATAATGCCATTAATGGTGATAGGAACCCCTCCCTTGAGGTTCGTAAGCCGTCCTTGAGTGATAGCTCTAAGTTCGTTTGCGACCGCAAGTGGCAATGTCCCTGTTGGTTGACGAAGAGATACTGCAGTATAGGCTTTACTGAAAGAAGTGTCTTGAGCATGTACAAAAGTTCCATCCATTTTTATAAATCCTCGAACATCTCCATGCGCGTCCGTAACGGTAATGCCCATTGGTACGCCAATTTGATTGGCTTTGGCTTCAGCGGCCTGAAGAGCAACATAGACATCCACTGTAGTTAGGCGACTAGGTATGGATTCAGCAGATGCACTAATCTCGCCCCAAGACAACATGGCTAAGACAGCAAGTGTCACAAAAAATTCGTCATTCATATACTCCCATAAGTTCATCTTCCTTGAGGACTAAATATTCAATATGATCGATAACTAATTTGTTCCCTGCGTATCGTTCGTAGAGCACGCTGTCTCCTGCTTTGACCAGTTGCGCATCTTTTCCAACTGCCTCAACCTTTCCTCTTTTTGGTTGCTCTCTGGCTGTTTCTGGAATAAAAATCCCTCCTGCGCTCATCTCGGTGAGCTCTGCAGGAAGAACAAAGATCCTCGATCCCAATGGTTTAAAACTTGAGCTAGATGAATTTTTACTTGAGGGAGTTTTTTCGCGTGAGGTGTCAGGTTTTTTCCGGTTGCCTGTAGCTTTTGTATTCATAAAATTCGTCTCCTTTCGATGGCCTGCTATCTTGTGATATTACGTACGCGGAGTGATTGTCTTAAACACATCCCAAGTTTTCAAAAGTTCGATTGCCTTTTGAATATGGATATCTTTGTCAATAAATTTTTTCTCTCGTTCTTCCGGAGTCTCTTCGTCCGACGATGGGGGATCTGACTGTTCAGTGTTCTCAGCCGTGGGGTGTGGTGGAATTGGAGGTTCATCCACTTTAATATTTGGCGTAATACCTGTTCCATGGATTGATCGATCATCCGGAGTAAAATACTTTGCTGTCGTGAGACGCAGCCCTGACCCATCACTCAGTGGAAGCATTGTTTGTACCGACCCTTTTCCAAATGTTTGTGTGCCGATAATGACTGCACGCCCCCAGTCTTGTAGTGCGCCTGCAAGAATTTCAGATCCGCTGGCGCTTCCAGCGTTAACTAAAACGATAATGGGAATATCGGTCAGAGGACTACCTGCGTTTGCACGATACTCGTCACGTTCTCCTTTCCGGTTTTTAATCGACACTACCAGATTGCCAGCCGGAATAAATTGTTCGGTCGTTCCAACGGCTGCGGAGAGTAATCCTCCGGGATTGTTCCGAAGGTCAATAATAAGGGACTTCATTCCTTTTCCTTTAAGCTCGCTTAAAGCATTTTCTTGGTCCGTGGCTGTCTGTTCTTGAAATTGTGAGATGCGGAGATAGCCAATGTCATTTTCCAGCATCCTGCTACGCACACTTTTAATTGTGATTTCATCGCGAATGATAGTGACAACAATTTCATCATCCACACCCTTGCGAATGATGGTAAGCGTGACTTCGGTTCCCTGAGGGCCTCTCATGCGATGGACGGCATCCAGAAGTGTCATGTCCTTTGTTGTCTCACCATCAACTTTAGAAATATGATCTAGCGCTTGAATGCCTGCACGATCAGCAGGTGTGTCCTCAATGGGAGCCACGACAGTAAGTTTCTTGTCACGAATCCCGATCTGAATTCCAACGCCCCCAAATTTCCCTTTTGTCTCGACTTGCGCTTCCTTGTAGATATCTGGAGGCATGTACCCAGAATGGGGATCCAGAGTTGCGAGCATACCTCGGATTGCGCCATGAATGAGATCGATGGATTTTGTTTCTTCGACATAGTTCTTTTCGATTTGCGCCAATACTTCCGTAAAAGACTTCAGGTGCTCATACGGTTCCGTGGCCTGTAGCATATCTGGTACTAGCATTGTGCGGCCAAGCAAAATGCCGATGAGTAACGCGCCAACAATACTGGCGCTCATCCATCTGCCTCGATGGGTTGGTGTTTCTTGGGTATTCATTGGTCTCTTCCCCTCCGTTGAGCCTATTGCCGTGCTACTAACCATTTGATTGGGTCAACAGCTTTGCCTCCAGCACGGATCTCAAAATACAACATACTGTTTCCTGTCAAACCGGTATCACCGACGGTTCCAACCAACTGTCCTGCTTTAACCCTATCACCAATGTTTACCAATAAGGACGAGGCGTGTGCGTATAGCGAGACATCTTCTAAACCGTGCGCAATAATGAGGACTAATCCATACCCTTTCAACCAGTCTGCAAATGCCACAATCCCGTCGAAGGCCGAATGGATCCCAGTTCCTTGGGTGGCTTTGATATCAATGCCATTACGCTGCAAAAAGGTATCAAACTTGGGATGTTTCTGGCGACCGAAGAACGCGACGACTTTGCCATCGCTTGGCCAATGTAAAGCACCTTTCTCTCCTATCAAGCCATCTCCTATTTCGCTAAGCTGAGCAAAGTTTTCTTGTTCTTTCAGCAACATGTTCACTAAACTTTCGATCTTTGCTGAAGATGCTTTTAATTCAGTAATTGTTTTTTCGTACACGGATTGTTTCTTATTGATGCGTGCAATTAATCGACGTTTTTTCTTCTGCTCTGTTTGGATTGTGTGCAGAGTCGCCTCAACTTTCGTTTGTTTTTCAATCAGCATCTTCGTTGTACGACCGTAATCCTGTTTTCTCTTCTCTAACGATGTGAGTTCTTGATCTGCTTGCTGAGTTTTTTTATGCTCTAATCTGGATAAAGCTGAGAACACTTGATCGTGCAGGTGTCCGGAATCTTTTCCGCGCGATGCTAGTAAAGGCGTCATTTTGTTCAATTGGCCAGTTTTATAGTGCATCCTCAAGCGTGTGCGAAGAGAATCTTTCCAGAGCCTAAGCTGCTCTGCTGTGTCATCAATCTTTTCCCCAATAAGGGTAGAGTTTTCAACAGTTTGCTCAGTTTCGCGGACAAGGCGCTTGAGCTCTTTTTTCTTCGCATGCTTCACTTGATCAATGCGCTGTAGTTCGTCTAGGATGGAGATCCCCTGTTTCTCGGCATTGTCGAAATCGCGCTGATTTTCTTCAAGCTCATGATGAATATTTTTTAAGGTTTCCTTTTTATCCCGTATTTTTTCCGAAAGCTCATGGGCCTTTTCAAGAGTAGAGTTTCCTGCATAGGACGTATTTTCAGAAAATGAGAAAAAGAAACTCAGAAATGCGATCAATCCTATTTTCACGTTCATGCCTTCCGAGTTTGCTTCAACGAAAGCATTGCTCCAGCGAAACCTAACGATGCACCACACACTATAACTCCTACAAGAGCTGTTGGCGACAAGAAGATAATAGTATGCTTTTGAATGAATGCTTCTCCAATGCGGTAAATGACTAACTCAAAGATGATCTTCAGTAATATCAACGACAAACCCGCACCTAAAGTCCCAAGAGCCACACCCTCAATCAAAAATGGCCCCTTGATAAATGCTTCGGTTGCTCCGAGCATCCGAAGAATTCCAATATCATGTTTTCGGTTAAACAGGGTCAATCGGATGGTGTTTGCGACAATGGTAATTGAGGCAAGTGTGAGCGTTGCTCCAACTACCGACCCTATCAGTATCATAAGATAGTTTCCCCACCAGAGTGTCTGAATCCATTTTTCCCCATATTGGATATCGGTTATCCCATCCACATTCTCTAGTTTTTTGGCCAATGCGGTTACACTGCTGATTGTTTGGTAGGCTGGTGCAAGGCCTATAACAAACGACGCAGGAAGTGTCTTTTCATCAAGACTTGTCATTAGAAGTTTTTCTGTTGGGTATTGCTCAAGGTATGCCTCAATAGCATCGAGGTGGGACACGAACTCTGTATTGTTAACCTCAGGGTAGGACAGAATGACTTGTTCTAATGCCAATCTCTGATCTGCCGTGAGGTGTTCGTCAAGGTAAAGGTTTATTCTAATTTCTTCTTCAAATGCCTGCACTATTTCATGGAGATTGACATAAATAAGAAAAAACAGTCCAACGCAAAGCATTGAAAGAGCACTTGTCACTAACGCGACAATGGATAACCCTCGATAATCAAAGACGTTGTCTCTCGTTTCACTAAGACAATAGATCAGATATCGCATCTGTTTCATTGGGGGATGATTTTCCTATGATTCAGCATCACTCGATGTTGAGGAAACTTGGCGGCGACATCTTGATTTTGTGTCGTGAGGAGCACTGTTGTTCCACGCATGCTCATACTCCGAAAAAGAGCAAACACCTTGGCAGTGGCTGTAGAGTCAAGGGGTCCCGTTGGCTCATCCGCGAGCAATACTAAAGGGTCACTTACCGCCGCACGAGCAATCGATACTCGTTGTTTTTCTCCAGCTGCTAAGGTTGACACAGCGTCATTTTTTTTGTGCTCAAGCTCTAATGTTGCGAGGACTCGATCAATATTTTGACGGCCCTGTTTGAGCGGAGTTCCAGCGATGGTCAGGGCCAACGAGATATTCTGAATGACTGTTTTTCTCAATATCAATTGACAATCTTCAAAAATAAATCCCATGCGTTGCCTAATGGAAGAAATAGCCCATTGGCTCATATGCGTGACGTTTTTATTGTTAATTATGATTTGTCCTCGATCTGGATTTTCTTGACCAAAGATGAGTTTTAACAGCGTTGATTTTCCTGATCCATTTGGCCCTACGATGCAGCAAATGTCACCTTTTTTGACCACAAGTGTGACATCATCGAGTACTGATTGTGTATCGTAATGCTTATACACGTGGAAAAGTTTGATCATAGCTCGCAGGTATTCTGTATCAACTCACTTTGTATTGCGTAAGATGATTGGTGGGAAAAACAATATTGAATCGATGCCTTTTCATGCTCAAGGGTATTGGCGGAAAATAAAAAAATCCACATAGAGCTGCTTCTTCTGTTTTCCAAAGTTCCTGCTTTGGCAGGTGATGTGAAGAGCGTATTTTCCATTTCGAGCGCAGGTAATCAAGGTGTATTTTTTTATCGTATATTTTGTAAGTATATGGCTGGGTTTGTTTGTGTTGCATAATGGAAAGTATTGACGGCATCATGTCTCTGTGCGATTTGCCGTCATAGATATCGTTATTTTCTCCAAGTGTGGAGTGCGCTGATTGGATCGTAACGAGGGGTCGATCCCTGAGGTTTGAGGCTATCGCGTTGATAGAGTAAATCTCTGAGACGACATATTTGCAATTGGGCGAAAGCATTTTCGATGTACCTCACATGGCCCGAATTGATTAAGAAGACGCAAGTGTTCAGCAGTGCCATACCCTTTGTGAACATGAAAGTTGTACTGTGGGTACTGGTCGTGTAATTTGGACATAGTGCGATCTCTCGTCACTTTTGCCACAACAGAAGCAGCAGCGATTGAATGGCTGAGACTATCACCTTTTACAATAATTCTTTGCACAATGTTTAGATCTGGAAGATTTACAGCATCAGTTAACAAACAATCTGCTTGGAATGACAAGCCGTGAACTGCACGCTGCATCGCATTTCGTGTTGCGGGGAGAATTCCAAACGCGTCAATTTCGGCTGCATTGGCGTATCCAACAGAAACACCGCGAGCAGAATTGAGAATTTGAATGAAGAGCCGTTCCCGCCGTACAGGCGAAAGGCACTTGGAGTCCTTAAGACCCGGAAATGTTTTTTTTCTCGGAAGGACTACGGCCGCTGCAACGACAGGGCCGGCAAGAGGCCCTCGGCCAGCTTCATCAATGCCAGCGACACACCGAAATCCTCTAGCATAGGCTTCGGCTTCAAAAAAACCGTCGGGCTCTACACCAGCTAACGACGTCACTCACTCTTTTCCTCTTCGGAATCTATAGCCTCGGTTTTCTCAGTCTCTGCGGGCTCATCCCGCGCCGCTGATTTTTTAGTTTGGATAGACAATTTTTCCTCACGGCGGAACTCTCGTTCTTTTACCTTCGCTTCTTTCCCTTTTTTATGACGGAGATAATAGAGTTTTGCACGCCGAACTCGACCGTGGCGGACAACTTCAATTTTTGCAATGTTAGGTGAGTGCACGGGGAAAATTCGTTCAACTCCAACTCCATGAGATATTTTTCGTACGGTAAAGGTCTCAGTGTTGAGGCTTCCGCGTTGTGCAATCAAAATGCCCTCAAACACTTGAACTCTTTCTCGTTCCCCTTCTACAATTTTCACGTGCACGCGAATCGTGTCTCCAATCTTCATCGTCAGGATGTTATCTGACTTAAGAGATTGGCGAACACGCTCAAACATATTCATGATGACAGCCTCCTTGGAGAGTCCGATTTTTCGGTATCCTCTTCTTTTTGTATGTCTGTAAGAATTAACTGGTCGGCATGCGCGAGCGCCCTTCCCGTTAACAAGTCAGGTCGTCTCGCGTAGGTGCTAGCAAGAGATGATCGGTGTTTCCATTTGCGGATTGCGCCATGATGTCCAGACAAGAGCACATCAGGAACGCGGGCCGCTCGTAACTCAACGGGTCTAGTGTACTGCGCATATTCCAGGAGTGTGCTTGAAAATGACTCTTCTTTGACAGAGTTAGTACTTCCCAATACTCCAGGAATTAATCGAACGGATGCGTCAATCATGACAAGAGCTGCCAGTTCGCCACCTGTCAATACATAATCCCCGATGGATACTTCATCAACTTTTCGGCCTTCTGTCGCCATTATCATGTGAACCCGCTCATCAATGCCTTCGTAATGGCCACAGATAAATACTAGCCGGTGCGAATCTTCGCTCATTTTTTGCGCATAGGCTTGGTCAAACTTGCGTCCGCGAGGAGAGGTCATGACAATACGCGTATTAGGGTGTGTAGCACATATAGAATCAATTGCTTCAAGGATTGGTTCAGGCTTGAGAATCATACCGGCGCCCCCACCGTATGGACGATCATCGGCAGTACGATGACGATCGTGTGTAAAGGATCGGATGTCGATTACGGTGACATCAAGCAGTCCTTTTGCCTGAGCCAATGACATCATACTGGTTTCCAGTACCGATTTGACCATGGAGGGGAAGAGGGTAAGAATGTCACACCGCATCATGCGCTAGTAATCCTTCAATAGGGCGAATAACCATACGCTTCTGCTCAACATCAACATGGCGAACAATTTCTTCTGTGTTAGGAATAAGGTGTTCAATGTCCTGCTTTTTCACAACAAACACGTCATTGCTTCCGGTAGAAAAAATGTTCGCGATAGTTCCGATGCGGACATCTCTTTCCGTGAATACATCCATTCCTATGAGGTCAAAATGATAGTAGTGTCCATCGGGAAGGGCCTCAAGGGAGTTTTGAGGAATTTTGACCTCAGCTCGAACCCATAATAAGGCTTGGTCAATCGAGGTAATCTCATGGAAAGATACGATACAGCTTGTATTTTGGTTGCGAACACGCTGGATGGTAAATTTTGCTCGACGCCCATCGGTTGCCTCTAGCGTGACGTGAGAAAGTCCGACAAAGCGATTTGGATCATCCACGATTGGCCGTATTTTTAGCTCGCCCGCAAGTCCATGTGGGCGTCCAATTTCACCAATGGTTACGAGGTCGTTTGTATTTTCCTCGTTCATCATGACGGGCGCTGGTGAGAGGGAAGAAGTCTCATGTTTCATGTCGTTTTTCTAGCGATGTTATCCCAACGATTTTGCTTGAGAGCCCTTCATTTCTTCGAACTTTTGCAGCAGTCCCGAGTGTTTCATTAAACGGCTCACTCTCTCAGAGGGAAGGGCTCCATTCTTGAGCCAATACAAAACTCTCTCCTCTTTAAAGTGAGATATTGATGGATTGGGAAGTGGGTCATAGGTTCCCAATATTTCGAGAAAACGACCATCCCGAGGCATAGACGAATCTGCGGCTACCACCCTATAATAGGGGCGTTTCTTTCTTCCGACTCGTGTTAATCTCAATCTGACTGCCATGCGTAGCTCCTTTCCTTCACTCTGTCTAGAGTATCAATGTTATCGCTAAAATATTCAGTCAGTGGCCGTGGAATAGGCGACAGAAATTTTACAAAATTTCCTGCAAATTCCTAATCCCAGGGCACGAATTACTAGCCAAATTGTCTCATCATCATCTGTAATTGTTCCTGCCCCTTCCGCCCAGTCATCTTTTTAAGCATTTTTTTTGCTGTCAGAAACTGTTTCACGAGACGATTGACTTCCTGCACACTTGTTCCGCTGCCCGTAGCAATGCGGATTTTCCGGCGCCCACTTAACAAAGAATGGTCACGCCGTTCTTTTACAGTCATTGAATTCACAATCGCTATCGTTCGTGATATTGCTTTTTTATCGGCGTTAACATCCATGTTGCCCTTCAGAAGTTTTTGTCCTGGAAGCATGTCGATAATCGATTCCAGTGGCCCCATTTTATTAAGTTGCTTGAGTTGTTCTGCAAAATCCTCAAAGGTGAGAGAGTCAGGACGGAAAACCTTTTTAGCAGCCGGAAGAGCGTCATGGGTGGCAGCTTCGCGTGCCTTGTCAATGAGAGATAGTACATCCCCCATCCCTAAAATACGGGAGGCCATACGATCTGGGTGAAATGGTTCAAGTGCGTCAAGCTTCTCTCCTACCCCAAGAAACTTTATTGGTTTTCCTATTGCTTCTTTAATTGAAAGCACCGCGCCACCTCGTGTATCACCCTCCATCTTGGTGAGCACTACTCCCGTGAGGCCAATCTGCTGATTAAATTGATCCGCAATTGATACAGCTTCTTGGCCCATCATTGCGTCTGCAACGAGCAAGGTCTCGTTTGGTTCCACAGTGTTTCGAATGCTTACTAACTCCTGCATCAGGGATGTATCAATCTGTAATCGTCCTCCAGTGTCTAGAAGAACAACATCAAAGAGCTCTTTCTTTGCCCGCTCTATAGCGGATTGACAAATTTCAACTGGGTCACCGTTGTGCCCACTCTCCGGCACTGTGTCATTACGGTGTACTGAAATACCCAAAGTTGCGCCCACGCTGACTAGTTGTTGTACCGCGGCAGGGCGGCGTGTATCTGCGGCGGTCAACAGAACACGTTTGTTTTGTTTTTGGAAATGGCGTGCGAGCTTGCCAGCGGAGGTAGTTTTTCCTGAACCTTGAAGTCCAATCAGCATGATGATCGTCGGAGGATTTGGCGCTACGGTTAGTGGTGACTGGTTACTCCCCATCACCTCTGTTAGAGTTTCGTGCACGATTTTGACCACCTGGTGGCCAGGGGTCAGGCTCTTCATTACATCGTGCCCAATAGCGCGCTCTCGAATTCGTTCAATGAGTTTTTTTACGATCTTGAAATTGACATCGGCTTCGAGCAAAGCGAGACGAACTTCTTTGAGAGCAACAGCCACATCTTGTTCGTTCAGAACTCCCTTACCTCGGAGTTTCCGAAGGGCAGAATCAAGACGCTGTGAAATATTCTCTAGCACAACCATGTCTCCTCCGTGACGGAGGTCCCCCGTGAACTAACGCAGAATGGCGATAATCAACTGTTTTATGTAGCAAAAATTCAGAAGGAAAGCAATAAATCTGGGGTGGAAGCTGTGCTTCGATGAGACCGCGTGTCAGAGTTTCCGGTTTTTCGCGTCGGCCAGAAATTTCTCTAGGCCAATGTCAGTGAGTGGATGTTTTACCAATTGATTAAAAATTCCAAATGGCATGGTGCAGATATCTCCGCCAATCATGGCCGCATCAACCACATGTTGTGGATGGCGGACACTGGCCACGAGGATCTGGGTCTCATAGTCGTAGTTGTGAAAGATGGTCACGATCTGGTCAATCAGATTTATGCCCTCAGTACTCACATCATCAAGACGGCCGATAAATGGACTTACGCACCAGGCGCCAGCTTTGGCCGCGAGGAGCGCTTGAGTTGGAGAGAAGCACAGTGTCACGTTTACCCGAATACCCTCGGAGGTAAACTGTTTGGTGGCTTTGAGGCCCTCCGGAATGAGAGGGCACTTGACCACGATGTTATCGTGAATTTTTGCTAGTGTACGCCCTTCTTTCAGCATTTCCGGGGCAGTTACGCTGAGCACTTCCGCGCTAATCGGCCCATCGACGATTGTGCAAATTTCTTTAAGTAGATCTTCGTGGTTGGTTCCGGTTTTTGCAACAAGAGAGGGATTTGTTGTGACTCCATCCAAGATGCCCAAGTCATTTGCTGCCTTAATTTCACTGACGTTTCCTGTATCAAGAAAGAGTTTCATGTGAATTCTCCAATGATGAGCGGCCGAGTAACTTAACCTGTATGCAATCGTCTTATTCTACGTGGGACGATACGTCTATGGCAATGAGAGGGATTGGGTTTTAAAAAACGAGCCTTCGTTCTCGCGGTTCAAAGTTAATTTTTTTCATAGCTGCCTTGCGTAGGCGGTTTGTTTGCAGAGCTTGGGTAGCAGTTGAGAAAGAGATCTTTGGTCAACAGTGGGGAGTATAAGGTTATGGGCTTGGCACCTTATGGTAAGCCTAAGTACAAGGCGCTTATTTTGGAAAAGCTTATTGATCTCAAAGAGGATAGATCCTTCCGTCTAGATCAGTCTTATTTTAACTATGCGACTGGGCTGACGATGACTAATAAAAAGTTTGCTGACCTATTTGGAAACCCCGCTAGAAAAGCAGAATCAGATCAATTAACCCAATCCCACATGGATATTGCTGCTTCCGTGCAGGCAGTGACAGAGGAAGTTTTGCTCAAAATGACTCGTTCGCTGGCCGAAGAGTACAACATCTCAAATCTCTGTCTGGCAGGTGGCGTCGCACTGAACTGTGTAGCTAATGGGAAAGTTTTAAGAGACCAAAGCTTCAAAATCACTGGATTCAGCCCGCAGCTGGTGATGCAGGAGGTGCTTTAGGTGTCAGATTTGGTGATTTTTAAAGAAGCCGTAATCGTTTTCTGAAGATTGTCTTATTGTGCTGTAAAGGTATATGGAAAATATAATTGATGTTTTGATCTCCTTTCACTCTAAAATTTCGAGTGCTTATTTTTGCACAGAGGATTGAGATGTTTTTACTCCGGGAATAGAGGTGCGGGCAAAGGCCATATTCCTCCATTCTGCCGTTGCTATCCACACACCACACATTGTGCCAAGTAGTGCACCGGCAATCACGTCGGTAATCCAATGCGATCCCCGCACGACCCTTGCTGTTGCAACCAAATATGCGAGGACGAAAAACATAATACGCCACCGAGGGTAAATATGTGAGAGTACTGCTGCAAGTGCGAATGCACAGGTCGTATGTCCAGACGGGAAAGCATCAAATCCACTGGCAAAGGATGGGCCCCAGTGTGCGGTTGGATCTTCTATAAGACGTGGACGTGGACGTCCCAGTAGGTGTTTGAATCCTTGTGCAGCAATACCAGAAATGGCATAGGCTCCAAGACAACGTATTCCGACCTGCTGGATTAATTCCTGCCGGCGCCAATAACCGATTCCGATAACCACGAGGCAGGATGGTACAATTACCCATCCATTGCCAAAATGGGCGACCCCATCCCAAATGTGTTCCGCCAGAGGATTGTGAATGGCTTGAAGTGCGTGGTGAACAGGGAGATCAAGTGTCTGAGGGAAAAACCATGCCATGCCGAGAGCTGAAACGAAGAGCGCGATATATAGGGCCTGCTGTTTAATCGTCATATGTATAGCAGTGGACAAAACGAGCTCTAGTACCTGCCTCGTAACGGACTGAATTTAGAGCCACTACAAAGCAAGGGGTGGCATGGGTCGTTCAGGGTAATAAATGGCCTAGGCTAAAAATCCAATACCGCTTGTGGATGTGGTGATTATCTTAATTAGGGAATCCAGTCGGCAAGGAACACATTAAATTCGCGTGGTGATTTGGCATTACGTGATGAGACAAAAACAAGTTTTCTTCCATCGGGTGAGAACATAGGAAAGCTGGAAAATCCATCTTCAAATGTGACTTGCTCCAATCCTGTTCCATCAATGTTCACAAGGAATAATGAAAACTTTCGGCCTTTCGGGTCACCATGATTGGAGGAGAAGATAATCTGTTTATCATTTGGATGCAGAAATGGTGCAAAGGTCGCGGCGCCCAAATTTGTCACCTGATGTTTGTTATTTCCATCTGGAGTCATAACGAACAGTTCCAACCAGGTGGGACGAAAAATGCTGTTTGCGAGGCCTTCACGATACGATTCGCGTTCAGCCTCAGTCTTTGGATGAAACGATCGGTACACAATATAGTTTCCCGACCATGAAAAGAATGGGCCACCGTCGTATCCGTAGGTGGTCGTTAGTCTGGTTACGTTGCTGCCATCGTTGTTCATGGTGTAGATGTCGAGATCGTTGTCACGGTGAGACGTAAAGACGATTTTTGTGCCATCAGGGGAGTAAGCTCCTTCGGCATTGTATTGGCCATCATGTGTAACCCGTTTCAAGTTTTCACCATTAAGATCGGTAGTGTAGATATGGTAACTAGGATGCAGTGCCCACGCGTATCCACGACTTCGATCCGGTTTTGGAGGGCAGGTTTCTCCAGATTCATGTGTCGAGGAAAAAAGCAGTCTCGATTGATTGGGGGAAAAAAACGAGCAGGTGGTTGCCCCATGCCCTGTACTCACCATCTGCACTGCCTGGCCGTTTAGGTCCATGGTATAGATTTGATCGCACCCATTTCCCCCACGCTTGGATTGGAAAATTAACTTTGTTCCATCATGTGAAAAATACGCTTCGGCGTTTTGGCCACCAAAAGTTAATTGTTGGATGTTGGCAAGATGCCGTTCCTGTTTTAGCTGAGGAATGGGAACATTTTCGATATCCGTTGGAGGAGAAGAAATTGGGCCGTAGGAGAAAGGCGAAGGCATTGTGGCACAGGAGGAAAACAAAAGAGCCAAACTCAATAGAAATGACATCACTTTGTAGTCTCGTTTTTCCATATACATGAAATCTTTCATCATAGTTATTGTACTTGAACGCGAAGTCCCCCTGCATTCAGGGATGCTGCAACTTCGTTACAGACGGTCATTGGTCCTGAAAACACCTCTGCTTGACCTGTATTATCGATCGTCCATGCAAGCTCGAATGCGCGAGAAGGCGTCATTGCAGGTACTGCGTTACACAGAAGTTTAATGACGTCGTCGTAGGTATGGCATTCACAATTGAAGAGGATGACTCGACCTGCGAAACCATCTCCGGTCCCTGTATTCTCTTTTTCCGTAACCTCTGGTGTTGTGAGAGTACCGCTCGCCATAGCCAACCTCGTAGGTCAAAAACCGAAGGGGTAATGATAGCACCACAATGCATGGTGTTCCAGGCACAGAGTACGCATTCACAGCTAATCTTGCCACGGGATTTTTCTCCTGCCGGATACCATGAAATCGGGATTCAATAACTCAGGCTTATTATAGACTAAGGGCACTCCTTTGAAGTTTGTCACGGTTCCGCCTGCTTCGGTTACCACACAGTGGGCGGCTGCCGTATCCCATTCATTGGTTGGGCCAAATCTCGGATACAGATGAGCTGCTCCTTCAGCCACCACACAAAATTTTAATGAACTTCCTGTCGGAACAGCACTTGCAGCTGGATAGTTCTTCAAAAAGGCGTCCAGTTCCTTCCCTCCATGCGACCGACTGATCACCAGACGCAATGGGTCATCGGGACGATCTTCGGCAAAAATTTGTATCGCATCCTTGCCATCAAGTTGCTTAAACGAACCATAACCTCGTGCTGCACAGTAGGTCACCCCAAGTGCAGGGGCTGACACCACGCCAAGCACAGAAGTGTTGCCGTCGATGAGTGCAATATTGACCGTGAACTCACCATTTTTCTTCAAAAATTCTTTCGTCCCATCTAGAGGGTCAACTAGCCAGTAGGTGGTCCATGAATGGCGATTTTCGTAGGATTCCGCAGGTGATTCCTCCGACAACACTGGAAAGTTGGGAGGTAGTTTCTCTAATGTTTCAGTAATAATACGGTGTGAGGCGAGATCAGCTTTTGTTAGTGGCGAGCTATCAGCCTTTACGGTTTTTTCAAAGTCATCTCCGGCATACACCTCCATAATTGCTTTGCCGGCTTGCCGAGCAAGAGCAATTATCTGAGGCAACAAATCCGCAAGCTGCTTGTCATCTATTGCCACAATAGCTATCTCCTCTTTCGAGGTTGTTGGAATGGGTATTGTAGCAGCCTGACTTGATGACTGTCATGCATTAGGGTGAGGAGCTTTCCCTACTGTTAAACATACTGATTATCTTGAAACCACGCGAGTGCGTCGCGAATGGCTGGTTCAATTGGGTTCCGCGGGTAGTCGAGCTCTCTAATTGCTTTGGAGCAATCGTAATGCTGGATGTGCCGAGCCATTTCGACAAAAAAACTAGGAATTGGAGGAGTAGATCCAAAGATATTTCGAAATGCCCACTCGCCTATTTTTGATCCATACCGAACTAGCTCAAATGGTATTGGAACTCGCGGACCATTTACGCGCGCGACCTTGGCTATTAGGCTATTGAGGGATTTCTGCGTCGTGTTCCAATTTCCAAGGATATATCGCTCGCCAATTCGGCCACGTTCAGCCGCACAAATCATCCCGCTCGCAACATCACGAACGTCAATCACGTTTACAAGGCCATCAATGTATCCTGGCATCATGCCCTTTGCGATCATTACAATCTGTTTCCCACTGGTTGGTTTGCTATCAAAAGGACCGAGAAGGACAGTTGGGTTTACGATCACCGCTGGAAAACCTGTTTTTGCCGCTTTTATTACCTCGCGCTCCATTGCCGCTTTTGACATTAGATAAGGATTATCTGGATACCCAGAGGCAAACTGATGTTTTTCATCAGCCATGATATTTGGATCCTTTGGAAACCCAATGGTTGTAAGGGTGCTTGCGTAGACAAGGCGATTTATAGATGCACGCGTTGCGGCATTGAGTACATTGCGGATTTCTTTTAGCGCTTGAGTGTTTGCAGCACCAACGGGAATCGTTTGTGAAGGGTAGTAGCCTGCGCAATGGTAAATGACATGGATGCCCTCACAGGCTTTGGATAGGGACTCAAGGTCGTTAAGGTCTCCGACCATAGATTGGATATCCAGCCCAATGAGTGTTTGTAGTTTGGAATTCGGGCGGACGAGAACTCGCACCTTAGTCCCTTTCGCCAACAGAACCCGGACTAAATTATTTCCAAGCTGTCCTGTTGCGCCAAGAACGAGCGCTTTCATGAGGGAGATTCCGATGAAAAACAAGAAGCTGGCATCACTTATTCTTGTTTCCAGAAATGTTCGGGCTCACCGTGTATCTTAGCAACCAAACGGGCGAGCACAAAGAGGGTATCACTCAGGCGATTCAAGTATATCAGCAGTGTTGGGCTAAGAGAGCCCGCGCGTGATAGCGTTACGCACTGACGCTCTGCACGGCGACAGATCGTTCGCGCCATATGCAGGAAACTTGCTGCTTTTCCTCCGCCCGGAAGAATAAACTCCTGTAGTGGATGGAGTTCAGCGTTTATCGAATCGATTAGAAGCTCAAGGCAGGTGACATCGTTTTCTGTGACCTTAAACATGGAAGGTTTGTTCATTTGTTTCATTGCGTAATGTGAATCACGGGGGGTTGCCAGAATGGCTCCGACGTCAAAGAGTTTATTCTGGATGACATGAAGCTTTTTATCAAGATTTGCCAGCTTTGTGTCGTTTGGGAGACGCTCGGCAATGAACGCACGAGCTGTCCCTATTGCCACATTGAGTTCATCAATAGTCCCATAAGCTTCAACTCGTTGATCATCTTTGAAGACTTGAATCCCTCCAGCGAGGCGTGTTTTTCCTTCATCTCCAGTACGTGTGTATACCTTTGAGATTCTCATCGTATTGCTACTCCTTTTCTATGGCCGCCGGTTCTGGTCGACTGGATACCCTCATCAGATTTCAATCTTTCCACTGAAGGGGGGGGGAAGGGAGGGCGGTTTTTAAAAACACATGCGGAGCTCCTGAGTGTGGATTGGTGCCAATATACACTTGGGCGTTATAAACCTCGGCAATTGTCTCCGCTTGAATAACATCAGCCGGACTGCCTTCTTGGTATACTTTGCTATCTTTGAGCACAGCGACTCGGTCACAATATTCTCCCACGAGATTGAGGTCGTGTGTAACAATGCAAACGGTGATCCCGTGTTTTCGTACAAACCCGGAAAGCATATTGAGCACCTGAGTTTGATATTGGAGATCGAGATTGGCGGTGGGTTCATCCAAGAGAAGAACTTCTGGGCGTTGTGCGAGGGCGCGCGCCAATAACACTCGGCACTTTTCTCCTCCACTCAATTCCAGAAACCTTCGTTCTGCAAAATCACGCATACATGTAAGATCCAGAACTTCTTCTGCTATTTCATAATCTGTACTCGTTTCCCATCCCAGGCTATTTCGATATGGGGCCCGTCCCATAAGCACCATTTCTTCGACGGAATAGTGAAAACTGACAGAAATGTCTTGTGGAAGGACTGCAATTGCCCGTGCAACATCTTGCTGTTTCATCTTTTCCAGTGGTTGGGTATGAATAAATATTTCGCCGGCATGAGGAATCAACACTTTAGAAAGCAGATTGATCAGTGTAGATTTTCCGCATCCATTTGGGCCGATGATTCCAAGAATTTCTCCCGGGAAAACCTGCAAGGTGAGATTGTCGAAAAGCAATGATTTGTTAGATGTGTTGTGTGGGTCATAATTGAACCCTACACGATCGACTCGTATGATTGGTTTCAATTCATGGTTCCTTGTGGGTTCTGGTCTCTTCAACAATGTTCATCCAGTCGGATCCTAGATGTTGAGGAGTGAAAATACACACGTGTGTAAGATGAAAGAGGGAAATTCCATTGGCGAACTTTTTCAACATCTTTTACGTAAAGCTATGGCGTGCTCGCCGGAGCAACAGGAGAAAGAATGGGCCTCCGGCCAACGCGGTAATTGCTCCAACCGGAAGTTCTGAAGGGGCAATGATGGTGCGCGCCGCTGTGTCGGCCACTATCATCACTATAGCACCAAGTAAAGCAGTTACGGGAATTAAGAACCGGTTGTCAGATCCAAACAAAAATCGTCCGATGTGTGGAACAATGAGGCCAACAAAACCAATCAACCCATTATATGCGACGGCAATTCCTGTGAGTAGTGATGTAATGGCTAGGAGAAACCATTTATAGCTTTCGACTTCTAGCCCAAGTTGTTTGGCCACGGGTTCTCCTTGTGCAAGCAAATCGAGGTTTCTTGCTTTCCAGAATAACAACGTGATGCTTCCAAGCACACATATCGTAATTGTGCTAAGTATTGCGAGTTTTTGTGTGCTCACGTTTCCCATAAGCCAAAAGACAATACCCTGCGTCGCATCTGCTGACGAAAACGCAATGAGTACTGCGATAATGGATGCTAAAAATGCATTAACGACGACACCAGCCAAGACCAATGTGTGAGGATGCATGTTCCCACTCCGATGCGCAATACTCACCACAATGACTGCGCTTAGAAGCGCGCCTACAAATGCAGCTAGTGGAAGAAATGGCCATCCTAGCATAAGCGCAATGACAGCACCGCAGGCTGCGCCACTGGCTATGCCAAGCAAATATGGGTCGGCCAATGGATTTCGTAACATTGACTGAAAGGATGCACCGGCAACCGCCAATGCCATTCCGACTAACATGGCCATGAGTACACGAGGTCCACGCAATTCGAGGATGATAATCTTGTTGGTGTTGATTGCCTCAACGTCATTCACCCACAATGACGTGACGATCTCTTGCCATAGAATCTCAATTACTTCGCCCACTGAGATTCTCACTGTTCCCATGCACATTGCCATTAGTGCTGTGAGTCCCATAATGCACAGAAGGCCAAACATTCCCCATCTCCATCTTGAGATTTTTTGAGTATGAGTTTTTGCTAGTCCCATGCCAGATCCGGATGTAAAAGCCGAGCGATTTCTTCCACCGCTAGAACAGATCGAGGTCCATGGCGTGCGAAGTGCGCATGATTGATCGTATATACTCGCCCCTGTTTGAGTGCCTGAAGATGTTTCCACCCTGGTCGTGTGGCTATTGTTTTTGGTGAAGCGAGACTTGGAATTATACCGCCACCAGGAAGCAAAATTACTGATGGATCCTGTTGCAGTACAAATTCCGTGCTTATACGAGGTGAACGGCCAGCGAGTGACGCTGCAATGTTGTCACCTCCAGCTAGGTCAAGCAGGTGGCCTTCAAACGATCCTCCAGATGTGGCGATGATCGGATTAGCCCAAAGTTCACAATAGAGAGTGACGGGAGTAACTTCAATCAATTGTTGCCGTGTCTTCGCAATAGACCGTTGCATCGTTTGTATAACATTTTTTGCTTTTTCTGTAGCACCGAGGATGTGGCCGAGGGATCCAATGACCTGATACAGATCCTCAAACGTCGTAGCCGTAGTTACGGAAAACACCTCAATCCTCAGCCCTAATTCACGGAGTCTAGAGACCGCCCCGTTTACAAAATGAGATTGATCAGCCACGATCAAATCAGGTTCAAGCGCAACAATTGATTCAAGGTTTGGATGAATGAGTCCGCCAACACGGGGAAGTGTTGTAACCTCAGGAGGGAAGTCATCGAAAGCACTTACAGCAATAACACGATGTCCTTCATTAATGGCGAACATGATTTCTGTGAGCGATGGAAGGAGAGAAACAACACGAGTTGGAGTGCTATCGCGTGTGATGAGGGGAGTTGCGATTGCGGCTTTGGGAAATGGCGATCCTCTTTCCCATTCCGTCATAACCCCTCCCCCAATGACAAGAGAGATTAGAGCAACCAATGTCCATTGTGTTACGAGCATAATTATTCACCCACGACTCTTTGGATTTGCGTGGGTGTCTAGTATAAAGGTTACTGGAATCTCGACTGTTGCAGTGATGTTCGAATCATCAGTTTGCCTCACTGAGAATTGCCACTCATAGACAGCTCGCGTTGCCGCGCGATCTAGCACTTTGTGTCCTGAACCACGCACAACGCGAATCATGTTAACGTTTCCTGATGACAGAATCTCAACCTCCAATAGCACTGTCCCTTCCCACCCGCGGCGTTGTGCCAGACGAGGGTAGAGTGGAGGGGTGCTGGAAAGATATTGGATGTCTGGGCCCATGATCTCAGGGATCTTATTCAAGTTCAATGAGTGCACATCGGTTGGTAACGTGGTGACTCGATCCCCATGTACTTTGTTGTCATCAGGCATGTCATTATTAGCCACAATATTTACAGGGTTGGCTGCGGGGTTTTTGATGGAGGGAGCAATCTTTGCTGCATCAACTTGGGGCTTTTGGTATGGGGCTGTGGCGTTGGCAGTTTTGACTTTTACCTTTCGATTTTTTTGCATCTCAGCATTTTTTTTATCAATCACTTCATGCTGCCGAACCGGAAGTTTTTCGAAAGGCAGTCCTGCTTTCACAACAGCCCCAGCTGGAATGGGATCTCTGGAATCTGGGGCTGGCTGCGAAAGCTCAAGCAGCTCGATTGTGACTGGACCATGAAGAGTGGAGTCAGATCTCGGAAGGAGAAAATTTGCCCCACTGAGTGCTACAGCATGCAATCCAAATGAGATACAGCATGCAAATATAAGAGAAGGGCGATTCATAGTGGATTCAAAATGTAAATTTTAGGCCGCCGAAGGCTGCTCTGCCAAAGGTTCCAAATCCAAAGACCTCTTCATAGGACTTATTCAGCAGGTTATCTATTCTGGCAAAGGCTTGGAAATTCTTGGTGATATCATAACTTCCTCCCAAATTGACCACTCCATATCCGGCAACTCGCTCAGTATTGGCCGTATTACTGAATGAGGAACCCACCAAGAGCAGGTCAAGATTTGTCCGTAGCGAATCCCATGGAACATACAGAATGTTGAGGTTGGCTTTGTTTACTGGGCGTTGTGCAAGGCGAAGTCTGGTTTCCTGGTCTCGTGTCGCGGTACGTGTATAAGTTGCCTGTACATCAAGGGTGTCCGTGGGAGAGACACGCATATAGGCCTCGATCCCTCGAGAGCGAGCCTCATTGATGTTTTCGGCTTCGAACAGATTTGTTGTTGGATCAAACGTGCCAACAATCAAATCATCAAAATCATTGTGGAATGATGTCACTCCAACCACAAGTTGAGCTAACACCTGTTGTTCTAATCCTATCTCATAACCTCTGCTGGTTTCTGGTTGTAGATCGAGATTGCCAAATCCTGGGAAGAACAGTTCATTGAGAGTTGGACCACGAAAACCAGTTCCGTAACTAGATCGCAGTGTTGTCCCTGACTGTTCGAGGTAATAGCTTCCGCTGACTTTGTACGTCAGCTTGTTCTCATAGAGGGTATTAGCATCAAAGCGGCCTCCGGCGACGAGAAACAAATTGTCAATAGGGTTGAGGTGTAGTTGGGCATAGCCGGCATGATTGGTGAGGGATTGAGTGAAATTTTCCTGACTTCGAGCCTTTTGATGTTCTAGCTCATAGCCAGCTGTGAGTGAGGCCTGCTCGGTCAGCACGAAGTTATGTTGCCAGTCTAAACGTTTTGCTTGGATGTCAATCAGGTAGCTGTTATCTCCAGTTGGGTTGAAATCCGTTGGTTCATCCTGATCATTACCTGCTAAAGCATCATCGTTCAGCGATACTTGCAGACGCTGATCCCACCATGACGTGATCGATTTGGAAAAGGTGGTTGAGAGGACTAGTGTGTCGCGCTCCGATGTCGAATCCAAATCATCAGAAAACGGGAATTCTGCATCAATGTCGGCTTTGGATTCAGTATAGCGGATCGTTGCATCAAGGCGCCCATCACCCAGTACAGTAGCTCCAAAACGACCTGAGATGGTGGTGTTTTCATAGCCATCTTTTTCGGAGTTGCCATCCTTTTCACTGGCTCGTGAAATTCCGTCACTATCCAAGCGTGATGCGGTAAGCGCGTAATCAAATCGATCTGATCCTCCGCTTACGCCAGCCCGTTCTTGGAATGTGTTGAAGGCCCCATATTCAGAGGAGAGGAATCTACTGCTCGGCCCCTTCCCTTTCTTGGTAATGATATGGACCACGCCACCAATTGCATCCGAGCCATACAGGGTGCTTTGTGGTCCGCGGATAACTTCGATTCGGTCGATGTTCTCAACGGTCAAATCAGCAAAGTCAAAGGCGCCAGTTGTTGGTGAGTTAACCTGTACCCCGTCAATCAACACCAGAGTGTGGTTCGAATTTCCACCGCGCATGAATACTGACGTAAGCCCCCCCAAACCTCCCGATTGTTTTACATCAAGCCCTCGCACCGTCCGTAGAACATCAAGAACCGTATCAAGCTGTTTTGCTGCGATGGCCTCGGAATCAATGATGGTGACAGAACTTGTAGTTTCTTCGATGGGGACTGGTGTTCGTGTTGCGGTGACCACGACTGTTTCAAGTCGCTGAATGTAGTTTTCATCGGACATCTGAGGAGGACTTGTGTTTTGAGCCTGCCCGCTATCCACCGTCCCAATGAAGAGCACGATACTGCAAGCGGTAGCCAAAACACTCAAGCGGTTGAACGAATACATCACGCTTTCTCCCTTATCTTTCGGAAAGGCAGGAACAGAGATTATTGCTTGGGATAACGGCAAAAAAAATCCTCAAGATCTAATCTAGATCTTGAGGATTGCACCCAGCTCCTTCACCCTCACAATCTTTTCTAGTCCGCGAGAAAAGACGGCACGTGCTCAGGCAGGTTTTCTGGCTTTGGGATCGTCCTACTCCTCAGACCTTCCCAGAAACCTTCAGGCCTCCAGTGGTGTCTCCTGAGTTTCGTCCCCCATCACAGCGGCGGGACCGCATGGGTGCTGCACCCATTTCCCTTTTCATTCATGTTACGAAAACATGAACACCCGAGCCGTATTTGTTAATGGTCACTATAGAAACAGGGCACAAAAAAAACAAGGGGTCTTGGAAGGAGGGAATCAACGTACTGATTGATATCGGTCCGGTAGGGATTCAAATAGGGGGGGCAGTGTCAGTACGTGTATGGGAGTTATGCTATGGAATAGCGGTATTTTCTATTGTTTGGCATTTAATGCGTCAAGAAAGGCTTGAATGCGTTTGGCATTACTGCCCACATCGCTACGCCCCACACGAGATACCGAACGAATGTCAATTTTGCTTCCAGTTTTTGATGGAAGAACACGAATTACCACGTCATCTTTAAATCCAAACCAAAAGGTAGTGTCTATCGCTTCAATGCGGCCTTCTGTGGAGGATGCATCAACGAGTTCCCATCCAATATAATCGATGACGTCAAGAATCTGCGTAAACGCATGGTCGGTTGGACGCTCAAGCACCAAAGAAGTGAGCTCAGGGTAGGCTTCACGTTGTTGGGCCGCAATCTCTGGTCCCCCGTATGTTGCAGAGTTCGGCGCATTATTTCGGAGAGGAAGGATCTTCACAAATTCAGGAGGCACGACCATGTCTGTACTGATATCATGGATAGGCGGAACTTGGGAGATTGTATGTTTCCAACTCCAGGGAATACCCATGGTGATCATACTCAATAACAATCCGGTGGCCGCTATGAACGCACTGCGATAGCGGCCGGATACACTGGCCCACAGCCCACCAAAAAAACACAAGATGCCGGCCACTGCGGCACTATACGCACCCCACTTGAGAACCATAAACCCGATTCTGAAATCCCACCAGTCACTTCGAGTACCAAATCCAGAGAGTATGGTGGTGATCGTAGCAAGCACTGCGAGGACGGATCCTCCAAAAATCATGCGTATTACGGCAGGCGAGGCAGGTGTATTGTTAAGCACTATATTGTCACCGGTTCACGCGAATGAGAAGGAATGCCCATGAAAAAATTGGAGGGAGGTTTGCTATACAATGGAGGTTCCTGCGATCCGTTGAATTAGTTCGATTTCGTACCCGTCGGGAGCATCGATGAAAATAAAACGACTGCCTGATGAGGTAGTCGTTGGGCCATCGGTAATTGGAATGCCTTTGGTCTTGAGCTCTTCTATGGCCTGATCCATATCGTTGATTTGAAATGCCAAATGCACAAGGTCTTCTTGAACCTCTACCTTGCCGCTTGTGGGAAAAGCACACAATTCAATCAGTTCTTCACTGTTCGGTGTTTTCAAGAACGTAAGGGGTGAACCGCGTGAGGACGTTTGTCGCTGCAACACTTCTAATCCAATCACATCTGTGTAAAATTTGATCGATTGCTCCATGTCGCTTACTCTCATACGCGTGTGAAGCAACTTTTCCACTTTCATCTGGTGCTCGACTTTCGACTACGCAGTTGATGTTTTTTCACTAACGGGTAAACAGTTTTTTCTGAGGTCTGGGACACGGAAATTAAATGTTTCCAATCCAATAAGCTGGTCTAGTGTGCTACGTGTTCAGCATGTTTTGAATAGATGCTTCTCGCGGTTTTCCGGTGCAGTGATGAAAAACAGTTCATTCTTGTTTGCATGTGGTTTGTGTCGGAAGCTTTACTTTACCTTTGTCCCAGGTTCCACCGATGTAACTACCGATAACAATCCCTCAACTTCCTTGTCTCCTGCGGCGAGTACCATGCCTTGGGATTCGACTCCCATAAGTTTCGCTGGTTTTAGGTTTGCAACGATGATAACAAGTTTTCCTATGATTTCTTCCGGAGTGTACTTCGTCGCGATGCCGGCGACAATCTGTCTTGTTTCGATGCCGATATCTACTTGGAGTTTCAAGAGTTTCTTCGACTTTGGTACGGCTTCTGCGGCGACTACTTTCCCTGTTTTCAGTTGAATCTTCATAAAGTCTTCAATGCTTATCAAGGGGATTTCTGAGGTGGGTGCTGGCTTCACCGGTATTTCTGGTGTTAGGTTCACTGAAGCGGTTTCAATACGTGGGAATAGCGGGGTTCCTTTGGCAGTTGTGGTTCCAGATGGAAACATTCCCCATCGCGGTGTCTCAAGGAGAGGGTTTGAAAAGTGAAGGGTTATCCCAAGCTGTGTTGCCATTGCTTTAGCAGTCTGAGGCATAAATGGATAGAAAAATAACGTGAGCCAGTAGAGGATTTCCATTTGCGTGTACAGTACATTCTCAAGATTTTCGTGTTTTTCTCGGTCTTTGGCTAGTTTCCATGGTGTTGAACGTTCGATGTATTGGTTGCCTAATTCGACTACACGCCAGATCTCTTCGATGGCTCGATGGAATTCCAATGCCTTAAGGTGGGTGTCTAAACGGTCTTTCATTCTTCCCACGGTTTCCTGAATTTCTCTTTCAAGGTTTCCATCTTGCGACGGCTTGGGTAGAGGTACCACTCCTCCTGCGAACCGCTCGATCATAGTAAGGCTTCGATGTAGAAGGTTGCCGACATCATTGGCTAATTCACTGTTGACTCTCTGAATCATGGCGCTTTTTGAGAAATCTCCATCTTGTCCAAATGGAATTTCTCGTAGTAGAAAATAGCGAAACGCATCGACACCAAACTCGTGTGCCATAGCAGTGGGATCGACCACGTTGCCGCGACTTTTCGACATTTTTTCGCCATCGACGGTCCACCAACCGTGCGCGAAGATGCTTCTAGGCATTTCCAGCCCTATGGCGTGCAGCATTGTGGTCCAATACACCGAGTGTGTGGTCAGAATGTCCTTTCCAATGAGATGTATGTTTGCCGGCCACCAGGTCGTAAACTCTGCGTCATTGTTAAGGTAACCAATTGCAGAAATGTAGTTAACAAGCGCGTCGAACCACACATAGGTCACGTAATCTTTGGCAAATGGAAGTGAAATCCCCCAGTTTAAACGACTTTTTGGGCGTGAGATGCATAGATCTCCAAGAGGTTGCTGAAGAAATCCAAGTACTTCATTCTTGCGGGTATCAGGGCGAATGAATCCTGGATGCGATTTTATATATTTGATAAGCCAGTCTTGATGTTGCCCCATCCTAAAGAAATAGTTTGATTCTTTGATTTGCTCGACTGGTCGGTGGCAATCTGGACAGTTTCCGGCAACGATATCTTTTGCGGTCCAAAACCGTTCATCGAATAGGCAATACCATCCTTCATACGCGTTTTCATACAGATCACCGTTTTTCAAAAGGGTGTCCAAAATTTCGCGAACAACTTTAGTGTGGCGGGTTTCTGTAGTGCGGATGAAATCATCATTTGAAATGGTGAGGGTCTTCCACAAACTTTGAAATCGAGTGACGATGTTATCGGTGTAGGCTTGAGGAGCGACGCCCTGTTTCTCTGCGGCTTGCTGAACCTTTTGTCCATGTTCGTCGGTTCCAGTCAAGAAGAATGCTTGTGATCCTGTTAAGCGGTGATATCGCGCTAGAACATCGGCGGCGATGGTGGTGTAGGCATGGCCAATATGAGGGATGTCGTTGACATAATAAACTGGAGTGGTGATATAGAACGTCGGTTTCATGGTGAGGTGGGTATTTCAAAGGCATCATGGAGTTTGAGTAGGAAAACTTCCATTTGCACCTGGGCATTAAGGTTTCGGCGGAGACCTTGGCGCATGCTTTGGATTGTTTCTAATAAATCGATGATGATTTTTGGTGTACATCGTTCACCTGCCTGAGCGAGGTCCGTGAAGCGATCCTTGTTCATCAGGCGTTCTGGGTTGTTTGAAATCTGGAGAATAAGAATGTCTCTGAGCCAGTGTGTAAGCCAGGTTAATGTGGTGTCTGTGAAATTGCTTTTCGTGAGGGCTTCCGATGCGCTAAATATCTGAAGGATGCCTCCTTGCATCAAGGAATCAATGCCAACTGTATTGACGATGTGATCTCGTTCTTTGCGGACTTCAATCGGATTGGTTTCGAATGCCACGCCAAGGGATCCTTGCGAGAAACCGGCAGTAAGCCTAGCGTCATCTGCCGATCGTTGTTGCTGACGTTCAAGCGTTTCTTGAATCGCGCTCAGAGATAATGGAGTAAATCGAAGTTTCTGGCATCTTGATCTAATGGTAGGAAGGAGATGTTGGGGGCGAGAGCTAATAAGAAAAATCAAACTGTGGTCTGGGGGTTCCTCTAGTGTTTTGAGGAGACAGTTGGCGGCTTCTTTGTTCATTCGATCTGCATCGTCTACGATATAAATTTTGTAGCGCCCAATGAGCGCTCGATAGACAAGGTGTTCCTGCATTTCGCGGACCTGCTCGATCTTGATTTGGAGCCTAGCATCAGGGATGGGAATGTTGTCTTTAGTAAAACGCATTGGTGCAGTGCAAAATACGTCGGGGTGGACCGCGTTTTCAATCTGTGTACATGACCAGCACTGACCACACGCATCTGAGCCGTTTTTTACAGGCTCTTCACAATTGATGGTTTGCGCAAGCATTTTCGCTGTAAGTGATTTGCCTATGCCTTTGTTTCCAAAAAACAGGTAGGCATGGGAAAACTGTTCTTTTCTAAGTCCCGCTTGCAATATCTGTTTTGGCCGATCATGGCCGATAATGGTATCAAATGGCATATCTATGAGGCCGTTAAAAACCTAGAGTGTTCCAGAGTTTATGTGTATGGCGATATCCTTGACCAACGGTACGGTATCTGTCTGAGGCTTGAAAAGGCTTGTGCTTTAGGTGAGCAGGGTTAGGGACGTACACAGGTGCTTGTAATGAAGACACCGAGCGGAGAGCACTAACGAGGGTTTTTGGCACTCTGTTAATACAATTGTTCCTTAAAAAACCGTTGGGTATGTCGGCGAATTGCGGCTTCGACTTTCTCTGGAGTTTGCTTGGCATCGATGACCAGAATGCGTTTGGAATTGGAGCGTGCGAGTTCACGATATCCTCGCCTCACACGTCTGTGGAAGGCTAATTCCTCGCGGTCAATCCTATTCATTGACATGCGATTTCGGCATCGCGCTAGGCCCACCTCGGGAGGTTGGTCTAGGAGAAATGTGAGTGCTGGCTTCAACCCTCCGGTGGAAAAACGGTTGAGGACTGTAATGAACTTCAAATTTAATTCTCTTCCAAATGCTTGGTAGGCCACGGTTGCATCGGCATGGCGGTCGCAAATGACAATCTTTCCCGCTTCCAATGCGGGTTTCACAACTTCTGTAACGTGTTGTGCTCTATCTGCGAGATAGAGGAATAGTTCACATTTGGAATCAATTGGATTGGTGGTGTTCTTGAGGAGAATTGAGCGTATCAATCGACCAGATGCTGTTCCCCCGGGCTCTTTGGTCATCAAGACGGGGTACCCAGTCGATTGTAGGTACTGGGCTAAATGAGGGGCTTGAGTTGTTTTCCCACTTCCTTCTCCTCCCTCGAGCGTGATGAATGTTCCGAAATGACGTTTTGTTTTCATAAAAGTGACGCTATCTGGCAGGCAGCCCAAAATCCGAGCCGGATACTAGCCCATGATATCGGGAATAGCAAGAAATCATTGCGTGGCAGCTGACAAGGCTGATATCATCCCCATCTTATTGAAATTTCATGATAATTTCTGATTTCAATGTTGCCGATGACCCTCGATAAGGCTAAGCTAAAACGTTACTTTTTCACTGGTCTTCTGGTCGTAATCCCGATCTGGGGAACTTTTCTTATCCTGCAAACGCTCCTTGCTTTTTTTGACGGAATTTTTGGAGATCTTTTTTCTGGTTTGACTGGTTGGTATATCCCAGGGCTTGGAATTGTCATGCTTATTGGTGTGGTCCTGCTAGCTGGAGTACTGACAACAAACATAGTTGGGCAGCAACTGCATCAGAGATGGGAAGCATGGGTGAAAAGTGTGCCTATTGTTCAGGGCATCTACTCCACACTGCAATCGGTGACTGATATTATTTCCATTCAGCAGAAGGATAAGTTTCGCAAAGTTGTCATGATTCAGTTTCCGAAGAACGGCTGTTATTGTTTTGCGTTTGTCACAGGAGTCGTTCCTCACGAAATGCAACATATTTCTCCAAAACCATTGATTAACGTCTATGTCCCGACCGCTCCGAATCCGACTTCTGGCTATTATCTCGTGATTCCAGAGGACGAGGCTGTTTCGCTCTCTATTAGTGTTGATGATGCGATGAAAATGATTGTATCGGGTGGGTTGTATGTCCCATCTGGTCAACGTATGCCAATGAAAGATGGAGACCCTGGAAATGTCTTGTTCGGCGAACACGTAAAGGATGAGGGGTAGTGTAATAGCATGATTGGGCTTGCCGTCATCATTCTTGCTGCGGGACAAGGAACGCGTATGCAATCCGTGCATCCAAAGGTGTTACATCCCGTTGCCGGCGTTCCTATGTTGCGCTATGCACTTGATGTTGCTCAGCGACTTCAACCTGATGTCATTGTTCCCGTGATTGGGCATGGACGAGAGCAAGTTCGAAGTTTTTTAGAGACTCAGCAACATCTCTCGTTGACGATTGTAGAACAACCGGTGCAGCGTGGAACTGGAGATGCCATTATGATTGCCAAATCTGCCATCGGTGAAAAAACCCAGGCAATCTTAATTCTCAATGGTGATGTCCCTTTGCTTACTGATCAGACAATTGAACGTCTTTTATCCCTCCAAGACCATGAGCAACCGTCAGTCACGATGTTAACTGCCAGGGTTTCCGATCCGACAGGATATGGGCGAGTTGTTCGAAGTGGGGATAACCGTGTGGAAAGGATTGTTGAAGAGGTTGATGCTTCGCCAGCCGAACAAAAAATTTCAGAAATTAATACAGGCACGTATGTTTTTACTCCGTCATTTCTCTTTTCCGCTCTTGACGAGATTCAACCAGAAAACGCTCAAAACGAATACTATCTGACTGATACGGTTAAGATTGCAGCGGCAAAAGGAAATGGAGTGGTGTCGTTGTTATTGGATGATCCTGCGGAGGCATATGGCATTAATAGCCGTATGGATCTCGCAAATGTCGAAGGTGTGATGCGACGGAGAATTCGTGAGCGTGTTATGACTAGCGGGGTAACCTTAGTAGATCCACAGAGTACTTACATCGACTATGCCGTTGAGATTGGGCAGGATACTGTTGTGTATCCTCACACTGCGCTTGAGGGTACCACAATGGTTGGAGAGAACTGTGTAATTCGTTCTGGTGTGAGAATTACTGATAGTGTGCTTGGTTGTGCAGTCACTATTCTTGATTCATCGGTCATTTCGGGTTCGCTGATTCAAGATGAGGTCGTTGTTGGGCCATTTGCGCATCTGAGGCCGGGATCGATTCTTGAACAGAGATCTAAGGTCGGAAATTTCGTCGAGATGAAGAAGACGGTTTTGGGACAAGGCTCGAAGGCAAACCATCTTAGCTATCTTGGTGACTCGCGTATTGGTCGTGATGTGAATATTGGCGCGGGCACGATTACCTGCAACTATGATGGCACACAAAAACATGAAACGATCATCGAGGATGACACGTTTATTGGTAGCAATTCTGCATTAGTGGCGCCGGTCAAAATTGGGGCGGGTGCTCTAATTGCAGCAGGATCCACGATTACGAAAGATGTTCCACCAGAGGATTGTGGTATTGCCAGATCGAAACAGGTGAATAAACCAGCGAGAAGCTTGAAGCGGAATCAGAAAACAAAATAAGAGCTAAGGCTTTTTAAGCGTAGCTGTTTTTCGTGAGTTGTTGAGTGCTGCTTCCTCAGCACTATTTTTGAGGTATATATGTGTGGAATAGTGGGTTATGCCGGTGAACAACAGGCTTCTTCGTTGCTGATGGATTCGCTCAAACGTCTTGAGTATCGTGGGTATGATTCTGCGGGGATCGCTACCTTTCATGAAAAAAATATTGTCGTATGGCGTGCAAGCGGCAAGCTGGTGAATCTTCAGAATATGATCAATGGGGAGCCTATACCAGGGACTGTAGGGATTGGGCATACACGGTGGGCAACGCATGGGGAACCCACCGAAGTTAACGCCCATCCTCATCGGTCTGGTCATCTTGTGTTAGTCCACAACGGGATCATTGAAAATTATGTCGAGTTGAAGCAGAACCTTGTAGGTGATGGGTACGTGTTTCAGTCAGAAACCGATTCGGAGGTGGTGGCACATCTTATTCACCGATGGATGGGCAGAGGATATTTGTTTCAGGAAGCTGTTCGGTTAGGGCTCAAGGATTTGATGGGCAGCTATGCCATCGTCATGTTGAGCGAGGATGCTCCGGGAGTACTCGTCGCGGCGCGTGCGGGATGTCCTCTTGTGGTTGGATTAGGTGACGCGGAGTTCTTTATTGCTTCTGATATTCCTGCAATTCTACATCATACACGGAAGGTCATTTTTTTAGAGGATGGAGAAATTTGCACGGTTGAAAACAGCCAGATTTCGATTACCAATCTTGCTGGGGCCATTTGCGAGAAGGCTCCCATACACATCAATTGGACCCCTGGGATGGCCGAAAAGGCAGGCTATCGGCATTTCATGCTCAAGGAGATCCATGAGCAACCGCAAGCTATTCTCCATACTATCATGGGCCAATATAACCCAGAATACGGCGAAGCCTTGCTCCCTGATCTTGGGATTTCCACAGGAGTCATTTGTAATTTGGAACGATTGTGGATGGTGGCCTGTGGAACGTCATGGCATTCCGCATTGATAGGGAAATACCTCATTGAAACGGTAGCAAAACTGCCGGTTCATGTTGAGTTGGGATCGGAATTTAGACATCGCAACTCGTTACTCACTAAAGGCGATGTTGTGATCGGCGTTTCTCAGTCCGGTGAGACTGCTGATACTTTGGCAGGAACACGCGCGGCAATTGTTGATGGGGCGCATGTCATTGCACTGTGCAATTCGCTTGGCAGCACTATGACGCGTGAGGCCAATGGAGTCTTGTATACCCATGCAGGCCCAGAGATTGGGGTTGCGTCAACAAAAGCCTTTATGGGACAAGTCGCGGCATTTTATCTCCTGGCGCTGTTTTTGGGACGAACGCGAGGAGTGTTGCTTCCTGCAGATGGGGTGAGGTGGTGTCGTAACTTGGTAGGAATTGTGCCTCAAATTGCACATATTTTAGCCAATGAACAGGAAATTGAGGCGATTGCGGCGAAATATTATAGGCATTCTAATGCACTCTATCTTGGACGTGGCCTCAATTTTCCCATTGCCCTTGAGGGCGCGTTGAAACTTAAGGAAATCTCGTATATCCATGCAGAGGGGTATGCAGCCGGGGAAATGAAACATGGGCCCATTGCTCTTATTGACAGGCAAATGCCGGTGGTTGTATTGGCCCCACGAGACCACTTATATGATAAAATGGTGAGTACGGTGCGTGAAGTGAAGGCTCGAAATGGGCTTGTGGTCGCGATTGTGACCGAAGGTGACGATATTATTGGGAGCTTGGCTGATGATGTGTATCGGATTCCCGATGCTGATCCCATGTTTACCCCGTTTCTCACGGTCGCTCCGCTTCAGTTGTTGGCATATCACATTGCCACATTGCGTGGGACAGATGTTGATCAGCCGAGGAACTTGGCAAAGAGTGTTACGGTGGAATAGATTGGGGTGATCTCCTTTCGAATGAGCAATGGCAGTTTCTATGCAAGTATTATACCCGGTTACCGAAACAACAAATTTTGATTATGATTATTATTTTGGCAAGCATCTGAATATTGTAGGCGAAACCGTGGGCGCGCATATCCAGAGTACGCTTATTACGAAGGGCATTGCTGGTGAGCGCCCAGATGTTCCTGCTGGGTATTATGTTATTGCAACTTTGGTATTTGAAGATCAGTCGGCGATGGATTTAGCATTATCCAAGGCAGACGCTGCATTTGCTGATATACCAAATTTCACGAATACTAAACCCGTTGTGTTAATTGGCGAGGTTGTATCTTAAAATGATAAATAAGGATGAAAGCGGTCAAGTTTGAAGGAGTCCTGGCTATCACACCGGACCCTCTTGATCCACAGGGATTTGCACTTATGGGGTGCGTTTTACCCGGCATCCTTGTACTTTTAGGCCAGCGCGTTAAATTTATGTAACTCCGCCACCGTAGGATAGCCCAATGAAAATTTCGAAGGATGAAGTTCAACACGTTGCGAAGTTAGCTCGGCTCGGCATCGATGAATCCGAAACCGAACTCTTCAGCACTCAGTTAAGTCAGATTCTTACCTATTTTGATGAGCTCAACAAGATGGACACTCAAGGGCGATCACCTTCTTTGTCCACACCTCTGCATAATGGGTTGAGGGAAGATACTCTTGAGGTTTCTCTGTCTAGGGAACGTGCGTTGATGAACGCTCCCGAGGCTGCTGATGGGCACTTTCAAGTCCCCAAAATTATGGATTAACCTTCTTTTTTGAAAGGATTTATCATGTTTCGTCAATTGTTGCGTGCAAAACTTCATCGTGTCACGGTGACCGATGCCAACCTCGCCTATGAAGGAAGCCTGACGGTTGACGAGGATCTTATTCGTGAAGCTGGACTGCAGTGTTACGAACTTGTGATGGTCTCGAATCTGAATAATGGCGAGCGATTTGAAACCTATATCATTCCTGGGCCGGCAGGGTCTGGAACTGTCGCGCTCAATGGACCCGCAGCACGAAAGGGCCTCATTGGTGATTTGCTGATCATATTTTGTTATGCCCTTTATGATGAGGAAGAATCACAGGAACACTCTCCGACGATCGTTCTCGTTGATCATAACAATCACATGGTCTCAAAGCGCCAATCGTCGCAATGGGACCTGGGTATTCATGAGGGCAATGTACGTATCTCGGCTGGTGGAACGCACAGGTGAGTCTGAATCAGCTGACTATTCATGATGCCGCGGATGGAATTGCAAATGCGGCGTTCTCGTCTCAAGAACTTTTAGAAGCGGTTCATCGGCAAATAGCCCGTGTGGACGACACGGTGCAAGCCTATCACACGGTTCTCACGGATCCTGCCAAGACCTCGGTACTTTCAGATAAGGCAGGATCACTTCTTCAGGGCATTCCTTTAGGGGTTAAGGATAACATCTGTACCGAAGGTGTTGTCACCACATGTGGATCTAAAATGTTAGAGAATTTTGTTCCTCCATATAACGCTACGGTGATGACGCGTTTAGAAGAGCATGGCGCTGTTCTTGTAGGAAAGACGAATATGGATGAGTTTGCCATGGGGTCGTCGACCGAGCACTCGGCATTCCAACCGACGCGTAACCCATGGGACCTTGGGCGTATTCCTGGGGGATCGAGTGGGGGATCTGCTGCGGCTGTCGCTGCACACGAGTGTATCGCTGCCCTTGGTTCGGATACCGGTGGGTCAATCCGTCAGCCTGCAGCGTGCTGTGGGGTGGTTGGGATGAAGCCAACCTATGGCAGAGTGTCTCGGTATGGGTTGATAGCGTATGCGTCTTCGTTGGACCAAATTGGCCCGCTCACCAAAGATGTTACAGATGCCGCGATCATGTTAGAAGCAATTGCCGGCCACGATCCTAAGGACTCCACGTCAGCTACGATTCCTGTTCCCACGATTGTGAAGGCTCTGCATCGGGATATGTCCGAGATTCGGATTGGTATTCCAGATGAGTACTTCGCGGAAGGTCTTGATTCAGATGTCAACGATGGGGTTCGTGCTGCATTGCAAGTGTTGATTTCGCGTGGGGCGAAACCCCAGGCGGTATCATTGTTGACAACTCCATATGGCATTGCGACGTATTATCTCATTGCGACCGCCGAAGCGAGTTCGAATTTGGCTCGATATGATGGAGTAAAATACGGGTATCGAAGCTCACAGAGTCAGGATTTGCTTGAGATGTATTGTCAAACGCGGAAGGAAGGGTTTGGTCGGGAAACGCAGCGTCGTATTATGTTGGGGACGTATGCGTTGAGCGCTGGATATTATGATGCCTATTATGGCAAAGCCCAGCAGGCACGGGAAATGATTCGCTCAGATTTTGAGACTGCGTTTCAAGAGGTTGACGTGATTGTCACTCCCACGATGCCTACTCCAGCATTTCGACTTGGCGAAAAGACCGATGATCCTGTACAAATGTATCTTTCCGATATCTATACTATTTCGGCAAATCTGGGAGGCTTTCCGGCGATTTCAATTCCGTGTGCCATGAGTCGCGATGGATTGCCAATCGGGATGCAGATTATGGGCCGTTGGTTTGATGAATTAACTCTGTTGCAGGTTGCCTTTGCATTTGAACAGGAAACGGATTGGCACCTGAAACGGGCACCTATAAGTGAGGATTCAAATGGCTGATATTGCGTGGGCACTCATTGGTGCCTCGTTTGCTGTACTGGTGGCGTTTCTTGTTCCGGTGCTTCATCAGCTTCGTAAAACTGCGAAGGAATCGGAATTGTTTTTCCGTCAGCTCAACACCAAAGTTGATCCACTGTTTGATGAAATGACTGAAGCTGCCAGTAATTGCAATGATATCTCTGGCGATGTGAAGGATGGAGTGTCGAGGGCATCGCATTTGTTCACTGCACTTGGCAAAGTGGGAAATAGTGTTGACACTGTGCACCATCTCGTGCGTGGAAATGCGTTCAAAATAGTGGTGAATGTCGCAAGTCTCATCGCCGGTTTGCGTGCAGCAACGGAAACGATGAAAAAGAGGGCTGATGCCAACAAAGGAGGAGGTTCAAATGGGACATTATGATGAAGGGTTTTCAAGCGGTGCTGTGGCGTTTTCGTTTTTGAGTGGCGCGCTGCTAGGTGCTGGATTGGCGCTTCTTCTTACTCCTCAACCCGGAGATGAGACGCGACGTATGATCCGTGGGTATGCAAAAAAGGCAGAAGATGACATCTCGTGGATTGCGAAAGATGCTCGCGGGAATGTTGAAAATGCTGTTGAGCATGGGAAGGATCTTCTTGAAGAAGGAAAGAAGATCTTAGGGTCTGCTTATGAGTCTGGCAAAGAAGCGGTGCGTCGCAGCAAGAAAGAGCGATTCGCAGCTGGTGAGGCTGAGTAAACGTGACGCTTTCATTCTTTCTCCATGTCTGATTGTTGATGATGTTTTTCGTTTTTTGGTGACGACTTCGCGATGTCAGCGTATGAGGCTGTCATCGGGCTTGAGGTTCATGCCCAACTGCGCACTCGGAGTAAACTCTTTTGTGGATGTTCTACTGCGTTTGGCGCTGAATCTAATACCCAAACATGTCCTGTGTGTTTGGGGTTACCTGGGGTTCTTCCCGCGCTGAACACAATGGCGATTGAGATGGCTATCCGCGCTGGGTTGGCTCTCAACTGCACCATTACGGTGCCTAATCAATTCGCGCGGAAAAACTATTTTTATCCTGACCTCCCCAAGGGGTATCAAATTTCCCAGTTTGATCTTCCTATTTGTCAGAATGGATGGGTGGAAATTGATGAAGAAGGTGCAATGCATCGTGTGCGTATTCGGCGGGCTCATCTTGAAGAAGATGCCGGAAAAAATATTCATCAAGTAGGGGGTGGAGTCAGTTTTGTGGATGTGAATCGCTGTGGAATGCCTCTATTGGAAATTGTTACCGAACCTGATCTGCGATCATCGGACGGCGCGGTAGCATATTTGAAAACCCTCAAAGATATTCTGATGTATCTCGATGTTTGTGATGGAAACATGGAAGAAGGCAGCCTTCGATGTGAACCAAATATATCCTTGAAGCTCAAAGGTCAGGATTTGTTGGGAACCAAAGTAGAGTTGAAGAACATTAACTCGTTCAAGTTTGTGAAACATGCGTTGGATTATGAAATTCAACGACAAGAATCTGTCTTGGTTGATGGGGGTACTATCAATCAGGAAACGCGCTCATGGGATGCTGAGCAGGGTGTCAGTGTGATGATGCGGAGCAAGGAGGAGGCTCACGATTATCGCTACTTTCCAGAACCCGATCTCATGCCGATTGAAATTTCGGCGTCTTGGGTCAATACATTGCGGTTGAGTCTTCCGGAATTAGCAAAGGCAAAACGAGAACGGTTTGTTGCTGAGTATGGGTTGCCACCTTATGATGCTGACCTGTTGTCTTCGTCTCGCCCTCTCTCCGATTATTTCGAAGCCTGCGTTGAGGGTTTCCCAAATCCAAAAACGGTCAGCAATTGGATCATGGGAGAGTTGTTGCATGCACTGAAGAATGACAACTGCAAAGTTGTTGATTCTCCGATGAAACCTGATCGTCTTGTCGCGCTTATGAAACTAGTAGATGATCAGGTAATTAGTCTTACAACTGCTCGAGAAGTTTTTCTTGACCTCTTTCGGGCGCAGCAAATGCCAGAGGATTTTATTCGGGAACGTGGGTTGATGCAAATTTCTGATGATAGTGCACTTGATGCGTTGATTGATGAAGTCGTCCATAAACATCCAAAGCAGTGTGCGGAATACCGATCCGGAAAAGACAACTTATTAGGTTTTTTTGTTGGGCAAGTGATGAAAGTGTCAAAGGGAAAAGCTAATCCGCAAAAGGTCAATACTCTGATACGACAACGTTTGATGAATGAAAACGTTCAATCATGAGCGGCATTAAGTATATAGGGGCACGGGAAATTTTAGATTCGCGCGGCAATCCGACTGTTGAGGTTGAGGTGTCGACTCAAAAAGGGGCCTATGCACGCGCGGCAGTTCCTTCTGGAGCGTCAACTGGAACCAAAGAGGCCATCGAAAAGCGTGATGGAGACAAAACCCGATATCTTGGAAAAGGTGTCACGATGGCGGTTGAGCATATCGTCAAGGATATTGCTCCAGCTGTGATTGGGTGTGAAGTTACCGATCAAGCGCATATTGATTGTCTCTTGAACCAATTAGACGGAACTCCTAACAAGGAGCGTTTTGGGGCCAATGCATTGCTTGGTGTGTCTCTCGCTGTTGCCAAAGCCGCAGCGGAAGAGACAAAACGACCGCTCTATATGCATGCTGATGGTTCAAATAGGCACTGTCTGCCTGTTCCTATGATGAACATTATCAACGGGGGCCAACACGCAGACAATTCTCTAGATGTTCAGGAATTTATGATTATGCCGGTTGGGGC
>DCWI01000052.1:4962-6715 GCA_002328825.1 Nitrospiraceae bacterium UBA2166 | reverse complement strand
TGGTCGATGCCTATGATTGTCGATCCTGTCATACGATTGGTGAGGGAGAGGCTGGAGGTGGTCGAGCTATGTACCCAAACTTGACCCATATTGGGAGTAAAATTTATCGGGAATGGGAGCATATCTGGTTGAGAGATCCCGATGATGTCAATGAAGGGACGTTTATGCCTAACTTCAACCTCTCCGAGGATGCTATTACGGCAGTTACGACATACCTTGAGAGTTTAAAATAGTTCGCCATTGCGACACGGGTTTTTTTTCATTGTTTTTCTGCTTGGGTTAGTGATCCTTTGGTTTGGGAGCTGTCGGTTTGGACAAATATCAGGGCAGGAGAATATCAGAATCTCTGATTATCCCATCGGGCAGGTTTCTGCGATGACTCTGTCGGCTGGGCAACGGGGCTTGGTCTCTCGAGATCTTGTGACGGGGCAATCGCTTGTTGTGGCGGTGTGGTCGGATGAGCGGGTAGGGCAATCAAACATCTTTGCCGTTCAAAGTCTCGATAATGGAGTGACGTTTACTCCGTCGGTTCGTGTAAATGATATTCCAAATAAGGCTCATTTGTATGGAGCAACATCAGCTATTGATGCACAGGGGAATGTGTACGTTGTTTGGTTAGACGAACGAGATGGAGATCAAGATATCTATTTTTCTCGGAGCATGTCTCTTGGTATTCAGGGAGGATTTACGGGGAGTGTCAAGGTAAATGATGATGAAACCCGTGAGCCTGCTGTTAATGAATTTGGAGATCCTGAATACATCGAGCCGGCCGCATTTCAAACACATCCTATGGTCGCTTTGGGAAGCGCGGGGGAGATTTATGTTGTATGGCAAGACTACCGCCGTTCGCAGGCTGATATCTATTTTTCAAAGAGCATGGATCAAGGGAGAACATTTAGTCGCAACGTGAGGGTTACTGACGAGTTTGGCAGTGCTGGGCAACTCTATCCTGCGATGGCGGTGAGTCCGGATGGGACGATTGTTCTTGCGTGGCATGATCATCGGAAAGGCAATGCGGATATTTTCTTTTCAAGAAGTATTGATGGGGGTGAATCATTTGATAGCAATCTGATGGTCAGTGATGATGAAACAAAGGCGCACCAATTCAATCCAACTTTGGCTGTTGATGCGAACGGGAGCATATATATTGCGTGGCATGATCTCCGAAATAATAGTCAGCCGGATATTTATTTTGGAAAAAGCGTCGATGGGGGGCAATCATTTGGTCAGAATATTAAGGTAAGTGATGATTTCTCTAACGCGTTTCAGTTTCATCCGAGTGTTGCAGTTACCTCTGATGGGACAATTGGTGTGGTTTGGGAGGACAAGAGACACGACAATTTTGATATTTTTTTCTCACTGAGTCATGATGGAGGGACCACGTTTACGAAAAGTATTCGGCTTAATGATGATCGCGAATCAGAAAACCAGCTTTTCCCAAGTCTTGCGGTGAGTACATCAAAACGTTTTTTTGTTATGTGGTCAGATCAACGGAATGATACGGGATTCTCTTCACCCTGTCCCCCAGTCAAGTGCAGTGATATTTACTTTACTGCGATTTTCCTTGAACAGTAGTAGAGATGAAAGTACGACAATTAAGAATGGAGGAACCAATGCTCAGTCCAAAAATGAGAACGATACAATCGTTATCGTGGAGTACCTATGTGACGTTAATGATTGTCTGTGTCTTTCTGTTGGTCGGGTGCGCGACCAGTTCTGAAGAAATCACATCTGAGGCACCACCAGCCTCACC
>DCWI01000052.1:0-4641 GCA_002328825.1 Nitrospiraceae bacterium UBA2166 | reverse complement strand
AGCCTCACCGCCGGCTTCAGTCGCGGTTTCATTTGACGACATGCATCCATCAGTTCGTCTTGCCCCGGCTGCCGGTCCTCTGGGAGGTGAATTGGCAGAGATTCCAGTAGGTGATGCAAAGCGAGGTGAGGCATTGTTCCAAAAGGACTGGGGTGATGGTGTGCAGTGTCTTCAATGCCACAGTGTCTTGCAAGATGGTGAATATATTGGGGGTGAGACAGGTCCAACACTCAACCAGGTGACGACTCGGCGAAGCAAACAGTGGCTGTTTAACTGGATTTGGGATCCCACTGAAATGTTTCCACAGACTCAGATGCCAGTTTTTGACTGGGGAGGTGATCAAGAGGTTGCAGATGTGATTGCGTTTCTTGAAACCCTGAAGGTTGATTTTGACCCGACCATAATTCTCTCATCAGGGAAGTCGGTGGAGAAAATCGGAGAGGCTCTGGCCGCCCCTGATGCCTATGATTGTCGAGCCTGCCACACCATTGGTGAGGGTGACGATGCCAGAGGTGTTTTTGGTTACCCTGACCTGACATTTGTGGGAAGTAAAATTCGACCGGAATGGAGGGATAGTTGGCTCACCGATCCGCAAAAAATGAAACAACGGACTTTCATGCCAAGTTTCAATTTTTCTTCTGATGAACTTAATGCAGTAAATGCTTACTTAACAAGTCTTAAGTGGGATCGGAAGATCTAACGGCTTTACTCGCATCTGTGGAGGCGGATAGGTGAAACAGTGTTCCTCTTGGGGTGTACGTTCTCGGGGTAGCTTTTCCGAAAATTTGACCAGAAGAGAGATGCTTTTGACAGGGTTTTGGTGTCTCGGCGCGTTTGGCATAGCTGGGTTTTTCGATAGATCTTTGGCGAGCGTGCCGACATCACCTGAGCTCATTCAGTTTCCCCGTGATAGAGAGAGCCTAACTCCGTTTGAAAAGCTGCACATTCCGAGGATACGAATGCCTGATGTCGTTGAGGACGGAGCTAATGCTCCTATCATTGTCTCAATGGATCATCCTATGGAGCAGGACCATTACATTAGTAGTGTTCAAATTCTTGACTACCATGATCCCATTATATGGAAAGGTACCTTCAGCTTTACTCCGGACAATGGCGAGGTGTATTTGTACACTCAACTTCGAATTGATTCTGGCGAATCTACAGTTTATGTTATTGCGGAGTGTACCCAGCATGGGAAATGGGTCAGTGAACACAACATAGATGTGGCTGTAGGGGGTTGTTAGAGTAAGAGACGGGTTAGCTCTCGATATGGCAAAGCAAGACCATCGACATACTCAGAATCAAGATTCCATTCCACAGTTGATTGCACCTCCTCGCATTCGATTACCCATACGGATTTCAAAAGGAAAAGTGATAAAAGTACAGGCCAAAATGCGGCATCCGGCGCGGACGGGGCTTCGGATGATTGCGGAACACGTTTTTGCCAAGGGGGAGCCTGCGTTCTACATTCATAAGATGGAAGTATTTTTTCGTGATGTGTTAGTGTCAACCTATCAGATGAGTGCTGCACTTAGTGATGATCCAATTATAACGTTTAAACTTCGCGCTTCCGAAGAAGGTTCACTTAAAGTTGTTTTTACTAGTAGTGATGATAAAATATATGAAGCGTCCACGCGACTTCGGTTTACCGAGGGATAGAGGTGTTGTGTGGTAACAATTCATTGGAGATGTATCTTTTCCCTTAGTGTTCTTTTTCTTGTTTTTTATTCTATCCCAATCTTTGCGTTTGACTCTGCATCTTCATGGGATGTTCCAAGCGACGCCAATCAACGTAAAAATCCTATTTTTCCAACACAGGACTCAATTGGACGTGGGATACTGGTGTACGCTAAGAACTGCCAGGTGTGTCATGGTTCGCGAGGTGATGGGGATGGTCCATCGTCACTGAGTTTAGGCGTTGCCATGGCAAACTTCATGGATCCGGCGATACAGCAGCAATCTGATGGAAGCCTCTATTGGAAAATTACTGTTGGGCGGCGAGCCATGCCAAATTGGCAGCTACGGTTATCAGAAGAAGATCGGTGGCATGTTGTAAACTTCCTACGCACGATGTTTCTAGCATCGGATCAACATGGAGGTACCCATGATAACGCTACTTCAAAATAGGTGGATCGCCCATGTGGGGCTAATGTGTCTGTATGTCATGCTGTACTTCAGTCTTCCTGTCTACGCAGCGACAATCTATGTAGGCAATCAAGAGTCAAATTCCCTGTCGGTAATTGATTCCACAACGAAAGAGGTAACTCACACTATTCCACTTTCAAGCAAGAAACCGCACAATCTTGTTGCATCTTTAGATGGGAAATATCTGTATATTGCAAATGTAGGCAGTCATAATGTTGTGGTGTTTGATACCAAAACTAATCGAGAAGTGGTAAGTATTCCCGCTGGGACGAAAACACATGGAGTTTCGGTAACACCTGATGGACAATATCTTTACACTGCAAATGTAGGGGAAAATACGGTTTCGGTTATTTCATTGGCAGAACAAAAAGTCATTGAAACAATACCTGTAGGAAAAAAACCGATGCTTACCGTATTTAGTCCTGATGGTCACTACGCCTATGTGAGTAATGGTGGGTCAGCGGATATTTCGGTGATTGATACTTGGGAACGGAAAACAGTCCAGGATGTGTTTGCGGGGAAGGATGCAATGGGAATTACTATAACCCCAAGTGGAAGAGAGCTGTGGGTTACCGAGGGAGGAGAAGACCAGGTGACGGTGATTGATACAGTGACGCGTGTGGTTGTCGCTGAGCTTTCGCTTGGGAAAGATACTCATGGTCTCGCTATGACATCTGATGGAAAGATTGCTGCGGTTGCAAACCGAGGTGATGACACGATTTCGTTTATTGATGTCCAACGGCGTGTTCCTGTTGAGACTATTTCAGTTGGAAAACGTCCTGATATCCCCGTGTTTTCTCCCGATAACAAGGAATTGTATGTGACGAGTCGAGATACTGAAACTGTCGAAGTGATTGACCTATCGACGTACACTGTTATTGCCAGTATTCCTGTTGGAAAAGACCCGCATGGTATTGTTGCCATTCCCTGAGAGTTCTCAATGACAAAGGGTTTATTCATCATAAGTGTTTTTTCAATGTTTTTTGTGCTTGGCTGTCCAGGCGAGCAAGAACAATGGACGATTCAGGATGCTTCGACAACACATAATCTTGCCGCCGTATCTGTTTTTGATGAAAAAACTAGCTGGGTAGTGGGCGGATCAGGGACGATTTTACGTACGCATGATGGGGGTGATCGGTGGATTACTCTTCCAAGTGGAGTTTCATCAAGTCTAATGAGTGTTGACTTTGTTACTGTTAATGAAGGGTGGGTCGTGGGTGATATGATGACTGTTCTTCATACGGTTGATGGAGGAGATACGTGGGAAATCCAGAAGCGTGAGACCACGAATGCATTTCTTGCAGTAGATTTTGTTGATGAACTTCACGGATGGGCTGTTGGAACATTTAGCGAGGTGTTTCGGACAACGGATGGAGGGAAAAATTGGACGGCATACGATATTCCAGATGTTGGATGGTTTTCTTCCGTTACATTTCTTGACCAAACGCGTGGTTGGATAGGGGGAGTTCAAGGAGAGATTTATCGTACAGTTGACGGCGGAAACACGTGGGAGCCGATGAATGTTATAGGGTTTTCCTCAGTGGGAATTTCAATGCGCCTTACTGATTTGACGTTTGTTGATCAGACTCACGGATGGGCAAGTGGGGCTGTTGGAATTATTGCCGTGACTAATGATGCTGGAATACGGTGGGTTTTTCAACCTACTGATATTGATATTGAATTGACCAGCATTGAGTTTCTTGATGCAAATAACGGCTGGACAGTTGGTGAACAGGGTATCCTGCTTCATACGCTTGATGGTGGTGTAACATGGACACAACAGAAGAGTCCTACACTTAAGACATTGTGGAGCCTGGATTTTCTCACGCCATCTTTTGGGTTAGCAGTTGGAGCTAAAGGCACGATATTGAGATATCGTGCGAAGGGATAATAAAAATGGATAGAGAATGCACGACGGGTGTTCAGCCCGACATATCTGAAGTTACACATGTAGGTTCACCAGTTTACGATGGAACATCGTTGGATGATGTCATGCCTGTAAACTCTCCTCCTACCTCGATCGAGGTATCAGAAAACACTGAAACTGATGTTGTCCGGAGCAAAGAATCTTCCGCTACAACAGATGAATCTTCGTTTGGGGCTGTGAGTGAAACTAGTGTTGATGGTGAGAGTGAACTTCCCGAATCTTCGATGCCAAGCTGGCTTGCGGATGAGTTTGATGATGAGCATACTGCCTTTATTCCCATTGCGCTCCGGCATGTAAAGGCAAAGCGAGGCGGTGATTTGCTCGGGATTATTAAGCCTCAGTCAAACTCCGATGCTTTGCCCAATGCTAAGGAAAAGTATTTTTTGCTTGTCATTATCAAAGGTACGGAACGAAGTACGGAATGGATTCGGGTAAATAAGCAACTAATTGAGATCTCCTATCGAGGGCAAAAAGAAGTTGAGGAAGACATTCAGTCATCCTTGTATCTTCCCTCTTTTCTTCGGAAAGCGCGGGTGTTGTTTGAGCGTGATGGTGTTGCTTCAAAAATT
>DCWI01000034.1:5394-6071 GCA_002328825.1 Nitrospiraceae bacterium UBA2166 | reverse complement strand
ATAATTGCCCCACGCTTCTGTTTCTGATTCCCCTTTAAGTTCAACAACCTTTTTCAACGCGCTGACAGCAACACCAATTAATCCTTCCGGCACTCCTGGTAATTCAATAAAATCTGCCCTTGTTATTTCATACTCCGCAACTATGTAATCAATAAGAACAGGGTCTGTAAGCGGACAGTCTGCTGTCAAATTGACGATATAGTCAACTCCAAATTGAGACGCGGCCTCAAATAATCTCACAAGGACATCGTCTTCACTCCCTCGGTAACAAGCAATCGCTTCAGAAGCCGCAATGGTCTCCAAGGGATTGTCTTGCGGATTTGTTGAAGTACACATGATAATTTCATCAATATTTGAGGCCTGTTTAATCCGGTCAATCATATGGACCACTAATGGTTTACCTAATACCTCCTTGATCACTTTTTGGGGCAAGCGGGATGATTTAAGCCGCGCGGTGATCAAAAACCCTACTTTCATAACTAGAAACCCTCTTCAAGCGGCATGAAGCGTCTGGTTACAAAAAGACATGTTAAACTTCTGCAGTGTCCTCTAGCCCCTCTGCAAAGTAGGGTTATGAACACCTCGGCAGAAAACAACAAATTTGCTTGTACAGTAAGTAGAAATACTGGGGTGAGTGACGGGAGTCGAACCCGCGACCTCCTGAGCCACAGTCAGGC
>DCWI01000034.1:0-5078 GCA_002328825.1 Nitrospiraceae bacterium UBA2166 | reverse complement strand
AGCCACAGTCAGGCGCTCTAACCAACTGAGCTACACCCACCAACCATTTGGATTGCGTGAGGAATAGCCCATCTTACCAAACAGGTTTAGGGACTACAATGCTCTCGATTTGAGTGCGTATTTGGCACCCATCAGTCAGTGCAGCCCTCCCTCAAGAAAACGACGAACTTCAATCACCTTCCCAATAATAGAACAGTGACCGGGAAATGGAACGATAGGTTTAAAGTGAGGATTTTCAGGATGCAGTTCAATCCGTTCCTGACGAATCTTCAGGGTTTTGATCGTAGCCTCATCATCAACGAGTGCAACGACAATATCCCCAGACTCTGCACTTGGCTGCGACCTGACAACCGCAATGTCTCCGGGAAAAATTCCGACCCCAGTCATACTTTCGCCGCGTATTCGAAGACCAAAAATCCCTTCTGCCGTTCGTGTTCGCATCGGGATGTGCCCCTCGATATGTTCAATAGCAGTAGACAAAGCCCCCGCCTGCACTTGCCCAAGAACGGGAATAAGGATGGAAAGAGGTCCTGCCATCTCTTCGAGTGGGAGGTAGTAGCCTCGTGCTTTACCCGACTGCTTGGCCAGACGTCCTTCACCCACAAGACGCTCAAGATGCTCGCGTGCAGTTTGTACTGCACGAAAACCCAGAGCAGCTTGGACCTCCCTCACTGTAGGCGGAAGCCCTTGCTCAAGCCGTTCTCGCACAAAACAATACACACGTTCCCGCGTTTCTCCTAAGGGGGTACGTGGTGACATTTTCCAAAGATACCAGACAAATGTCTTTATTGCAAGAAAAATTCCCTCTCCTGATCAAAAGCTAATCACTTCCCCATAGTGGAGATATCCCTCTCCTCATGCTCCATTCGTGACAGCGCAAAATTCAACCGCGCCACTGTAAGGGTAAAAGCCCGTGCTACTCTGACAAAAGAGTCCCGCATAAACGCATAATAAAGTAACATGCCTTATTTAGGCCTCCTTCCCAACCTTCGTCGTGGAGTATCGCCGCCTCACGGCTCATAAAGCCCGCATGGCAGACGGTAACAAGAGTTCCTGCAACGCTCCGGGAAAACGTAACAGTCACACAGGTTTCATCCGCTAACTCCTGTGGTTCTTCAATCGTCCAACTAAATATCATGGACTCGGATCTAGCAATGGCCTTTAAAAACCCTGACACCGTATAGATTACATCTGCACGATTGTCCTCACACTTGATGCGAAATTTTCCTCCTGCATCTGCATTCCCCTCATACACCTCGAGGGTATGAATCCACCACTTCTCCCAAAATGCATGCGCGGTAAAATACCAAAAGACCGTATCGACCGGAGCAGGCACGTCTTTTGAAACCACAACTTTAAATTGATGCTCACTCTCTTCGAGAGTCATTAAGCCTCCTTGCACCCACACAACAATACCATGGAGATTCTCAATACATGACTCACGAATTTACCACGTTTTTTGGCATCCCCTCTCTAAACGCTTGAACATTTTCCGCAATCTGATCGGCAAGCCTCTGACGCGCCTCTCGACTTGCCCACGCAATGTGCGGAGTCACAATGAGATTTGGAATGGGTGAATCTAAGAGCGGGTTTCCATGTGTTGGCGGCTCGTTGGTCAAAACATCAACCCCCGCCCCAGCAATACGCTCTTGATATAACGCATCACGCAATGCGCATTCATTCACTATTCCACCACGTGCGGTATTGATCAACAATACATCGGACTTCATCAATGCAAACTCTTTTTCGGCAATGAGGTCTTTCGTTTCTGGCGTCAAGGGACAATGCATCGTGAGAATATCAGCGTGTGCAAGCACATCTTCAAACGCGAGGCGGTCTTCACGAACCGGAGTCACGCCACGACGTTCCGCAATCAAAGGCAACATGCCAAACACCTTTGCGACTCGCTCGACTGCACGACCGATCTCACCATAACCAATAAGGCCAATTCGCTTCCCACTAAGTTCTGAAAATGGGAAATGCAGAGCACAAAACTGTTCGCTTTTTTGCCATACTCCTGAGGACACCACTCGCTGATAATCAAATAATCTGGTCATGAGCCCAAGAATCATCGTAAACACCACTTGAACCACTGAAGGCGTTGAATACCCACGCGCATTGCACACCGTAATCCCATGCTCCGTTGCAGCCGCGAGGTCAACATTGTTGACCCCCGTTGCAGCCACCACAATTAATTTCAAATTTGGCACTTCTAACAGAACATCGCGACTCATAGGAGTCTTATTGCAAATCACAACCTGAGCAGATCCAATACGATCAACCGCATTTGAAAGATGGGTGTGTGCGTAGAACGTCAGACCTGAAAAAGCCTCCATGAGCAAACTGAGATCAAGTTCATCTGGCCGTATGGAATCGGCATCAAGAAAAACTCCTTTTGTCTGTGGCAAAACTCTTGATTCGATCACGCTACACCTCAGCTCATAATTAACACAACAATTTCTGGGTGATCCTAACGATACTCTCTGTGAGTCGCAAGCAAGAAACTTGACTTTTGGATACCTTCAGACAAGACTGCTTTTCCTATGAACCGAATTATTGACCTGCGCAGCGATACAATGACGAAGCCATCTCCAGACATGCGCCGAGCAATTGCTAACGCTGACGTTGGCGATGATGTCTGGGGCGAAGACCCAACGGTCAATAAGCTTGAGGCCTATGCTGCCACAATGCTGGGAAAACCTGCCGCACTTTTTGTTCCCAGTGGAACGATGGCTAATCAAATCGCGATCCGATCGCTGACCAACCCGGGTGATGAAATTATCATCGAAACCAATGCGCATATCGTCCAGTATGAGAGCGGAGCAGCATCGGCTCTTTCGGGAATCCAACCATGCACACTGTCTGCCCCACGAGGAATCATGACTGCAGAGCAAGTAGAGTCTGCAATCAAATCACCAGACATTCACAATCCTCTAACGAGCTTAATCTGTCTTGAAAACACACACAATCGTGCAGGAGGAACAGTCTATCCACTCAAAACCATATCCCAAATTCGAAACATTGCAACAGCCAGAAATATTGCGATGCATCTTGATGGCGCACGCCTGTTTAATGCGGTATGCGCAACCGGCGTCGCTCCAAATATCTACGCGTCACATTTTGAAACGGTATCATTCTGTCTGTCAAAAGGACTTGGGGCTCCAGTGGGCTCAATGCTTGTATCGAGCAAAGCTCGTATTGCACAGATGCGGCGCATTAGAAAAATGTACGGCGGAGGAATGAGACAAGCAGGTATCATCGCGGCAGCTGGGTTGTATGCCCTGAAACATAATATCGTCAGACTCCACGACGATCACAAGCACGCTCAACTACTCGCACAAGGACTAGAAAAAGTTCCCGGCATCATGATTGACGCGAAAAAGATCGAAACAAACATCATAATCTTCGATGTAGGTCAGTTCCACCAATCCCAGGATAACCTCTTCAATGCACTAAAACGTGAAGGACTGCTTCTTTCACGATTTACACCGACCTCCTTTCGAGCTGTCACCCATCTTGGTATTACACATCAAGATATTGTGGATGCGATCGAGATTATCAATAACACATTCTTGCAATAATTGGCCTAAATGCGTAGAAGAAACCGCGTCATCAAAGGAAAGCAACTGTGAACAGTGCCTATGCGTTCAGAGGAAATCGCGGAATGACATTTGTCGGGATTTGTATGCTTCTCTCTGTTTCATCCTGCAACAATGATAAACTCACTACTTCCCTTATAGAAACAACTCAACATCAACAACAAATACTCTCCAACCCTCAACCCAGCAAATCCAGTAAACCCGTTAAACGTATTGTCCGTGGATACGCGTCTCCCGAAGAAGCATACAAGATGTGTGAACAAGCACGCGCACAGAAAGCTTGGGACACGGTCCTTGATTGTCTGACACAAGAAGCTCAGGACAACGCATTAATAGAACTCCACCTCGCACTAGCACAACTCCTTCAAATAAGAGAAAACGCTAACCAATTCGGACCCGTTAGCTCCACCACAGAGGATTCAAAAGAAATTGCCTTACGCACTCTTAAAAAAAAGCACCTTGCAATTAACACGTCAGATAACAATATGTCATCAATCATACCCACCAAATACGAGTACTTCGGAGCAATCATGGAGTTTTTCTCTACATACGGCCAAAGACAAGAACCAAAAAGTCATGCACTAATTAAAGTTCTCATTGAGGGCGACACTGCGATTGGAACAGCCGTGACCTCCTACGAAGGGGAGAAAGAGAAATCCAGTAAGATCATGTTCAAACGAGTAAACGGAGAATGGTTCAAAGACAGTGAAACCACAAATTAACATCCTACCAATTGCATGAAATACTTCTCTAAAATCCTCGAAACCGTGCGCGATTCTCCTCTACTTTTTGGAAATCCTGTCTTTCATCAAACTACCCATTCCAACAAATCAGTAGGGTTTTTGACCCCATCTTGTTATTCGTATCCATGAGCAAGACAGTGTTGGTACAATGTCTCTTTCCAAGGATGAACGCACGAACATGATGCTCCTCGCATCACAATTGACTTGTCAACCTTCAACAGCTGACGGACCATAAAATCATATGTGGCAATCACTCGTTTCATTGACTATCCGCATCACAACCTCTCCAGTATTTACGATATTTATCGTCATAGTCATCCTGACCAACGCGGTAATTATCGGCATGGAAACGTATCCCTATATGGAAAGCCAGTACGGCACGCTGCTTCACCTTATTGACGGGATAATTCTCGGAGTGTTCGTCGTAGAGATCGCGCTCAAAATTATCGCGTGCGGACAGCGTCCCCAAAACTTTTTCCGCGACGGCTGGAATGTATTTGATTTTATTATCGTTGCCGCAGCATTCGTTCCAGGAATTCAAAATCAGACAACAGTCTTGCGACTCATCCGATTACTAAGAGTCCTTCGCCTCCTAAGTGCGCTTCCCAACATGCAGGTCATGGTTGTCGCTGTGATTCACAGTATTCCCGCCATTGGACAGATGGCACTACTTGCAAGCCTCCTATTTTATGTGTATGCCGTCATCGGGCAAACGTGGTTTGGGACACATGACCCA
>DCWI01000001.1 GCA_002328825.1 Nitrospiraceae bacterium UBA2166 | reverse complement strand
CATTTTATCTTTTGATACTCCGTAAGTACTTTTCAATCCAGGAATGCCAGTTTGCGCTCGGACTGCGTGATAACCCGCGTCCAAATATTTTCCTACCTCTTCGACTGTCTCCTCAATACTGTCCCCATTCGCATGACCATATACCATAACACCTGAGCGACTTTTTCCTCCTAATAACTGATAAAGAGGCATATTTGCAACTTTTGCTTTTAAATCCCATAAAGCAATATCTACTGCAGATATTGCTGTCATTGTTACAGGACCTTTTCGCCAATAGGCTCCACGATATAAAAATTGCCAAATATCCTCTATCTGATGAGGATCCTTTCCCAGCAACAATGGAACGATATGGTCATTTAAATAGGCAGACACAGCAAGCTCTCTACCATTAAGGGTTGCGTCACCTACTCCATACAATCCTTCATCTGTGCAAATTTTTAAACTTACAAAATTTCTTCCGGGGCAAGTGATGATAACTCTTGCCTCAGTAATTTTCATAGTATCTCCAAGTAAATTATTTTTCTGTAATTGCTCCTTTATTTACAAGCAAGTATATATTTAAAATCACATTTAAATTCTGAATGATTTTTTTGATTTTGATTATTAAAATATTTGGAAATAAATTATTGACTTTGAAACTTTCAAAGTCTAAGAGCAGTTTATTAAAATTAAGTTGGACATGTGATTTTTGAATAAACTGTTCAAGAAGTTTTCTGCTTCAATCCAAAATCTTCAAGCATTACATTTGCTGTGATCGTACCCATCGCTGAAATCCCTCCACCTGGATGACACGAAGGACCGGTCATGTAAAGGTTCCGGATGGGAGAACGGTATTGGGAATAAGATGGGAAGGGCCGTAAGTAACCGCTTTGCGAGAGAGTTCGTTCTCCTCCTGTCGTGGTACCGTTTACAAAGGACAAGTTGTCGCGTGCAAGACTTTCTGTAGTGTCAATGTACTGTCCTAAAATATTGTTTTTGGTCATGTTGGTAGTGTATTCCTGCAATTTTGGTAGGAGGACATGGTTTACATAATCTTCGCCAATATCCTCCCATCTATCACCATTACTCAACCAATTCGGTACAAAAGTGTCCATGATGAGAGTGTGCTTTCCCTCAGGAGCGCGGGTAGGGTCTTTCGTGGTCCAGCACGCCGTCCAGAGAAAAGGATCAGTCGGAGCCACGCCTCCATATATTTCCAAATACTGCTTATCAATGTCCAACATAGAGCCAAAGATTCGCTGGAAGGCGGTTTGATTGATTTCCTGGTTGTCATTGAAGTTTGGTGCTTCATTGAGCGCGTAGTGTACTCTGCAAATGCTGACCGTGCCAAATGAAAAGTTCCGGACCATCCGAAGGAACCCTTGATTCAAGTGGCACTCATTAACTAACCTAAGGAAAGTCTGTTTAGGATCCAGACTGGTCACTACAGCTTTACGTGCTATTATCTCAGTTCCGTCTGCGAGCCGGACTCCTTTCGCAGTCTTGTTGGAATCCACAATGAATTCAACAACAGAGGCGTCCGTTAGAACTTTTCCCCCGTTAGCTTCAAGATAACGAACTAATGATGTGGTCAGCATCACGGATCCCCCTTCCGGGATGGATTCCCCAAAAATGTGTATCGCGGGGATCATGATGTAGAACGTCTGGCCAATCCCTTGCTGGTCAGGAAGAATCTGTGGGGCCAATGCCCAGCCGAGTATGAACGCCTGCACATGCGGATTTTCGAAATTCTCAAGTACAAACGCTTTAGCACTCTGGTTGTAACTACGAAGCATTTGAAGCCCTTCACGGCTGTTTTCCATTGCAGCAGGCAGATAGCTTGGCGGACTGGGTGGTGAAAACATCCCCTTGATAAAACCGTCCTTGATGTTCACAAACTCATCATAAATTTCCCGATAACGATCAGCATCTTTTCGAGAGTACACTGCAATACTTTCAACCGTCTTTTCAATGCTTTTGTAAACCACTATCCCCGGACCCTCCTTGTTAGGGTGTCCCGTGATGTGGTCCTCAGCCCAAATGTAATTTAGGCCAAAACTCTCCAGTTCCGGCTTCAATTCATTGAAGGTCTGGTTTGCATGGATCCAGACATGCGAGGACCCGTAGAGATCGTGCTTGAATCCAGGCAAAGTCACTTCCCTCGTCAAAACCCCACCACCCGGCCACGGGTTCCGTTCTGCCACCAACACGCCTAGCCCCTCCCGAGCTAGCACAGCTCCGCACACGAGGGCATTGTGCCCCCCGCCTGCAATGACAACGTCGTAGTCCACCATCAAGCTCCTTGCATCAATTTATTGAGTGTATACAGTACCCCCTTGTTTTCATGGGATTTGCCAAGAGTGATACGCAAGCAGTTAGATGGACTGCCTACACTAAACGGACGCGGGATGATCCCATTTTGCATCAAAGCAATAGCAGCAGCCTCACTATTGGCTTCTGAATCATCAGGAAACTGTATGAGCAGAAAATTTGCCATGCTGGGAAAAACCTTCAGTCCGTAAGATTTCAATTCAATTGACATCTTCTCTCGCCACACATGGTTGTGTTGCTGAACATGTTGGGTGTATTCAAAATCGTGCAGAGCAGCAACGGCAGTTGCCATTGCAGGACCATTTGCATTGAAGGTAATGCGGATTCGTTGCAAAATTTCAAAAACTTTGCGGGGGGCAAGCATCCAACCAATTCGTAAAGAAGCCAGGCCAAAAAGCTTTGAGAATGTGCGTGTTACCACCACATTTTCTGTTTCAACTGCCCACGTCAGCCCGGATTCAAAATCTTCTGCGGTCACGTATTCTGCATACGCCTCATCAAGCAGCAGCAGCACCTTCTTTGGAAGGTTTTCACAAAGCCTCCGCACTTCGCTTCCAGAAAGATATGTTCCCGTCGGGTTGTTAGGGTTGGCAAGGGCAACCAGCTTAGTCTTTGGCGTCACCCGATTCAACAACTCCTCAACATTCGTCAAACAATCATCCTCAGGTGCAGTAACCACAGTTGCTCCTTGAGAAAGTGCAAAGATTTTGTATAGTGGGAAACCGTATTCGCTCAGCAAAACCTCGTCACCAGAACCAACATAAGCGTGAATCAGCATCTGGATAAGTTCAGCAGAGCCATTACCACAAAAAAGTTGTGTAACTTCCAAGTTATGAAATGAGGATAGAGCATCACGCAACTCATTTTGATCCGGATCTGGATAACGGTTGAGTTTTGTTGACGCATCAGCATACGCTTTTAATGCCTGTGGACTTGGCCCCAGAGCCGATTCATTTGAGGACAGCTTGATTGGATCGACAATCCCTTTCAAATTACTCTCACCAGGAACATACTCCGGAAGCTCAAGCATACTTGATCGAGGTTGGGGAATCATGTAAATTTCCAGTTAGTGTTCAAAGTTTACTTCTCAGAGTAAAGTCATAACAGATTTCAATTCAGTGTATTGCGCCATCCCATCCCAACCGTTTTCCCGACCCCATCCTGATTGTTTGTAACCACCATAGGGAACAGACATATCCGGGATACCATGGCAATTAACCCACAATAATCCCGCCCGAATGCTTGCGGTCATGCGATGCGCTTTGATGAGATCACGAGTCCAGATACTACCTGCCAAGCCATAGGGCGTATCATTAGCCAATGCGATCCCTTCTTCCGGATCATCAAAGGCCATGGCCGTTACAACTGGACCGAAGATTTCTTCACGAACCACTGACATTTCCTGATTCACATTCACCAGCACCGTTGGCTTGTAAAAGTAACCTACGCCACTGCACTGCTCCCCTCCGCTCAAGGCTTCTGCTCCCTCCCTTACTCCGGAAGTTACAAGAGCATGTACATAATTGCGATGCCGCTCCGAAATAAGGGGCCCCATTTGAGATTCCGAGTCAAACCCTGGCCCAAGTTTGAGTGAGTTAGCAATTCTGCTCACACCATCCACTACCTGCTCAAACACGGACCGCTCCACCAATAACCGTGAACCTGCTACACAAACCTGTCCAGCGTTTGCAAAGATCGCTTCAGCAGCCCCAGAAATGGCTCGGTCAATGTCGGCATCAGCAAATACAAGGACAGGAGATTTACCTCCCAATTCCAACGACACTTTTTTGAGGTTCCCTGAAGCCGCCAAAAGGAGTTTGCGTGCAGTTGCTGAAGAACCCGTAAAGGAAATTTTGTCGACTTCAGGATGTTCCACCAGGTTAGCTCCAGTACTGCCATCTCCAGTGACAATATTGACCACTCCGGGGGGGAACCCCGCCCGTTCGAAGAGTTCTCCCATTAGTAACGTACTTAAGGGGGTTTGTTCGGAGGGTTTAAGAACACATGTGCAGCCTGCAGCCAAGGCTGGAGCCAACTTCCAAGCCGCCATAACCAAAGGACCATTCCAAGGCACTATATGGCCAACGACTCCGATTGGTTCGCGTTGAATGTAAGTGTGGAATTCTTTTTCAGACACAGAGGGCTGTGTGGTTCGCCCATCCATTTTGGTGCACCATCCGGCATAGTACCTAAATGACTCTGCTGCCGCTGGAATTTCACCGTTCAATGTGTCAGCAAACAGCTTGCCCCCATCCAAGGTCTCAAGTACAGCTAATTCTTTGGCATTAGCTTCGATAAGTTCTGCAACTCTCCACAACAGTTTGGCCCGCTGAGCGGGTGTAATTTTGCTCCAGTCTCTGTTTTCAAATGCTTGCCGTGCCGCAACAACAGCCTGATCAACACTTGCTTTCCCAGCGATCGCATATTCACCAATGACCTTACCGTCTGCAGGGTTGACAGTTGCCTCCCATCCATTAGATTCGGCCCCAACCCACTCCCCTCCAATAAGCATTGGACGTGGAGTTCCAAGATAACGCAAAACACTGTCTGGCAATTCCATTATCATGGCCTTATCTCCACTTCAAAAAAAAGTGATTGAAACATTGACATCATGCAGGTCGGGCATATGGCTTAAGAATGAACGGCCACGGGGTAGGCATGTCTTGCGTTAACTCAACCTCAATCAAGGCAGGAGCAGAATCTGCCAATGCTCTGCGCAAAACTGGGCGCAACTTATCGGGAGTTCGGACCCGTTGCCCGGATAGCCCAAAGCTTTTTGCAAGCTTCACAAAGTCGGGGTTATGCAGGTCCGAAGCAATGATTCTTCCTCCAAACCATTCCTTTTGCTGGCGCTGTACATTGCCAAATTTATTGTCGTTGAAGACAATCACCACCACTCCTAATCCATACTGAACCGCAGTTGCAAGTTCCTGCATGTTGAAAAGGAATCCACCATCCCCGCTAATAGAAACAACCTTTTTGCCTGGATGAGCAGCTTGCACCCCAAGGGCAGTTGCGTAGCCATAACCAAGCGTTCCTTGATAACCCGCCGAAATGAAGTGCCGTGGATAGTATGTTGGGAATGCATACCAGGAGGCAAATCCGACTTGAGTGACTTCGTCCACAAAATAACCATCCTCCGGGAGCTCCTCGCGAATTACTCGCAGATATGCCATTTGGGGAGAAATTTCCTTTTCAAAAGCTGAATAAAACTCAGCCTTCAGTTCGATCAATTCCTGTTTTCGTGAGGTACGTCTTAAGTTGTATCGCTCCACTTTGGGAAGCAGGGCTTTCAGAGCAGTTCGAGCCTCTGCAACAATACCAACTTCCGGATGAGAAATCCGGTTTATTTCTGTAGGATCAATGTCAATACGCAGGATTTTAATATTTTCGTCCAGTCCCCAATACATTTGCTGATATTTGAGACGGGTACCAATAGCAAGTACGACATCAACTTCTTTCCACAGCCGATGCCCTGCAGGAAAGCATTGGCTTAGATAATGTCTTTCATCTATGACACCCTTTCCGCTGCGGAAAAACGTTACTGGTGCCTGCAATAGCTCCGCCATCTGTAAAATCTCCAAATTCGCACCCTGCGCCCCCCCTCCAACTACTAGCAATGGCTTTTTGGCCTTAGCAAGTAGCTTTGCGGCCTGTTCGATGTGTTCCAGATGTAGATCTGACTCAGCATAAGACTCTGGAGGTAAGATTGAAACCTCACTCTGCTGACCCATCACGTCCATCGGCATCTCCAATTCAACGGGCCGTGGACGACCGGTTTGAAGCTGCTTGAAGGCTTCTCTAATTCTAACTGGAGCTTGGGAAGGATGATCAATTCTAGCTGCCCACTTCGTCAGTTTCTGTATCAGTCCAAGTTGATCCGGAATTTCGTGAAGATACCCCCGCCCAGTCCCAATTCCATCAGAAGGAATTTGTCCAGTCACACATAAAACTGGAGTATTGCAAGCATAAGCTGTAGAGAGAGCTGCCGTAGTATTCAAAAGACCAGGTCCAGGTACTACAGTATAGGTACCGACTCGCCCCGTGGATCGTGCATAACCAAATGCCATGTAAGCCGCACCCTGTTCATGCCGAGAATGAATAAGGTTTAAATTTTCTTTTGTTTTATATATAGCATCAAAAAGATGATCGAGTTGTCCTCCTGGTAAGCCAAAGATCGTGTCTACTCCATTTTGCTGAAGAGATTTCAAAATTGATTCTGCACCAGTTAAGGAAGGCATATTTGATTTGGAATGAGGGCTGTGAAGGTGATCTTATTGTGTAAGTCCTTCCAAGGAAAAACTTTCAACTTTTGACCTTATCATAACCGCTTTTCAGTGGATTGACAGAAGATTGAACAATCTGAGCAATCAACCCAGATGCGGATTTGCTCTCCGTAGACGGGTTTTTCAGTGGTGTTCAAGAAACGTCCTATGAGTTTAGTATCCTGAAATTCACAGAAGACGCTCACGTCAGACCCCAGGTTCTCTAAATTGTTAACCTGAACGTCTATGCCCAAGGTGGAACTTTGATTTCGATCACCTAGAGTAGCATGAACATTTTCCGGACGCACTCCTAAAATCACAGGATGTCCTTCCTCAGGCGAATTCTGAAAATGATAACCGCTAACGGGGAAATTCATTCCTTGGGCCCGGACCCAGATTTTTTGGTCTGATTTGGTCAGTTCCCCAGAAATGAAATTCATTCCAGGGGAACCAATGAAATCTGCCACGAACCGGTTACCCGGAATGCGGTACACATCATCGGGAATTCCAACTTGTTGTAATACACCTTCATTCAGTACCACGATTTTCGTCGCCAGGGTCATGGCTTCCACCTGATCGTGTGTCACAAAAACGATAGTGGAGTTGAGCCTACGATGAAGGTTCTTCAACTCAATGCGCATCTCCGCCCGCAGCTTAGCGTCAAGGTTACTCATTGGCTCATCCAAAAGGAAAACGTCTGGTTCATGCACCATTGCCCGTGCAATTGCAACACGCTGACGTTGACCTCCGGAAAGCACAGAAGGTTTACGGTCCAACAGATCACTGATTTGCAACATTTCAACAGTTTTTTTTAGTATTTGTTCGATTTTGGCTTCAGGCACGCCACGACAATATAGCCCAAAAGTGATGTTCTTCCGAACCGTCATGGTTGGATAGAGCGCATAAGACTGGAAGACCATTGCA
>DCWI01000068.1:2605-4023 GCA_002328825.1 Nitrospiraceae bacterium UBA2166 | reverse complement strand
TTGTGAGTAGGAGGTGTTTCATATCCCTTCAGCTTTTAATTCTTCAGTGGGTCAATGAAATGATTACGGGTTCGGTTGCTCGGTGGGCACCGGTTTTGGTTCGTTGGGGGAGATGCTCTGGAGCCAACGGGTGTTGCTTGGGCGGTTGAATTTCTCCCAGCCTTCCGTGCCGACCACTTGCTGGATGGCCGACTCGGTCTCATTGCGGATTTGCCGTAGGCGTTCGCGCCGCTCGGCTTCGTTAAGCGTCTGGTTTCCCCGCAGTTGCAGGGCGGCGTCTTGGGCGACTTTTTGCATGTCGTACACTTGAATCGCCTCGCCGGTGCCGAGGTCGGCTTTTTTCAGCGAGCTGTGAATCTGCTGGAATTGATAATCCTGTGCCCGCTCGTAGTCGGCGTAGCGCTCGTCACCCAGCGATTGGCGGATTTGTTCGTTGAGTGTTTTTTGAGCTTTCAGTTGTTCTTCGAGTAGGTCAAGGTTTATACCTATCTCCCCGTATTCCTCGTCGAATGCTCGTTTAAGTTTGAACACCGTCCGAAATTCCTCCTCGGAAGGATCAAAACCGGCAATTTGGCTACGCAATTGATGGGCGGTGTTGGACCTGCGCAAGAGGTAGCCCGTGTATTCATCCTCGGAAAGCATGCCCTTGATGGACTCCTCCGTTTCCCGTTGAGCCTTCCAAACCATCTCAATGTCTGCAGAGCCATCTTCGCTGAGTTCTGCTATGCGTGACTGTATGCCCTGCAGTTCCTTCATCACGGCGACCTGCTTTTGTTCCGGCAGAAAACCTAGGCTTTGCTGGAATGGATTCAGTATTAGGGACATCTCGCTTTCGAAGCTGGACTCGATGCCAAGTTGCTTGAGCAGTTCGTCGCGTTCGGCGTTGAGTTCGCGCATGGTCTCGACGTTATCCTTGTCCATCCCCATTCCAAACATCGCATTGGCCTTCCAGAACTCGAATTTTTTCTGTCCACTGGCTGCGCGGCGCTTGGTTTTGTAGAGCTTGTTGACGTCGGCGAGGATGATGTCGCGGATGGTTTTCTCCGGGCAGCCGATGCGGCGGAGGTTGTCGATGTAGTCGAGATAACTCGACGCCTCGACGGTTTCCCACGTCATCTGCTTGACGACGGTGTTGGTGACGACTTGCTGCGGGTGCGCCGCCGCTTGGCCAAGCGGCGAGTCGGTGGCCGGCAGCGCTTGGCCAAGCGGGAGTTCCTCCACCGACTGCACGCCGGCGAAGATGAAAAAGCCGCCGACCACGTTCAGCGTCACCGACACGATCAGCGCCAGCGACACGATCAACAGGTGTTTGTTGTTCATTGCGGGAAAGAGTCAACCCGAGCGCTTGGCCAAGTCAACACTGTTACGCTTGTTTTTTGGATTGCATAGCCAACTAACAGCACAGCTGCGATTGTTGT
>DCWI01000068.1:0-2230 GCA_002328825.1 Nitrospiraceae bacterium UBA2166 | reverse complement strand
TCTTGCCGCCGTGTTTGCGGAGCAATTCTAATATTTTTTTATTGTCAACAACCCAGTCTAACGGCGTGGTTCCCGCTTTGGTGCGCGCATTTATTTTAGCCCCATGAGAAATCAATTGTTCAACTAATTCCGGCGAAGGAGATTTAGCCGCCGCTGCTCGGTGAAGAGGAGTAAACCCTTTCGCGTTCTTCGCGTTTACATCTGCGCCTTTTGCAATCAGATAATCAAGAAAATCCGGGCTTAAATAGGCAAGTTCTTTGTAAAGAATGGTTTCTCCCCATGCATCAGTCATATTTAAGTCTGCGCCTTCTGATATGAGTAGTTTGGCAATTTCGTAATTTCCGAATTTGTGACCATGATAAACATTAGGTTCTTCCTGCCAATGATGTATTCTTCCCACCGCCCAATTAATTGCCATGTACAGAGGTGTTCCGTCGGTACTGAAGGCGTCTAAATCAGCCCCATTCACTATAAGATATTTTACCACCTGCTCGTGCCCATTCATAGCAGCTAAATGCAATGGAGTGCATCCTTTGAGCCATGAATCCTTTGGATAACCGTATAGTGTGTCTTTGACCTCTTCTATGAATTCACGTCGATAAGGCTTTCCTTCATACTTTTTATTAACGTCTTCTCCTGCTGCAATTCGGTCTTTTATGCGGTTGAGATTACCTTGTATTGCAGCCTCGTGAATTGAGATGCCGGGTGCTGTGTTGCCACACCCCACCAGTAGCACGGCTGCGATTGTTGTGAGTAGGGTTTTCATTTGTTGTGTTAAGTATGAGTTAAAGCTCACATAGGAAAAATAGTGGTTTCCATTACAGATATCCAACCCAAAAATGTGGAAATAACAGTGGATTTCTCCTTAGGAGCATCGATAATTAAAGGATGAAAGGAAGATTCGAAGGGATAATTCAAAAGGTAAACGCACCTAAGTACTCTGAAAAATACGGTGTTTGGTCGATCTCACTCAAAGAGAACGGCAAATGGACTTCAGTTTGGAGAAAAGACCAATCAAAGGCCGATGAACTTTACCGATTGTTGGTAAAGAGGATGAAGAGCAACGGATTAGGCATTGATCTCAAACCAACAACACTCTCTCAGAAGCAACTGGAGATCAGTCAGCTCTGCTTCAACAGACTCGAAGCCAATGAATTTCTAAAGATGGATGACGACTCAACAGCCACAAAGATGCTCAGTGCTGTCGATTTCTTCATACAGCATTACTACGAGCACGAAGTCCCAAAGGTCAAAGATGTAGTGCAAATGTTCTTAGAGAAGCAGGAGCAGCGAAATCTGTCCGAATTCACACTCAGAGATTATCGCAACGTCCTTTCATTGTTTGTCGTAGAATACGCTGAAGCACGCATTTCAATGATTAAGCCAATGGACTGTAAAAAGTTCGTTCAGGAAAAGGTTAGTCCAAACAATCGAAAGCACCGTCAAATATATCTCAAAGCCTTCTTTGAGTTCTGTTGTGGCAAAAATAATCCCTACTGCGAAGACGAAGCCTGGCTGCGTAAGAATCCCGTTAATTGGGAACTACCGAAGATCGAAGCAAATGAAATCACCTGCCTCACCTATGATGACATCGTAAAACTACTCAGACTGAGTTTCCAAAAGGGTCTCTTAGGGTTTTACGTCTTTCGTTTATTCTCAATGATGAGGAGAGAGGAACATCTGAGATTCGTTGAGATAGGTGGAAACAAAGTAGAGGAGAACAACTACATCAATTTGGATGAACGAAGGATTACCATCAACAATCAGGTCTACAAAAAGCGTTCGTCATACGAAAACAGAGGTCGTCACTACAATGAAATCGAAGACACCTTTATGGAATGGCTGCACTACCTCAAAGACAACAACATCCCAATCAGTGCATCCAAAAGGGACGAACAGCTTATCCGAAACTTGGTGAAGGGCAAAAAGAGAAACATACTCAGACACACAGCCATTACCTACCACACACTCAAATTCAGAGATCCAATGAGAACAGCCTACGTAGCTGGCAATTCAGTAGAGATGATCCAACGGCATTATCTGAATATGAACGTTCCGAAGGACGACATTAAGAGGTTCTTCGAACTTACACCCACAAAAGCAAAGAAGATCGGTATTATTGATTAACAAAAACAATGTGGATTCTGAGAAAAACCAATAGTTTTGTTTCAAATATGAGTGTTTTTTCGTAAGATTAGGTAGAATATAAAATTAGTACTTTGCGGTGCCT
>DCWI01000013.1:586-3224 GCA_002328825.1 Nitrospiraceae bacterium UBA2166 | reverse complement strand
ATTTGTTGGCAGAGCAAAGAAACACCCTTGAAGACGGGCTTGTTGATTGTTATTCCGGAAAACCAACACGCGCTCTCAGCGTATGTTACCTCAGGCAAAAACCCGATTCCAGGTATCCCCCTAAAAGCCTGGTTGTATAGCTTAGCGATACAGCGTTTTGCCGATACAAATTCTTCTAATCGTTCCAACTGGGCACAGCCGACGGCGGCCTGGAGGTTTGTCATCCGATAATTAAATCCTACCTCATCATGGTCATAATGCGGTCCCGAACGGGCCTGCGTTGAGAGGTACCGAGTACGTTTCAACAGGTGTTCCTGTTCCCCAACTACACAACCTCCCCCCCCACAAGTGACTGTCTTATTACCATTGAATGAAAACACTGTGAGGTCCGCCAGCTTACCGAGGTTTCGTCCCCGGTAGCGGGCTCCCAGAGCTGCAGCGGCATCGGCTACCAAAGGCAACTGAAACTCTTCCGAGATGCTTCGAAAAGCATCCATATCAGCAGGCATTCCAAGTGTGTAAACAGGCATTATTGCGGCCACTCTGCGTCCAGACTCTCGATGAATTAATTCTCCCCTACGCCACTCAGTCTGTGATACCAAATGTTCCTTTACCTGAGCCGGATCCAAGGTCCAAGATCGGGCTTCAACATCGAACAACCAAGGTATAGCGCCCGAATGAGCAATTGCGTTGGCGCTGGCAATAAAAGTGAAAGAAGGTAGGATGACCAAGTCGTCACGGCGCACCCCCACAGAGATCAACGCAAGATGCAACCCAGATGTACCGGAAGTTGTCGCCACCGCACATTGAGCTCCAGAAGCCTTTGCCACAGCTTCTTCAAAACGGTCAACAAAAGGGCCTACAGAGGAAACGAAATTGTTGTCCACACATTCCTGCAGGTACTCCCCTTCCTTATCGCTGATATTTGGGGTGGCGAGTGGAATCATATCGCTGAACGATCTTTTTCTAAAAACACATTGACTCGATACCATCCGAACATTTTGCGTATCCCTTCCTCCAAACCCACGATAGGGTGTGGCCAATTTTAGAAAAAATTTGAGAGATATCCGGACAACATCTCTCGGGAGATTCTACAGCACGTATAGTCTCATCTCTACCGCATCGTCTACGTAGTAAAACACTCTACAATGCTCCGTAGAGGATGCCGAAAACTCCCCACCTTCGGGAGCTCTAGAATCTAGACTCACCTTATTCCAGTAGGTCTGAAGAAAATTTAGGAGGATTCTGGTTTGGAATTTTGAGAATATTTTATCAATGCTTCAGCGATCAAAAAATCTTTTTGAGTATCTATATCAATTGAATCCATCTGATCCATTTTATATGCATATGATCCTTCCTTAAAGAATGTTCCATCTTCCGCCATTATGTCACTGACCTTACATAAATAAATTGCACCATTGATACGATAGCGTTGAGGGAAGTCCTGACAGGGTTTTCCTTGGTTTTCTTCTGAAACAAACCCATCCATAGAAAGGTTTTCAGGTAATTGATTCATCCACTCTATCGGATGTTCTGTCTCCGTAACTCCGATAACTCCATCAGCGTCTTTCTCGATCAACAATTTAACCGCTTCATCAATATGGCGTTCGGTGCGAAGTGGTGAGGTAGGCTGCAGCAGCAGCAGGTACTCATAGCGGTCCCCATTTTTTTTTAAGGTCCTGATGCTGTGGCGTATTACATCTATGGATGATGTTATGTTATTTGACAACTCTAGGGGGCGCATGAAAGGTACCTCTGCACCATAATACCTGGATATCTCTGCAATTTCCTCATCATCAGTAGAAACAATAACTCGATCGACGTATTTAGACCGGAGTCCTGCCTCAATTGACCAGACAATCAATGACTTTCCTGCAAGTTTTAGCACATTCTTGCGGGGCAGGCGCTCACTTCCACCTCGAGCTGCAATTAGTGCCAGAAGCCTTCCATTGCCAATCATTGGTCTAAATCCGTCACGTCTTTCTTTGCGCGTTCATATTCTTCCGCACGCCCAATATCAATCCAGTATTCATGCACCAGAAATACGTTGACCCGATCACCCTTCACAATCTGTTGTTCTAAAAAATTTGGCATATCCAAGTAACAGTTTTTTTCTATATTTTTGACCAATGCTGAATTTAATACGTATATCCCAGCATTAACGAAGAAACTATGAACAGGTTTTTCCTGAATGCCCTGGGCCCTACTTCCTTCCACTTTAACTACACCGTAGGGCACTTGAAAATCGTACTCACGAACACACAGGGTGGCAACGCCTCCCTCCTCGCCATGAAACTGAAGGACATGCTTGAAATCTAGCCTGGTGATCAGGTCACTATTCATCACGATAATTTTGGAGCTGGGCAGACTTTCAGGCAATAACCCGAGCCCTCCCGCCGTTCCCAGTGGTTTTTGTTCATGGAGATAGTGAATATTGACACCCCACTTTTTTCCGTCCCCAAAATATCTCTGAACCATATTCCCTTTGTAGTGGATAGAGATGTAGAAGTTATGGAATCCAGCATTAACAAACTGGGTAAGTATCGTCTCCAAAATTGGCTTGGCCCCAACCTTTAGCAATGGTTTTGGCGTGCTATTAGTCAGAGGGAGTAAGCGTAGGCCGAAACCTCCGGCCATT
>DCWI01000013.1:0-259 GCA_002328825.1 Nitrospiraceae bacterium UBA2166 | reverse complement strand
CCATTAAACAAACAGGGGTATCTATTTTTTCAATTGTTAGCAGGTGTTGTAGCGTTTCAAGGCCAGCTACACATCCGTCAGCATCTAAGATGGGTACCGGTCGACCCTGTGCACTTTTCATTTCTTCAAAAATTGTTTCACGGTTATCCCCTGCAGAAACCGTAATTGGCTCCGTAGACATGATTTCGCTCGCAAGAGCATCCATACCGAGAGGGCGAACCAATACTCGGCGGACATCACCATCGGTGATGGTTCCGAG
>DCWI01000096.1 GCA_002328825.1 Nitrospiraceae bacterium UBA2166 | reverse complement strand
GTTTGATATGCATTGCTAATCATATTTTCCGTGGCAACGACAGGTTTTTCAGCCAGCCAACTGTACAGTTTTGCGGCCTTGCGATAGATCCAGTCCGTATCAAGATTGAGTCCAACTTGTTCCGGAGGATAGTGCCCATTCACTATTAGATAAATGAACGCAAGGGCAGAGAAAAACAGGAGTTGCAACTGACTGACCACGTGAGAGGCCGTATACGGATGGTATTCCACCGGAAACGGCAAAATGCTGTACAGCAGTTCCGGAACCGTCCCAATGAGAATACACAAGAACGCAACAAATCCCATGGCCAACAACATATTTAGTGGAGGTTCTTTAGCGCGGATACCGGAATCGTGCGCAAAGAAAACAAAATACGGAATCTTGATGCCTGCGTGATGGAAGACTCCGGCAGATGCAAAGAGCAACATGAACCAGACGACCGACATCCCGCCTTCGGCGGCGGCGGAAATCACCATGGATTTGCTGACAAAACCGCTAAAAAGCGGGAAGGCGGAAATAGAGGCCGCTCCAACTATACAGAAGACCGTCGTAATCGGCATGGTCCTGTACAGTCCCCCAAGATCAGTACAAAGACTTTTCCCGGTTACATACATCACGGCTCCCACCGACATCATGAGCAATGACTTAAACAAAATATCATTGAACGCATGGGAGACGGCGCCATTCAAGGCGAGTGCAGTGCCAATGCCAATGCCAGTGACCATAAATCCAACCTGATTCACCATGCTGTAAGCCAGCACTCGTCTAGCGTCATTTTCAATCACCGCATAAAAAATGGGATACACCGTCATGAATGCCCCAAGGTAAATCAAGATTTCTTCACCGGGAAAAGCACGGGCCAAGACGTAGACCGCCGTTTTGGTGGTATAGGCGGTCAAAAACACGGTGCCAGTGATGGTCGATTCCGGATAAGAATCTGTAAGCCAAGCATGCAAAGGAGGAATCGCCGCGTTAATGATAAATGCCAGAAAAATCAGTGCGGAGCCAAGACCGTCGAGGCCAAGGTACCCAAATTCAGTTGAACCTGTCTGGGAAGTCTGGATGACAATTCCTGCCAAAAGACAAAATCCACCGAACACATGGACAAGCAGATAATGCATCCCCGCTTTTCCCGCAGCTTCGGTGTTGCCGGCCCAAATCAACACGGCGGCAGCAAAAGTCATCAATTCCCAGAACAGGAAAAGGGTAAGATAATCACCCGCGAACACCGCACCAATTGAGCTCCCCGCATATACAAACATCGTCACGTACTGACGATCATCGCGCTCCTGTAACCCAAAGAGCATGCCGGCAAATGCCGCGATACAAAAGATATAGCCGAAACAAAGACTCAGTTTGTCAACTTGGGCAAAGATAAGTTGGGTGCCGAGGAAGCTATAGGTCCACGAAGCTCCATCCGGTAATAGCAGGAGGTTGAAAAACGCAACGATTGGAATACCTAGAAGCAGACCTGTTTTAGCGCGTCCCTTGAGAGCAGGGATGAGGATCGCGCCAAGCAAAAAAATCAAAACTGGAGGAACGCCGCTAGTCATAATACTTCATGTCTCGCTTGCATATTTTCCGAAGGACCTTTGCAAACACTACCAATGCAGTACAGGCTACAAACCCGTACACTGCACTAAACCCTGGTATCGTCTCGAAAATGAGATAGGTATGCTCGTGCGGAATCACAAAATCAATGGCAACTAAGAACACGGAGACTCCAACGAAAAATTTCCACATCCGTGTTAGCATTCCCGCTTTCTCAACCCACTGAAAACTAAGTTTCATCCCCCTCTACCTATCCTGATCCCAATGTGAGAGTGATCAATCGCATGAAATAGTCCGGGTAGATGCCAAACGCAATGGTACCCGCTGCGGTAATTACAATCGGAACCACCATTGCCGGGGATGCTTCCTGAATGCGCTCATCCTCTTTTGTGGGGGGGGCGGTCTCAAAATAAGCCTTGTACACAATGGGGAGAAAATAGCTGGCATTCAACACGGTGCTGAGGAGCAGGACACCGACAAAGATAAGTTGCTGAGCTGCAATAGCCCCCAATGCAATGTTCCATTTCGTCACAAAACCAGCAAATAGCGGCACCCCAATCATACTGAGTGAACCAATGGTAAAGGCGGCCATCGTGTAGGGCATTTTTTTTGCCAAACCACTGAGTTCGCTTATCAATGTTTTATGTGCGGCCACATAGATCGCTCCAGCACAGAAAAAGAGAGTGATTTTCGAAAAGGCATGGTTGGCCACATGGATTATTCCCCCAGCCATAGCCGCAGGCGTAAGAAGTGCTGCACCCAAAACTACGTACGAGAGTTGACTGACAGTGGAATACGCAAGTCGAATTTTGAGATTGTCTTGAGCCAAGGCATAGGTCGACGCCCATAAGAGTGTCACTGATGCGACAATGGCTGTTCCAATCCCAAGATACAATTGCTGCATGAGGTCCACTCCAAAAACATCGAGAATGATGCGCAATATGGAAAAAACCCCTACTTTGACGACAGCAACAGCATGCAAGAGTGCGCTCACTGGGGTGGGCGCAACCATCGCCGCCGGCAACCAACTATGGAAAGGCATAATCGCGGCTTTGGCTAGTCCCGCAATGTACAGTATGTAGATAGCAGTGAGCATCGTAGGTGCATCGATCCCCCCGAACATCCCACCTCGGGAGAAATCTAGCGTCCCGGTGAGCAGGTAGGTCAGAATCATGGCAGCAAGAAAGAAGCTTTTTGACGCTCCGACCAAATAGATGACGTACATCTTCCCGCCTTTCCAAGCTTCCGTGGTTTGTTTGTGCATGACCAGCGGATAAGTAGAGAGGCTGAGAATTTCGTAGAACAGAAAGAGCGTAAAAAGATTGGAGGCAAACGCAATTCCTATGGTTGAGGAAAGTGCAACAGCAAAACAGGCATAAAATCGTGTTTGCGCGTGCTCGTTGAGACTGCGCATATAACCGATCGAATAGATAGTCGCCAATATCCATAAAAACGACGCGGTGGTGGCAAAAAGTAGCCCCAACGCATCCACGCGAAAACTAACACTGATTCCAGGCAACAGCGTCACTAGCGTAAATTCAATCACTCCCCCATCCAACACCACAGGCGCCATCGACAGAACAATCAGCAACTTAATGATGCCGGCACCGATAGAGAACGACTCCCTGAGATTAGGGTTATGCCGAGCGTACACAATCAGTAACGCAGCGATCGTAGATATTCCGATAGCAAGAAGCGGTTTTATGGAGATAATGGGTTCCATGCAGTGTTAGCTCTGATCTATGACTTTTACCATTTCAACAAATTCAATTGGTCAACGTTTGTTGCTATTTTTCGGCGGAAAACGACGATAATGATGGCCAGTCCTATAGCTGCTTCTCCTGCAGCAATGGCAATGACAAAGATTGCTGCTATTTGCCCGTCCAGAGCATCGAAGTAGGAGGCAAATGCTACGAGGTTAATATTTGCAGCATTCAACATAACCTCAATGGACATGAAGACGATGATAAAGTTTCGTCGAATGAGAACACCGACAAGCCCAATCACAAACAATGTTGTGGCAACTGCTACGTAATAGGATAAAGGTATCATGTTTTGTCTGAAGAATCGTTTTGTTGAGTAAGTGGTGTTTTGGCTAAGACGATAGCTCCGATAATTGCTCCGAGCAAAAACACTGCAATGATTTCAAATTGAAGCAAAAAGTCGTTAAATATTGTAATTCCTATCGCTTTTGTATGCCCCACAAAACCAATTGCTTCTTGGGTTGCGTTCCCGCTGAGACTTGCAAATGGGCTTCTCAAAAGTACCATCAAAAAAATGCCCCCAATACTGGCTGTGACAAATGAGATCATTGCAGTGCGTTGATGAAAAACCCGTTCCTCTGTTTTCAAGTTAAGTAGCATGAGTACAAAGAGATAGAGCACAAGAATGGCTCCGGCATAGACGATGATCTGAACCATTGCAAGAAACTCTGAGTTCAACAGAATAAAGAATCCAGCAACGTGGAGCAGGAGGGTAAGCAGTGCGAGTCCACAGTGCACTGGATTTCTGAGTGCAATGGTCAATATTCCAGAAATAATACTTACTAGCGAAAGGTAGAAAAAGAAGAATGTGGTCATTTTCGACTTGTTGTTAGGCCTTTGATTCTTGTGAAGTGGCGATGGACTCTAAGGTTGGTTGTGATAAAACATCGGGCGAATCTGTGCTAAGCGTCTTGGGGTGAGATTCTGAGTTAAGCGTCGTGTCTGTGGTAGCGGGAGCATTTTCACTCTGAGGAGTTAAAGTTTGGTATGGGGACTGTGCTTCAACGGTGGGAGATGGGAAGCGATAGCGATATCGACCCCACATTTCGTTGTCGACTTCTTGATTATGAGAGACGAGATATTTTTTGGAATCCTCAAGGAAACGTTCTCCAATCTCATAGAGCTTCTTTTTGTTAAAGATGAGAGCTCGTTTATTTGTCGTTGAATATTCGTATTCTTTCGTCATCGCAAGGGCATTAACGGGACAAGCTTCAACGCAATAGCCGCAAAACACGCACTTTGAAATGTCAATATAGAATTCTGTCGCATGGCGAAGCAATGGATTTGGTGTATTAGGACCCGCAGCCTCGCTCACAACCTTTATGCAGTGTGATGGACAAGCCGCTTCACACAAATCACATCCAACACACCGTTCTTCACCGATCTTTCCCTCACCTTTATCATATCGTAGCAAACCAAGGGCCCCACGATGGGCATCAGGAATAATTCGTTTCTCCCGCGGGTATTGAAAGGTCACTGTTCTTGCAAACATGTGTTTGAATGGGACTTTCATTGCAGTCCAGATTTCTCGAAACAAAACTGCATCAAAAAATTTCTTTACGGGTCTTTCTCGAGTGGAGTTTTTCATCTTGCGTCTTTATGGGGAGCTTCGGGTATCTCAGGGGTTGGCGAATCACTTTTTGGTGCATGCATCTCATGTATGGTGGCTTGTTGTGGCTCGGACTGTTTTTCTAACATGACGTGTCCTGTTTTGAATGAGGGAACACCAGTGATTGTATCTGTCGCACAGACAATCAAGTCTTTGAGTAAAGGGTCAGAAAAATGCTCGGGGAAAAAAGTGAGTCCTGAGGGTAGTGAGTCATCAACCCGAAAAGGCATCTCAATGCATCCAGTATCTGAACTAATTTTTACTCTGTCGGTCTCACTTAATCCAAGTGACGTGATATCGTCCTGGCTGAGATAGAGACTGCCATGATTGGGATACATGGTTAATAGGGCGGACGAGCGTGGTGAAATTTTTCCTGAGTGGTAAATAATCTGGCCCAGCATAAGTATTGGTGATGTCTTTGCTAGTGACTTTTGAGGATTTTGATATCTTGCACTGACGGTTGAAGTATATTCATTTTGCAGGTACGGCAAAAGGCTGGGTGTAGTTTTTTCTTTTCGTTCTTTCGAAAAATAACCAGGAATAAGGCTTCCGATATCGTGAAGAATATCCTGAGGTCCTTCATAGCCCATTGGGTGCCCCAAGCTGTGTGCAATTACGGCGAAGATTTCCCAATCAGGACGCGAGTCTTCTTTTGGTTGGAGCGCTTCGTCTAAGGGGCCGATGCGCCCCCAGAAGTTTGTCATCGATCCAACTTTCTCGGCATATGAGCATGCAGGAAAGACGACGTGAGCCAACTCCGCAGTTTCTGTCATGAATAGTTCTTGGCAAATCAAAAACTCGACGTTCTCCAAAGCTTCTCTTACCTTTGATGAAGAGGGCAATGTTGCAAGCGGGTTTTCTCCTACGATATATAATGCTTTAATCTGACCGGTCCGACATTGATCAAAAATGTCCATCAGATGTGCGCCGGCGTTGGCAGGGGGGAGTTCGCTTTTCCATGCAGTAGCGAATCGTGTTCGTGCTTCAGCATCGCTGAACGAAACTTGCCCTGGAAGCAGTTCTGGCGCGACCCCCATGTCGATGGCACCTTGTTCATTCGCCTCCTCTGGAAGACAGTTAATGCCGGATCCAGGCTTTCTTAGTGCACCGGTCAACCAGGCCAGATCGATAAGGTTAAGCATGTTGGTATAACCACCTGCACGCATACTAATATCCTCTGCACATAGGATTACAGTTCGTGGTGATTGTGCGAGGATTGTTGCGGTATCAACAATTGTATCAACGGCAATATTTGTTTTCACTGCAATCGCTTCTAAGTCGATCTTTTCTAATGCGGCTTTGATTGCCTCCAGTGCCTTGGGGTATCCATCAGTAGCGGTTTTGTCAAAAATATCATGTTCGATTAGTGCTTTAACTAAGCCAATGACAAGCCATCTTTCTGTTTCTGGGCGTAGTTGGAGATGATGGACATTATCAAACTCTAACTTGGCGAGAGGTGTTGTTCTTGGGTTTGCAATAATAACATTTGATTTGTAGACGCGTATTGCTTCCTTGATACGCAACCCTGTAATCGGGTGCGTTTCCGTAATATTTGAGCCTATGAGAAGAATTGCTTTTGCTTTGGTTATTTCCTCGAATGAATTCATCGAGTGGCTTAGTCCTGTGGCATCGCGCATGGCACGAACAAAATTCATATACCCATAACGAGCACTGCTATCGATATTGTTTGTACCTAGCGCGCCTCTCATAAGACGTTGGAATACATAGAGGTCTTCATTCGTGCAATGTGAGGTGATCAGTCCGGCAATCGCTTGTCCTCCGTGCTTGGATTTGATGGCCTGAAGCTTTTCAATGGTTTCGTCGATTGCATCTATCCATGGGGTTGGGACATGGGTGTGAGTTCCTTGCGAAGAACGTCGAACAAGAGGTTGTTTCAATCGTGAGGTATGATCGACATAGTGAAACCCAAAGCGACCGCGCGCGCAAATTCCTCCATGCCCTTGTGCAGTTGTTTCGCGATCCCCCCACTTGTTTTTCCAGGAAAGTGCAGAGCGTATACGAACTATCTTCTCGTCTTTAGTGTCAAGAAAAATCTCACAGCCATCTGCACAGTACGCGCATGTTGTCGTGGTTGTTTTTAGTTGCCATGGCTTATAGACATACTTTGCAAACTTGTTGGTGATTGCACCAACTGGACACACAGCCAAACAGTCTCCGCAAAACTCACAATACAGTGGTATGTCGCCTTTAGCTACGACCTGCTGAGCTCCATCCTTCTTGAGAAACTGTAGAGCCCCTGTTTTGAATTTTCCTTTCTCGTTTTTTAGCGGATTAATCATTTGAACATCTTCACAGATGTTGATGCATTCGCCACACACAATGCAGCGTTCCATATTAAAATCGAGTGCGAGACCACGCGTGTCTTCTGGAATAACCTTTCGTTTGACGTCAATCAGATTCGTAATCTCGTGGCGAAAAGCCATGTCTTGAAGTTCACATCGTCCGTCAGCGTCGCACACGGGGCAATCGAGGGGATGTGTCGAAAGATGCTTAGAAACGGCTTTTTTACGAGCTTCAAACAAATCAGGTGTTTCTGTCGTTACAACCATGCCAGCTTGTACTTTAGCCGTACAGGAACGAACTGGAGCTTTTTTCCCTTCGACCGTAACTAGACAGACCCCACATGATCCAAACGGGTCGAAGGTGTAGTGGTAGCACATAGCTGCGATCTTCTTGCCTCGTTTCGAAATGACATCATAGAGTGATATGCCTGGTTTGGCATGTACCGTCTCTCCGTCAATTATTAACTCGACAGGCTCGACATCAAGTTCGGGGTTGGTTACAGGTTTTATTGCCATGGGGTTGCCTAAAGAGCGATTATTCTGCAAGTGATGTATGGAATATGCGAGCATGCAAGAGGGCAAGGTCCCCGCTGACGGTCTTTCTTTTTAGAAGTATTAACGATCACATTCCCCCATCACAACATCATAGGTGCCAAAGATCGTGACAGCATCTGAAATCATGTACCCCTTACACATGTGGTCAAATGCTCCCATATGAATGAATGAAGGTGCGCGAATTTTCATGCGATAGGGGCGTGAGTCCCCATCGCTGACAATATAAAATCCGAGTTCGCCCTTGTGCGCTTCTGTGCCACAATAGATTTCCCCCTTCGGCGCTTTAAAACCTTCCGAAAAGAGCTTGAATTGCTGGATCATGTTCTCGAGGTTGGTAAACACACGATCTTTCGTCGGTAGGGTCACGCTTGGTCGTTTGGCCATGATTTGATTTCGAGAATCGTCGGTTGGAAGTTGGTCAAGTTCTTTAAGATGATCAAGACATTGACGGATGATTTTTACACTCTCTCTCATCTCTTCCATTCGAATCCAGTATCGATCATAGGTATCACCATTTGTTCCGACTGGAACCTTCCATTCGACTTTGTCATAGGCCGCATAGGGCTCATATTTGCGCAAGTCATAATCTACACCTGACCCGCGGAGGGGCGGCCCACTCATTCCAAAGCTAATCGCGTCTTCAGCTGAAATCACTGCCACGCCTTTTGTCCTCGCAAGCCAAATCCTGTTTTTTTCGAGAAAGATCATGTATTCGTCTATTTTTGGTGGAAAGTAATCAAGGTAGTCGCTCATCGTCTCGACAAGAGCTGGAGAGAGGTCCCGTTCGACACCACCGATGCGATACCAGCTTGTGGTTAGACGAGCACCACATAGCTGCTCAAACCAATCAAGCAAAATTTCGCGGTCCCTAAAGGTATAGAAGAAGACTGTCATCGCGCCAAGGTCTAAAGCTTGGGTTCCAAGCCAAAATTGGTGTCCTATAATTCTCTGGATTTCCGCGACGATGGTCCGAAGGTATTCCGCACGTTCTGGAACTTGTAGGTCAATGAGTTTCTCAACAGCTCGAACATATGCAAAGTTGTTGTACATGGCACAGACATAGTCCAAGCGGTCGGTATGTGGAATAAACTGATGATACGTGCCATGCTCGGCAAGTTTTTCAACCCCACGATGCAAATATCCCATAACGGGAGTTGCTTGGACGATGCGCTCGCCTTCTAGATCCAATACAACTTTGAGTACCCCGTGAGTGGCAGGGTGCTGGGGGCCCATGTTTAGCATCAGCTCTTCAGTGCGAAGAACAGGGAGGGCTGGATCTTCGGGATGTTTCGGATTGATCCGATATACTGTGTTCCGTTGATCGTGAAGTCCTTGGGGCATAGACAATTTCCAATTCTCAGCAAGTTAGCAAAAAGCTTATGTTATCCGGGGCGGTATGCTCCCGCAAGAGGGAAAAGTCCTATTTCGGGGGATGAGCCAAAAGTGCTACCTCATTTACTGCTATAATCCGTTGGCAGGCATCAGGGGATTTCCGGTTTGCCGTGATATTTGTCTTTGATAGGGTGGCGTAAGTGAAATGCGATGGAGAACAATGCGGCGTCTCAAAATTACTATTCTTGATCTCCTGACCAAAGGCCCGACCACGAGTCTTTATGCGCGGATCATGAATCAGAATCTTGCCAGCATTATGCCTCAGGTGGTTGCAGTGTGGTGTGAGCAGATGGGTCACGATGTTCAATTCGTTTGCTATACCGGCTTGGAAGACCTGAATAGTGAACTACAGCGTGATGCAGATTTTTTGTTTATTTCGGCATTTACTCGTTCGGCAGAACTTGCCTATGCCATTAGCAATATTTTTCGCCGACAAGGAACCGTGACTGTGTTGGGTGGACCGCATGCACGGTGTTATCCTCAGGATGCGGTGCGTTATTTTGATTATGTTTTAGGGTTTACCGACAAAGCGTTAATTGGAGATGTTGTCCGTGACTGTGATCCATCTCGACCTATCGGGCAACAGCTCAGCGCAACGCAGCAGCCCCGTGAACTCCCAGGGGTTAAGGAACGATGGAAGTTTATCGAGCCTACCATAGACAAAGCACCAACATCGTTCAAAATTGTTCCTATGATTGGCAGTATGGGTTGTCCTTACACCTGTGGATTTTGTATTGATGCAAACATCGATTTTCAGCAATTAGAGTTTGATCAAATTCGTGAGGATCTTCGGTTCTTGCTTACGAAATTAGACCGACCCTGTGTTGCGTGGCATGATCCAAACTTTGGCGTAAGTTTCAATCAGTACATGGGAATTATTGAGGACTCTATTCCTCCTGATTCGATTGACTTTATTGCCGAAAGTACCTTGTCTATTCTGAGCGAACCACACCTCAAGAGGATGCAGAGAAATGGGTTTAAAGCTGTGCTTCCAGGCATTGAATCTTGGTACGACCATGCGGACAAGTCAAGCTCAGGCCGGCGGACTGGCCTTGACAAGGTCAGGCACATCGCCGACCACATGAATCTAGTGCACCAATACATTCCCTACACCCAATCAAATTTTGTTCTCGGGTTGGACAGTGATGAAGGGCCAGAACCGTTTGAACTGACTAAAGAGTTTCTCAGGCGAACGCCCGGAACTTTTCCGGCATTCTCTTTGCTGTCGGCATTTGGCCAAGCTTCTCCATTTAATCTCGATTTACAGCGCGAGGGGAGGGTTTTACCGTTTCCATTTCATTTTCTCGATAACAACAAGGCTATGAATGTTCGGCCAAAGAACTATACATGGCCAGAATTCTACGATCACCTTATTGACCTGACTCATTATGCATTCTCTTGGCCACGAATTTCTCGAAGGTTGTTTTCAAATAAAGTATGGATTCCAAAGTGGTTGAATGTTGTCCGTAGTATGTCGTCAGAGGGGTTTGGGCGTCTCAAGTATCACACAATCATCCGTAAGAATCTCGATTCGAACATTGCTCTTCGGCGCTATCTGGAAGGAGAAAGCACTGTGCTTCCGGAGTTTTATAAACAGAGGCTCAAAAGGAAGCTAGGCCTGTATTGGGACATGCTACCAGCCGAAGCCTTGTCTCACGACCACTTGGCATACCTCAAAGCACATAATCGTGTGGTAGAGAATCCTTCTAAAGGTCCCATCTCAGGCGCTACTAGGGCTTAAATTTCTGGGACAATGGAGATGTCAGCGACACTTTGTGCCACTAGCACGCCGTGCGGCTATATTTTGGAGAATGTGTTCTGGTTGGAGGAGGATGGCTGTGGTAAAACCCAGAGGTTCTTATGGTTTTTCACCAAGAAACTCGAATGTATCTCGCCAACCTTTACCTTGCAGAGGGAAATCTTTGCGTAAGGGGTATCCTTCAGGGTAGTCGTCAGGAAGGAGGATTCGGCGGAGATCAGGGTGATTGTCAAAATGGATACCCATCATGTCGAAGACCTCTCTTTCCATAAATTCGGCACCTTTCCAGATGTCTACCATCGAATCGAGATGTGGGTCGGATTCTGGGACTCGAGTTTTTATCCGTATGCGGTGACGTTTTGGAATGGAATAGACCTCATAGATGATCTCAAACCGTTCAGAATCATTTGGCCAGTCCACGGAACTCACGTGGACAATGTAATTGAAGGCCATTTCAGGATCGTCGTGGAGAAATCGGCATATCTCGTGGATTGATTCACGTTTGACGTTAGCAGTCACTTCTCCTCGGTAGGCTACAATAGAGACCAAGGATTGCGGAAATTGCGATTTTATACGAGCTGAAAGCGGATGCATTATCCTTCCATGCTAACTTCTTTGGGTTGTTTAGTGAATACGCGGCGACGCATAATTTCATCCTGAAGCTTAAGAATTCCATCGAAGAGCGCTTCCGGTGTTGGCGGACATCCAGGAACATACATATCAACGGGCACAATTCGATCGACACCTTGAACCACGGGGTAGCTGTCGTAAATATTCCCTGAGGTTGCGCACGAACCCATCGAAAGTACATATTTTGGTTCGGGCATTTGGTCGTATACCTTCCGGACCACAGGGGCCATGCGTCGACAGACAGTCCCGGCGACAATCATCAGGTCGGATTGACGGGGGGTTCCGCGAAATATGCCGGCCCCAAATCGATCCATGTCATAGCGGGACGATACCGCTGCCATCATTTCAATGGCACAGCAGGCGAGGCCAAAGGTCATTGGCCACAGAGAGCCCTTTCTTGCCCAGTTCACTGCCTTTTCAAGGGTTAGGGTGAGGACTCCTAGATCTCCAGATTTATCTTGTGCCCCAATCTGGATTAATCCCATTCCAATGCTCCTTTCATCCAAGCATAGAAGTAGGCGACGAAAAACAGACCGATGAAAATCATCATTTCCATCATGCCGATCACCCCGATCTCATTAAACGCTACGGCCCATGGGTATAAGAAAATTACTTCGACATCGAAGACGACAAATAACATCGCGATGATGTAGTATCGAACGGGAAATGGCATTCGGGCGTCTGAAATTGGCTCGCTGCCACATTCATAGGTGGTCAGTTTTTCCGCTTCGGGGTACTTGGGCTGTGCGATATGGCTGATAAGCAGGGTGCCCGCACCAAAGACAAATGATACCCCTAAGAACAAGAGGATTGGCAAATATTCGGTTAAGTAAGCGATGGTCGAAGGAGGAAGTTCCACAACGAGCAAGCATAGCATTGGCCTTTTTCCCGGCGCAAGAGGATAATAGACCTACGGCCGATGCGGCGTCTGGGTGTTATTCCCGTTCTTAACCTTTTTTTTCAGGGGAATATCAACCCTGGTGCACCTTCAGCGGGACCACGGCGAATTGCCACTTCGTGTGGTCTTGACACTGGAAGTGGGTTTGATATTGTCCAAACGTCATGCCCTTACACTCAGCCGCGCTGGTTCTTATCTCACACTATCCACGTAGGCTCTTCACCTACGTTATCCCTGATACGTTGCAACAGAAAGTTCGCGCAGGAAATATGGTAAGAGTTCCATTTGGGTCCAATGTGTACGTTGGGCTGATTGCTGAGATCATTGAGACGCCCGAGGCTTCTCGTCTCAAGAGAATCGAAGCTATTGTTGACGCATCGTTTGAACTTTCCCCGTCAATGTTGTCACTTGCCCGATGGATGACATCGTATTATCTTGCCCCTATGGGAGCATGTCTCCAGCTCATGCTTTCGCCTGTGTTCAGGTATGGAATCAAAGAACGTTTCTCTATAACGACACTAGGACGGATGATAACGGAGGGATCGGGCCAAGATCGAACGATTCAACACGCAATTCTCACAAGGCTGAAGTCCGCAAAGCACGGCCTTTCGAGTCAGTACTTACGCCGACAACTGGGGCATCGGAAAATAACTCCAGTGCTGAGATCACTTAAGAAGAGCGGATATATTGAGAGCTATGTGAATCTTCCCCCTAGTATCCAATACGCTAAGTGCTCTGAAAAGTCTCAAGAAAACCCTAGTCCAGCTCATGCTGTAGATGAGACAGATCATTGGTTACTGCAGACTTTGTCCAGCCCTCTTGCTTCGTCCATTAGGAAAAGTAGAACCCAAACCTTCGTTATGCAGGCATCTTTGGAATACCGCACCGGTACGTACCTAAAGGCTATTCAGGAAACGATAACGAAACGGCAGAGTTGCATTGTGATCTTTCCCCATGCGAGTCAAGCCCGTGAATTCTCCAAGGCGGTGCGTCCATACCTCGGGGATAACATATCTGACTGGTTTGGGACACGTACGCTTTCTCAGAGGACATTAGAGTGGTCTAGGCTCCAATCTGGCGGTGCAAATGTTGTGATTGGAACTCGATCGAGCGTATTAATCCCCACGAGAAAATTGGGGCTTATTATTGTGGATGAAGAGCACGACTTTCGACACAAATTCGATCATGAACCGAGGTTTCATACGCGTGAAATTGCGTTGGCTCGAGCGAGCAGAGAGATGGCTACGGTTATCTTTGGATCTGCACATCCCTCGGTTGAAGCCATTCATCTGATTCAATCTAAAAAAGCCACATTGATATTCAAGAATCCTACGTCAGATCTTGACTGTGATTCACATACCACCCCACACCTGGTAGTCCAATGCATTGATATGCGAACAGAATCAAAAAAGGGGAGACTTTTTTCAGAATCGCTTCTTTGTGCTATGCATGGTTGTTTAACGAGCCGGAAGCCTGTGATTCTATACCAGCCAAGACGAGGGTTTTCGCGATCTCTCTGGTGTCGTGACTGTGGAGCAACCACCCGATGTACCAGTTGTAGTGTGTCGCTGACGTACTATAGGAGAGAACACAAGGTTTTGTGTCACATCTGTGGAGAATCTCGTGATGCTCCCCACATCTGTTTGCGTTGTGGAGGCACTCATATTATAGCTATGGGGTTTGGCACTGAAGGCGTGGAAGAGGAGACTCGCGCTTTTTTTCCTGATGCTCGTATTGTGCGAATGGACAGAGATCTTGTTCGGTCAGAGTCTGCAGCGTTATCGTTTATCAAGAGGCTTGATTTTAAAGCACTCGACATTCTTATTGGGACATCAATGCTCCTCGATATAGCTCCTATGCCTAGGGTGGCTCTGATTGGAGTCATCTCTGCTGACACAATGATGCATATGCCAGACTTTAGAGCCGCAGAGCGTTCCTTTCACCAACTTATGGCGCTCAAGTCGTTTTTGACATGTGGAGAAATGTTGATCCAGACGTTTCAGCCAGAGCATCATATGTTGCAATCTGTGATACACCAAGACTCTAGAAAATTCTATATGGACGAACTGGCTATACGAGAGGAACTTTTGTTTCCCCCATTCACTAGGCTCGTATGTTTACGTGTGACTGGTAATATTGAGGCTCAAGTGCATCAGATTTCAGCCCGATGGGCCAATCATCTTCGACACAACCAGACAGCAGGAATCCAAGAGGTTTTGGGCCCTGTTCCAGCCCCTTATTCACGAGTACGCGGCCGTTACCGAGATCATATTTTGGTCAAGGAGCCCTGTTCTGGGCTTGCAAGCGAGGTGGCTCATGGCGTGGTGGAAGCATCTCTGAAAAGCTCTAAAACGTTTCCAGGCACTTCCGGCCTTACATTCGAGGTGGATGTAGACCCTCATGCATTTTTATAGGATTCCCACCTTGACTTCTTCTGATACGGTGATTATTTCTTCGTTTGGTGGTCAGAGGGCTACCTGAGATGACTTGGAGGAATCAACCTAATCAGTGAGGAGGCAGCACATGGCAGTAAAGGAACAGGTCAAAACGAAGTTTAAACCGTTGAGGGATCGTATTTTTGTTGAATATCTTGAGGATGACGCGGAAAAATCTGCTGGGGGTATCTATATTCCTGAGACAGCTAAAGAAAAGTCTCAGAAGGGTACTGTACGCGCCATCGGGCCAGATGTGACGATGGTGAAGGTCGGCGATAGCATTTTGTGCGAGAGGTATGGCGGAAGCAAAATCAAGCTTGATGATGTGGAATATGTTGTCATGAAGGAAGAAGAAGTTCTAGGGTTGTTTGACTAACCCCACTACATAACCTGCAATGAAGGAAGAGAGGAGATAATAATGGCAGCAAAGCAGATGGAATATTCTGGAGATGCCCGGCAACTAATTTTGAGAGGAGTGAGCAAGCTTTCCAAGGCCGTAAAAGCCACATTGGGTCCGAAAGGGCGCAATGCCATGCTCAGTAAGAAATGGGGTGCCCCCACGATCACCAAGGACGGGGTCACTGTAGCCAAGGAAATTGAGCTGGAGGACGCCTATGAAAATATGGGGGCTCAATTGGTCCGTGAGGTCGCAAGTAAAACCAGTGACGTTGCTGGGGATGGCACTACCACAGCTACCGTTCTGGCCGAAGCTATTTTCCGCGAAGGAGTGAAGAATGTTGCTGCTGGTGCGAATGCCATGGATATCAAGCGTGGTATTGATGCGGCAGTGGAAGCGGTAGTTGAGCAGCTGCACTCTCAAAGTAAGTCCTGCAATGACAAAAAAGAAATTGCCCAGATTGGTATTATTTCCGCTAACAATGACGTGGCTGTGGGAGATTTGATCGCGGAGGCAATGGAAAAAGTTGGTAAAGATGGAGTGATTACCGTTGAAGAAGCCAAGAGCTTAACAACCACTCTCGACGTGGTTGAAGGTATGCAGTTT
>DCWI01000056.1 GCA_002328825.1 Nitrospiraceae bacterium UBA2166 | reverse complement strand
GTAGGTGGGTGTCAGGGTGCTGAAATGAAAACTCCTGTTGCCAAAGTATGGGGCATCACTGATAATTAGCGAGTCTAGGCAATTTAGTCTAGCAACGAGACCGAATAAATTTAGCCAGTAAGTAAGGTGTTGTAATGCATTTCGCCATGCGCACTGTTATCGTAGGAATCTCTAATGTTCCCGTGCTAAGCTCGTCACTCAATTCGGTTTATTTCGCGTGCTATAGCGATGAAGCAACTTCCGTCGCCGGATCCTATACCGGCGTCTGTTCCTAATCTGATTATTTGTTCAGATATTAGTGAACGGACCGGACGCATCAATCCAGTGATTGATGCATGAAAAGATTCTCTTTTTTATCCCTTTAATCTGGGAATATTCCAGGTTTTGGAGTTGCTGTTATGATTTCCGATTTCGTATTCGATTTTCGATTTACTGGCGCCATTGGCCCTGAAGTTTTAGGTGGTAAGGCTTTTGGTCTAGCCAAGATGATGCAGATGGGCATCAATGTCCCGGCAGGATTCACAGCTTCAACAGAAGCTTGCAAGCTTTACTACGACCAGAACAGAGACCTGCCAGAAACGTTCTGGCAAGAGGTTGACGACCACTTAGATAAGCTCGAAGCACAGACCCATAAGAAGCTCGGTAGTGAAACCGATCCATTGCTTGTATCGGTCCGTTCTGGGGCACCTGTCTCAATGCCAGGAATGATGGACACTGTGCTCAACGTTGGATTGAACGATTTAACGGTTGAGGCATTGGCATCAAGCTCGAGTAATCGTCCGTTCGCCTTCGATTCTTACCGTCGATTACTGCAAATGTATGGAGAAGTCGTACTCAAAATAAATTCTGGCCAGTTCGAGTACGAATTGAACAAACTCATGGTCGATCCAAACTTGTCCAATCCAGCCGAGATTCCGATCGAAGCACTAGAAGAGTTGGTCAACACATATAAGCTTATTATCACCGAAGAGTCTGGTGGCCAGTTCGTCCAGAATCCACGAGAACAAATACGCAATTGCATCACCGCAGTATTCGATTCTTGGAATGGTAAACGGGCAAGGATATACCGTCGGAATGAGAGAATTTCTGATGATATTGGCACCGCAGTAAGTATCGTGGCGATGGTGTTTGGAAACCTGGATGAAGAATCAGGTACCGGGGTTTGTTTTACTCGAAATCCTTCGACCGGTGAAAAAGGCTTATTCGGAGAGTTTTTGCAATCTGCACAAGGTGAAGATGTAGTGTCTGGAACTAGAACACCAGATTCCGTCCTAGCGATGGCTCAGGTTCTACCCGCTGCGTACACCCATCTTGTCGAGCACGCTGAGAAGCTTGAGCGGTACAACAGCGATATGCAAGACATCGAGTTTACGGTCCAACATGGGCAGCTTTTTATCCTGCAAACTCGTGATGGGAAGAGGACCGCACGCGCAGCGGTGAAGATTGCAGTTGATTTTGCAAATGCTGGGCTCATTTCGATCGAAGAAGCGATTATGCGAGTTGATCCTGCAGATCTTTCTCAGTTACTGTTACCTCAGTTGCCGAGTGATCATAAATTTAACGTTGCGGCTCATGGACTCGCAGCATCACCGGGGGCAGCGGCCGGTTTCCTAACACTTGATGCCGATTTCGCTGAAGAGCGCGCTAAATCAGGCGATCCGATCATTCTCGTTCGTCCCGAAACGTCACCTGATGACATACATGGATTCTTTGTAGCTGATGGGATTCTAACGGCGAAAGGTGGATTGACTTCTCACGCTGCCGTTGTGGCACGCGGTATGGGAAAGCCATGTGTCGTCGGGTGTAAATCACTCGATATTGACCTCGATCGTCGTGAAGTGTCACTTGATGGTGTAATAGTGAGTGAGGGTGCACTTATCACGATTGACGGCACTTCAGGGTCGGTGATACTCGGGAAACCAGAATTATCTGAACCGTCGACCGATATTGAGTTGGATTTATTGCTTAAATGGGCAGATTCCAGACGTCGATTGAGGGTGATGGCAAACGCCGATACGCCAGAAGATGCAGCGAACGCTCGAAAGTTTGGTGCGGAGGGAATCGGTCTGTGTCGTACGGAACACATGTTTTTCGGAGAGGACAGACTCCCGAAAATCCAGAGCATGATTCTTGCTGCTGACAAGGAGTCCAGAACTGAAATTCTTGCCGAACTACAGCCGTTTCAATCGGAAGATTTTTTCAAAATCTTTCAGGAGATCGATCAAGATCAGGTGATCATCAGGCTTCTTGACCCTCCGTTACACGAATTCATGCCAAATCGAGCGGACGTAGCTGATTCAGAAGTAATTCGACGCATTGACGAACTTTTGGAAGTTAACCCAATGCTCGGAATGCGCGGTTGTCGACTGGGCCTGGCGTATCCGGAGATCTACGAAATGCAGGTCAGTGCTATTGCTGACGCAGCGATCAATATTCACGAGCTCACTGATCAATGGCCGCAGGTAAAAATCATGTTGCCTATGGTGGGGTTTTCAACCGAAATGGAGAGGCTGCGCTGTAGCACCGAAGAAACTTTGCAGAAACACGGAATTCTTGGAATCCAGATTGGAATGATGGTCGAACTACCCAGAACTTGTTTGGCCGTAGATCAGTTCATCAATTCCGCTGATTTTTTTAGTTTCGGAACTAATGATTTGACGCAGACCACTCTTGGATTCTCTCGTGACGATGCAGAGCATAGGTTTCTGGATAGTTACCTTGACACAGGGATTCTAGAAACCAATCCATTTGAGACTCTGGATAAGCCCGGAGTGGGCCAACTAATTGGTATCGCTACCCGTTCGCTGAGTCGCACCAGCAGAAACGTAGAGGTTGGCGCATGTGGAGAACATGCAGGTGATCCGGCTTCGATCGATTACTTTAATGAACTTGGGCTGAGCTACGTCTCTTGCTCACCTTTCAGGATCCCGGTAGCTCGTCTTGCTGCTGCGCAGGCCGCTATAAAAACGTGACCGCAGTGGTGTGCATTTCATTGCGATACGCCTGCCTGAATCACATTACAGGATAGATTTGACAAGGCTAATACTGATATGACACGGCGAGACCAATTGGAACGTCGAAAATAGAATATAAGGTGGATGAGACCGGTCATTGAACGCCTCATGAATAGCACATGTAAAGGGTCGCCGATACTCG
>DCWI01000085.1 GCA_002328825.1 Nitrospiraceae bacterium UBA2166 | reverse complement strand
AGCTACAGGGAATTGCTCCATCCGCCACATTAGGAATTACCGCCCGTGCCCATGAAATGCAAGCAGCAGGAATTGATGTCATTGATCTTTCCGCTGGAGAACCTGATTTCGAAAGCCCATCTCAATCCAAAAACGATGCCATTCAAGCGATAGAGGAAGGGTTTACCAGATATACCAACACATCCGGAATTATCCCACTCAAAACAATCATTGCAAAAAAACTCCTTAATGAAAATAACCTGGAATACGGCACCGACGAAATTATCGTGTCATGCGGTGCCAAACACTCTCTATTCAATCTCATGCAAGTGCTGTTAAATCGCGGGGATGAGGTTCTAATTCCATCACCCCATTGGCTCACCTATCCAGATCAAGTTCGCCTCCACGGGGGAGTTCCTGTACTCATCCCGACGAACGAACAGACAAGATTTAAAACAACAACATCACAACTCACACAGTTTCTCACACCTCGAACCAAAGCACTCATAATCAATAGCCCTTCCAACCCGACCGGAGCAGTCTATGATCAGGCAACGCTAGAAGAAATTGCTAATTTTGCAATCACCCATGATCTCCTTGTGATCTCTGACGAGATCTACGAACACTTCCTCTACGGTGGCCGAACACATTGCAGCATTGCCTCACTTGGACCAAAAATCAAAGCACGAACGATTGTGATCAACGGTATTTCAAAAACCTTTGCCATGACCGGATGGCGAATCGGGTACGCCGCAGGTCCCAAACCAATTGTTTCTGCGATGGGGACCATCCAAAGCCAAAGTACGTCAAATCCAAGTTCAATCGCACAAAAGGCAGCTATTGGAGCCTTGCGTGAAGGTCATAATTTCTATGCCCACATGGTCAAAGAATTTTCAGAACGCCGTACTTTAGGACACACGAAATTAAAAACCATCCCCAGAGTAAGTTGTCTTGATCCAGAAGGTGCCTTTTACCTCTTTGTGAATATTTCAATGCTCATTGGTACTCGTTTAGACGACCAAACTATGACATCAGCATCCCAGATCGCGACATATTTACTCCACGAAGCAAATGTGGCTGTTGTTCCAGGCGAACCGTTTGGGTCTCCATCTCATCTTCGAATTTCATATGCGACAAGTCGCGAGAAGGTCCAAGATGGACTCGAACGCGTCCATATCGCACTACAAAAGCTCCAAACTGTAACGTCATGAGAGCTCCCATATCCATTACTGTTCTCACCTCAGGTGGATTCAAGTGTACCGCACGATAACAATACAAGAGGAACGTAGAGCAGAAATGTTTCTAAGACATACGTAACGGTTCACACACTATAAAGAAAAAGAGAAAGATGTATCACTTAGGAGATGATTAATGCCTTTATATGAATATTCCTGTAACAAGTGCGGACATCGCTTTGAACTGATTCAAAAGTTCTCTGACCAACCAATCACAAAATGTGAGCAATGTTCTGGGAAAGTAACCAAACTAATCTCAGCCCCAGGGCTATCATTTAAGGGTACAGGCTGGTACATCACCGACTACTCGTCAAAAACGGCCCCCCCTGATTCAAAAGAACAGGATGAAAAACCTGGTGAAAATACTGCACCGAGTGATACGCCAAAAGAAGGCACGGCTCCTGACAAAGAAAAAAGCCCAGACTCCTCACCCTCTGCAGACCATGCGACAACATCCACATCATCGCCTGAGAGCAACAAAGCAAACAACACAACACAGTCTACGACATCTTCATCGAAAGAAATAAAAGAAAAAAGGGAGAAGTCAGAGAAGTAAAAGATTCGAAACGGCGGAAACTCGTTCAGTGGAACGCATCTGGGTAGTCTGGAGGCTCATCATCTTCCATGATGTTATCCGCAATAGCACCCCCAGGGCCTGAGTACGCAGAAAGATCATCCTCGCCCTCATCTACTTGTGACGTAAGGCCTTGCTCCAACTCTTCATCTGTTACCTCGCGGACATCACGAATCAGAACATCAAATGTAAGAGTATGGCCTGCGTACGGATGGTTAAAATCCACGGTGAGCGTTTCGTCTTCAACTTCTTTAATCGTGACCAATCGGTAGATGCCAGTAGGATCCTTCACTTGGAGTGACATGTCTACTTCAGGAGTCAGCTCTGGGGGAAGCCCTGCTCGCGGCACTTTGCGAACCTCTGATGCTTCATACACTCCATACCCTTCCGTCGGATCAATCCTGAACGATCTCCGGTCACCCTTTGTCAATCCAGCAATTGCCTTATACAAACCTGGGACAACTGTCTGATCCCCGTAAATAAATTGAACAGGGCTCTTCCCATAGGTAGACTCCCCAACTTCACCAGAATCCAAGAGAACAGCATAATCCATTGCAACAACTGTTTTTGGGCCGACTTTCATCACAGTATGACGGTAACATACTTGAATTTCTCCTGTCAAAACGGCAATATTTCGGTTACTATGCCTTATATTATTGGACAGTCTGAAGTATTCATCGGTGGAGTTAGTCTTCTTATCATTGTGCTTCTCATGCTTCGATTCTACATCGCAAAAAAAATTAAACGCCAAGCCAAGAAGAACGAACCTCCCACTCAACACTCATGACCATTGCATCATCAATGATTCGAAAAGATGGTCGCGAATGTTCCGCCCATCGCCCAGTGACAATTACGAGAAATTTCATCAAGTCAGCAGAAGGGTCTGCCTTGATTGAAATGGGCGAAACGAAAGTCATCTGTACAGCCTCACTAGAGGAAAAGGTACCCCCTTTTTTAAGAGACAAAGGCACAGGGTGGATCACCGCAGAATATTCAATGCTTCCACGATCTACACACCAACGAAACCCACGAGAATCATCTCGCGGAAAGATCGGCGGACGGACTCATGAAATCCAGCGCCTCATTGGTCGCTCACTTCGTTCGGTTACCGACCTTGAGGCACTTGGAGAACGGACGGTTTGGATCGACTGTGATGTCATACAGGCTGATGGTGGGACACGAACCGCATCAATCACGGGAAGTTTTCTCGCACTTCACGATGCGATCATCTTTGCGAAAAATAAAAACCTCATCAAAAAACAAGTACTGACCGATTACCTTGCCGCAATCAGCGTAGGAAAAGTAGGAAATATGCTTATGACTGATCTCTGTTATGAAGAGGATTCAATGGCACAGGTAGATATGAACCTAGTGATGACCGGTAAAGGCCAGTTTGTTGAGATCCAAGGAACCGCAGAGCACATGACCTTTACATCAGAGGAATTGTCAGAGTTCTTAGACTTAGGCCGAAACGCCATTAAAAACCTTGTCTCTATTCAAAAAGACTTGATCGGAACCTTATAACTAGAAATGGCGGGGCGTGGCGCAGTTCGGTAGCGCGCCAGCTTTGGGAGCTGGATGTCGGAGGTTCGAATCCTCTCGCCCCGACCACTTTACCGTGCCGGAACCCTCACGATAATATTGTCAATAATCCGCGTCTTTCCAACATAGGCGGCAATGGTCAAGACCACACGCCCCTCGATTTTTCTCACGGCCACTAACGTTTGTGGGTGCATAATCCCAACATAATCGACTTTTATTGACGGTTCGGCATTCAACCTCGTTTCAATGTTACGACGAAGCCTGTATCCAGACCGCTCTCCTGCACGAATACGCCTCGCGCCTTCCTCTAACATACGATATACCACAGCCGCCACCCTTCGTTCATTGGGCTTAAGGAGTGAGTTTCTTGAACTTATCGCGAGACCATCTGATTCCCGCACCGTTGGCCGCACCACCATTTTAATAGGCATATTCAGATCAGCCAGCATCTGCTTTATCACAATTGCCTGCTGATAATCCTTTTGACCAAAATACACATGATCAGGTACAACGATATGACAAAGTTTTGTGATCACCGTTGTCACGCCTTCAAAATGCATCGGACGTGACTGTCCTTCATACCCTTGAGTTACCTTGCGAACCATGACTATCGTTTGGAACCCCTCGGGATACATTGCTCTTTTATTTGGCACAAACAGACCATCTACTCCAGCCTTCTCACAGAAATGTCGATCTTGGGTAAACGTTTGAGGATAACGTTTGAGACCTTCACAGGGACCAAATTGCAGCGGATTTACAAACAAGCTAACCACAACGATTTTGTTGGTGCGCCGAGCAGCCTCAATGAGCGCACAATGTCCGCCGTGAAGGGCTCCCATCGTCGGAACAAACCCAATAGAATTTCCTGTTTTCCGCCAACGCATCGTTGATTTTTGCATTGCGGAAATGGTCTTGATGACCTTCATCGACTACTTACCACTCGGCGGCAATTCTCGAGATTTCCTATAAAGCAACCTATTATTCTCTATTTGTTGATGAATAGTTAATATCATAAAAACCCAATAACCCCTTATAATCTACTGTTTTAAGCAGCCCCATGAAATATTGTAATATTTGGTTTATAGGAAGCCTAATTGACAGTACCATCGTTGAACTTCCGTACGATCTGTAAGTTTCCAAGGCGATCCAGTAATTCCCGTACGGTGAGGTGCAAGAGGGGATGTAACACATCAGGCGCAATCTCTGCGAGTGGGACAAGAACAAACCTCCGTGTCGCAAGCCGAGGATGTGGAACAACAAGCTCTGACGTGTTCACTATCATGGTTCCATAGAAGAGCAGATCAAGATCAATGGTTCGCGGCGCATTCTTTTCAAATCTCACACGTCCAAAATCTCCCTCAATTCGCGAACACAGAGAAAAAAGAGATTGAATGGTCAACTCTGTTTCAATGCTGACCGCACAGTTTAGAAACCACCGTTGATTGGAAGTCTCCATCGGTTCTGTTTCATACAATACGGAGTGGGTAAGGTGAGAAATATCAGGATGGCTGGTCAGGCTCGTGATGGCCTTCATGCACCACGCTTTCCGATCACCTACGTTCGAGCCAATACTAAGATACGCCTGCACACCTAAATGCCAATGGTTTTTATCCGGTCCACAGCCTCGGCAAGTCGTTTTTTTGGTGCACACAGAGTCATACGAAGATAGCCTTCTCCTGCGTTTCCAAATCCATTTCCTGGAGTTGCAACAATGCCAGTTTTCTCAATCAGGTGACTTGCAAGGCTCGCAGAAGTAAATGACGACGGCACATCCATCCAGACGTAGAAGGTTGCATCGGTTGGATAAACATTGAGGCCTATGGCTTTCAGCCCTGGAACCAACACATTCCGACGCTCTTGGTATATTGCTCTCGCGTCAGAAACAATCTGATCATCAGACTCTAATGCGGTGATCCCTGCCTCCTGAATTGCTTGGAAAACCCCAGAATCAATATTCGTCTTAACCTTTCCTAATCCCGCAATGACAGACTCGTTTCCTACCACTGATCCAATGCGCCAACCAGTCATATTAAATGTTTTTGACAACGAGTGAAACTCAACACCAACCTCCCGAGCCCCATCAATCTCCATGAAACTGATCGGACGGCAATCATCAAAATAGATCTCTGAATAGGCATTGTCGTGACACACAATGATGTCATGCCGAGATGCAAAGTCAATCACGCGAGAAAAAAAATCTCGTGTAGCAACTGCGGTTGTTGGGTTGTTTGGATAGTTTAAAAACATGAGTTTTGCCCGCGTACATACATCAGAAGGAATAGCCTCAAGGTCAGGAAGAAATTCATTTTCCCGTTTGAGTGGCATGGTGTACACGACGCCGCCTGCAAATGTCGTGGCAACGGAATACACTGGATACCCTGGATCTGGAACAAGAACAAGGTCTCCTTGGTTGATAAATGCAAGCGGAACATGTCCTATGCCTTCCTTCGAACCAATCAACGTAAGAGATTCACGTACTGGATCTATCGAAACAGAAAATCTTTTCCAATACCACTTTGCGACCGCTTCACGAAAAGACAGCATTCCAATGTAGGACGGGTATTGATGATTCTTCGCGTCTCTGGCCGAGACAGAAAGGCGTTCAATGATTACCTCTGGAGTTGGAAGATCGGGATCGCCAACACCAAGGTCGATAATGTCCAACCCTTTAGACTGTGCCGCCTGCTTGGCAGCATCAATAGCCGCAAAGAGATAAGGAGGAAGATTTTTGATTCGATCACTCCATTCAACATTCATAAGTTAATCAGTCTTTCTTAAGTCCAAGGACATCTTGCATATCGTATAGCCCTGGTGACTGCACTGACACCCAACGAGCCGCTTGTATGGCTCCATGAGCAAAGGTTTCACGGCTTTGAGCACGATGTGTAATCTCAATTCGCTCCCCTTGACCAGCAAAATAGACGGTATGATCTCCAACAATATCACCAGCACGAATAGATTGCATCCCGATTTCACCTGATTTTCGCTCCCCTTGGCGACCGTATATCCCCATCATGTCAAAATCCTTCCCTTGTGCCATCGCGATCGCCTTTGCCATACCAATCGCAGTCCCACTTGGCGCATCTTGTTTAAATCGATGATGTACCTCGACAATCTCGATATCGTAATCTTTTTGAAGCACTACAGCCATCTCCGCAAGCACATTCAACAAAACGTTAATGCCTATACTCATATTGGGAGCCAGAACACAAGGAAAGGTTCGAACAAGTTGCTGCAATTGACCTTCCTGAGTTGGTGAAATTCCTGTCGTTCCTATCACTAACGGGGTAGCATACTCGGCACAGATCTTCGCATTTTCAATCGTTCCACCAGGTAAGGAAAAATCAATTACAACATCGGCCTGATCGACAACTGACTCCAACTCATCACTCACGTCAACACCAATATCCCCACACCCGACAAAACTTCCAACATCCAACCCAACGGCAGAATGACCTGGAACTTCAACAGCACCGACGAGTTCACAGTCATCTGCCCGCTGAATCAGGTCAATGATACACTGACCCATCCGACCGGCTGCTCCAAACATGATCAGCCTCATCAGAGCAGTCCGTATGTTGTCATAACTTGCCTAAGACGTTTCTGGTTTTCATCAGACATTCGGCAAAGAGGAAGACGCACTTCGGCCGACATTTTCCCCATAAAAGCAAGCGCTTGTTTGACAGGAATGGGATTGGTTTCAAAAAATAGGGCGGACACAATCGGGGCCATTTTTAGGTGCCCCTTCCTCGCCTGATCTATATTTCCAGATTCAAACGCATCAATCATCGTTGAGACATCTTTTGGAATGATATTCGCGGACACCGTAATTACTCCGGTCCCTCCAACGGACAAAACCGGAAGGGTCAACGCGTCATCACCTGAAAGCACAGGCATGCGATCGCCACATCGTCTCACCACGTCACTAATTTGTTGCAACGAACCTGATCCTTCCTTGATCGCGACAACGTTGGAAACTTCACACAATCGTTCGACAGTCTCCGGCAACATATTCACAGCTGTCCGCCCTGGAATATTGTACAAAATTAGAGGAAAATCTACGGATTCAGCGATCCTCTTATAATGGAGAAAGAGGCCTTCTTGAGTCGGTTTATTGTAATAGGGAGTAATGAGAAGTGCTGCATCGGCACCAACCTGTTTAGCATGATAGGTCAGATCAATGGCCTCATCAGTACTATTTGACCCCGTACCCGCAATTACAGGAACTCGACCCCCAACCGACTTAACCGCTACCTCAACCACACGCCGATGATCTGCATGGCTTAGGGTCGCTGATTCTCCGGTTGTTCCACAAGGAACGATGCCAGCAGTTCCATTTCTGAGCTGAAAATCAATCAGATGCTCAAGCGCAGTAGCCTCGAACACACCTTCTTTAAAAGGCGTGACAATTGCCACCATTGATCCTCGATACGGCGTCTGAGAAACTCTCATAAACAACTTTTCCTTTTCCAGCAATTAGTCCAAGGCATCCGGCCTAATGTGACCATCATAGATCACACGAGCATCACCTTCCAGAAATATCTCCCGATACATACCCTTTTTAACAGTGAATGACACACTCAGTGGCCGACCACTAGCTGGGATAACGGTTACCGGAGAAATCACGGCATCAAGTTTATTGGCAATTACCGCTGCAGCAACCGCACCTGTTCCACACGCCAATGTCTCCCCTTCGACACCCCGCTCGTAGGTTCGAATCTTAATACGACGAGTATTCACCACATTAATAAAACACACATTGGTACCCAATGGGAGGAACAGTCTGTGATTGCGCGTCGTACGCCCTAATCCATCGACATCTACCTGAATGAGATCGTCAACCACATATACACAGTGTGGCACTCCAGTATCAACGAAATGCGCGGTTTGTTCTTGATCTTTGATTAGAATTTTCATATCTAATTGAAGACTTTTCGGATCAGGCATACAAACTTTCACTCGCTCACCACGAGAACTAAGCACCTCAGCCGTAATCAGACCAACACGAGTCTCAAATACCATACGCCGCCGCGCAATTTTCTTGATATGGGCAAACCGCGCAACACAACGTGCACCATTTCCACAAAACCCCGCTCGGCTTCCATCGGCATTGAAAAATCTCCATTTGAAATCCGCCTTCAATGAAGGTTCAATTACAATCAAACCATCAGCTCCAACTGACCATCGCCGGCGACAAAGCTGAACCGCAATTCGCTTCAAGCGCGTCGATGCAATGGACAAACGCCTGTTGTCAATGAGAATAAAATCATTTCCACTCCCCGCTAGTTTCATGAACGGAATCATGTCGGTATCACGTATAAGAGACTATCGCAGGAAATCAGGAATCACTTCGCCCCTCACTAGATCTTCATAGCTTTCGCGCTCACGAATTACGTGGATATCTTGGTCTCGCACCATCACTTCCGGAACACGAGGACGCGAATTGTAGTTCGACGCCATCGTGAACCCATAGGCCCCCGAGCTCATCACGGCAAGCAATTCTCCGGATTTAACCACAGGCAATTCCCGTCCTTTGGCAAGAAAATCACCAGATTCACAAATTGGGCCAACAACATCAGCTATTATCAAATCTCGTTTGTCCCGTCGGACAGGAAAAATCTCATGATACGCCTCATATAAACTCGGACGAAGAAGATCATTCATCGCTGCATCGACAATAATAAAGTGCTTCCCATCCCCACTTTTAGTGTACAACACCTTGGTCACAAGAATTCCAGCATTTCCAACAATGACTCGTCCTGGCTCAAGAATCAAGCTCACCTTCAGATCCCGCAGAAGTGGCAACAGAGCTTTAGCTAAATCGTTTGGATGCGGCGGATTTTCATCTTCGTACGAGATGCCAAGCCCCCCACCAATGTTAATATAGTGCAGGCTAATCCCCCGTTGCTGCAGCTGCTCTATAAGCCCTAAAAGGCGCTTCACCGCGTCAACAAAGGGACTCACCTTGGTTAACTGTGACCCAATATGCATATGAACCCCAACAACATCAATAGCAGAAAGGCCCATTGCAATCTCAAAACTATCGAGAGCAAATTGAGAGTCGATGCCAAACTTGCTCTTCTTCAATCCCGTAGCAATATACGGATGAGTCATAGGATCAACGTCAGGGTTCACGCGCAAAGCAACGGGTGCTATTTTCCCCATCCGTTCCGCGACAGTGTTAATCGCACGAAGTTCCTCCTCTGATTCGACATTAAACATACGGATTCCCTGCGCAATCGCGTACTCAATCTCTTCTGCATTCTTCCCGACCCCCGCAAAGACGATCTTGGCCGGATCAATCCCCGCTTGGATTGCACGATAAAGTTCTCCACCAGACACAATATCTGCACCAAGCCCATGATTCGCAACCAATTTCAGAACCGCAAGGTTTGAATTTGATTTCACCGCAAATGCAGTCAGATGAGGAATATCAGAAAATGCAGAATCAAAAACTTGCAAGTGCCGACAAAGGGTAGCGTAACTATACA
>DCWI01000020.1 GCA_002328825.1 Nitrospiraceae bacterium UBA2166 | reverse complement strand
AGACTCTGGTTGATGCAGGTCCTGCAGGGACTCCTGATTTGGAATTGAGCGTTGATGATGAGGCGATGATGAGTATGGAACCTGCTGTCAGCGTCGTATCGGCACTTCGGGATGTGCTTGGAAACGAAACTTTGATTCACCTTGATGATCATCTCGGGTTAGATCTTGGTATTGATTCTCTTCGGCGTGTGGAAATGGTGGTAGCACTTGAGCGGAGGTTCGGGCCGTTGCCGGAGTTGTTTGGCGCTGAAGTGTCAACCATGCGAGAGATTATTGATCGGATTATGGACCTTCAATTGACAGGAACACTTGCCAACTCATGGCAGGGTGTTCGGGGTGAGAATGTTCGGTCGTGGGCTGATATTCTCAATGGGGAGGCACTTGAGGTGGTTCGGCTGTCACCACATGTACATCGAATTTCGTGGCTGCATCGGTTGCAAATTTGGTTCGGATGTGGAGTATTGTATCTTATTGCTCGAATAGGATTCCGTGCGTCAGTTTCAGGGCTTTCCCACGTTCCTCCACGAGGCCCCTGTTTGTTCGCGGCAAATCATTCTAGCTTTATGGATGCATTTGTCGTCTGCGGTGTCGTTCCGCATGCTGTTTTTGAACGTCTTTTTTTCTTTGGGCTGGAGCAATATTTTAGGACTCGATTTGCAGCCTGGTTTGCGAGAGGAGCACATATTGTTTCAGGAGATGCGGAAAGACATCTTGTTAACGCGATGCAAACGACTGCTGCGCTACTGCGCCGAGGGAAAATGGTTATGATTTTTCCAGAAGGGTGTAGAACTCTTGATGGGTCACTGCTTCCATTTCGAAATGGGATAGGCGTATTGGCAGCTGAACTTGGCGTTCCGATCGTGCCAGTGTGGATTCAAGGTACCTATGAGGCCTGGCCGGTGGGCCAACTGCTTCCGCGGCTCGGTAAGGTCTCCGTCAGTTTTGGAAAGCCTATTCACATTGGCGCCAGTGAATGCACAGAATGGAGATCTCAGGGATGTGATGAATATCAACGTGCGACACAGAAAATTAGAGAAGCTGTTGTGGCATTGTCATGCAATCGATCATAGAACAAGACCCAAAGAAAATTCTTGCCATTCTCAGCGACATTGCTCTGAGTGGAAAAGGGGCGACGACGGAGTGTTTGCTCGATGAGGTGTTGGATGCTGGGCTGACTGCTCCAACATACTTTCGGGCAGAGGGGGAAGATTACGATGCATCATATCAAGGTCAATCGCCTGCGTGGGCTAAATACCACATTCGCGAATGGAAGAGGGTAGTCATGGTCTACAAAGGTGGTCAATCCACATGGCGCCTGCAAACAACTGAAACGCCGTAAACAGATCAGCGCGCCCCTTCTTAGAAGCATTTCCGAAAGTACTCTCGTTCTCTTGGTTTTTTGGACACTCATAACGTGAGAATGGTTAGTTTATGTGATAGAGCAACAATGTAATGAATCGTGAATATTGTTAGGTGTTTGTGAGGAGGGGTTGAAATTTATCAATTAATTTTGGTGCTGATTGGAATTGAAAGGCATGAATGCCTAGTTGTGCTGCCGCGTTCACAAATTCTATTCTGTCGTCGACGTACCAGACTGACTCGGCGGGCACACCTCCAAGCTTCAACGCATGTTCATAGATGGCTCTCTCGGGCTTTCGAAAATGTACTTCATAGGAGAGGATGGCAGTTTCCACATTTTTGATCACGGAGAAAGTGTTCTGTAGAAATTCAAAATGCATGGCGTTAGTGTTTGAAAGCAGGAAGAGGGGGTATTGCTGCCTTAAGCGATTGACGAGCGATGAAACTTCGATGTTTTCACGAAAACATGAATTCCACGCTTCACGAAACGTCTCATAGTCCATTGTGAGTTGATAGGTAGACATCATCTGTTTATAAAAATCATTGGACGAAATATTTCCTGTGTCATAGTCATTGATCAGACGAGTGCTAACCGATTTGAGTGCAGAAAGTACTGTGGCCTGATCGGTATATTGAGGATTTGTAGACGATCTGGCGAGGCGGGTTGCGATTTGGAAGTGATCGACATCGATAATCACGCTTCCAATGTCGAAAAGGATCAGCCTAGGATGTTTTGCCATCAACGTAGTCTACTGTGTGGGCGGGAGGCACGTCAAAGTTGTGAATTCATTTTCGGAAGGTTTCCCGTTTTTGACATGGCAGAGACGAGAAGGGTGTTCGGAATCTTCTCGTATGTTCCTGTATATTACGAGATTGTGATCTTTGTTCTTGGCTTGAGTGACACTTGAAGCAATCTGGACACTTACAACTGAATAGCTTATGTCTTCTTTGTGTGGGTTTTGCATCCCGGTCTGTTTCTTGACTTCGCAAAAGGCCTACTTCTAGAATGACTCCCCTAAAACTCTGTCTGGAATCGAAACATGACATCGCAAATTGTGGTGATTGGAGGCGGCTTGGCCGGTTCCGAAGCAGCATGGCAGGTAGCCAAGCGGGGTATTCCCGTGACTTTGTACGAAATGCGGCCGACAGCTACTACTCCGGCACATGCGTCGGACAAACTGGCGGAGTTAGTATGTAGCAATTCGTTTGGATCTGCAGACATTCTGAATGCCTCTGGCATCTTGAAGGAGGAAATGCGGCGACTCGACTCCTTGATAGTAAAAACAGCGGATATGTGCCGAGTTCCTGCTGGCTTGGCATTGGCGGTGGATCGCGAGAAGTTTGCGTGCCACATTACGGAAACACTCGAAAATCATCCTTATGTGACGGTGAGGCGAGAGGAAATCACGCAAATTCCAACTGATCGGATCTCCATTATTGCCTCTGGGCCACTAACATCAGATCGTTTGGCTAAGTCAATCAAGGGTCTTACGTTGGAACGGCACCTCTCATTTTTTGATGCGATTTCTCCAATTATTGACGCGGAAACTATCGAATACAACATGGTGTTTCGGGCATCTCGGTATGGCAAAGGTGGCGCTGACTATCTGAATTGCCCTATGGAAAAAGATGAGTATGATCGTTTCTATAACGCCTTGCTTGAGTCAGAAAAGGTCGTTCCAAAAGATTTCGAAAACATCTCGTATTTCGAAGGATGTATTCCTGTCGAGGTGATGGCGGAGCGTGGCCGAGAGACACTTTTGTTTGGGCCTATGAAGCCTGTTGGTCTAGTCAACCCGCGAACGAATGCTATATCTCACGCGGTGGTTCAATTACGACAAGAGAACAAGTATGGATCGTCCTATAACATGGTAGGATTTCAAACTAAGCTGACCTACTCAGAGCAACGGAGGGTTTTTCGTATGATTCCTGGGTTGGAGAAAGCAGAATTTTTACGGTATGGAAGTGTGCATCGAAATACGTTCATTAACGCCCCTGCTTTAATGCGTGATACTCTTCAGGTGAAGATGAATGGGGCGATTTTCTTTGCTGGGCAGCTGACAGGTGTCGAGGGGTACTTGGATTCTGCTGCGACCGGCCTGATTGCAGGGATCAACGCAGCACGTGGGTTTGAAGGGAAACCTCTTGTGAGGTTGCCAGAAACCACAGCACATGGGGCACTAATTACACATATTACGCAAAGTGATCCTCACCATTTTCAACCGATGAATACGAATTTTGGTTTATTCCCACCCTTAGCGACAAAGGTTCGGGAGAAAGAGCAGAAACGACGTATGATTGGCGAACGTGCGCTGGAGGATCTTGAAAAGTGGATGATGCAATCTCACGTTTCCTAAATTATCTCAGGGTCGAGCGGAATGGGTCTCCACACACAGTTCGAAACTACGGTATAGATCTTAGGCAATTTCAGGTGTTCGTTACCACAACGGTTGGGGAGTGTGGGCCGACGGAGATTGATGCAGCCATGATCCGCGCCTTCTTAGCGACCTTAAGGTTTAAAGGTGCGAAGGCGTCCTCAATTGCGCGCAAGCTAGCTACATTGCGGAGCTTGTTCCACTATTTGGGAAGAGAAGGGATTGTTCAGGCGAGCCCTGCTGCTGAAGTAGCGTCTCCAAAACAGGAAAAACATCTCCCTCGATTTCTCTCTCAAGAGGAAGCGTGTCGTTTGGTTGAACATCCCTTGGGATCATCTGAGCGGTTTGGTCTTCGGGATCGTGCGATTTTGGAAACATTGTATTCAACAGGAGTTCGCGTTTCTGAGCTGGTTGCATTGTCGGTTGAAGATGGACTGCTTCACGATGGCCTTATCAAGGTCTTTGGAAAGGGACGGAAAGAACGGATGGTGCCTATCGGGTTGCACGCAATGAAAGCTATCACTGCATATCTTGAATCACTTCCTCCTCGGCAAGAACCAAATGAAGTGTCACCTTCACATGTTCGAACGCCATTGTTTCGAAACCGTTTTGGGAAAAGGCTATCTGTTCGCAGTGTTGAGCGTGTAGTTGAAAAATGGAGTCGACAACTTTCCAATATTCCCTCTATCAGTCCACATGCCCTCAGGCATTCGTTTGCTACTCATCTTCTTGATGGGGGGGCGGACCTTAGATCGATTCAAGAATTGCTTGGGCATGAGCGTCTTTCTACTACCCAACGGTATACTCATGTTTCCACCCAAAAGCTAATGGAAGTATATGATAGTGCTCACTCGCGTGCAAAGAAGTCGAAGAGTTCGTAACCTTAATGCAGCAATAGCATGACCGAGGGGTTGGTATGCAACGTAAAGCAAACAAATTTCATAAACAACTTGGCTCTTTTGATCGGGCGAAAGTCAGGAGCACAACCATTTTATGTGTGCGGCGTCAGGATCAGGTTGCTATTGCTTCAGATGGCCAAGTTACCGTTGGAAACACTATTATGAAAAGCAATGCTAGAAAACTTCGCCGTATTTACCATGATCGTATTCTTGCTGGATTTGCTGGTGCCACCGCAGATGCGCTGACTCTATTTGAGAAATTCGAGCAACGTGTGGAAGAATATCGAGGCAATCTAGCTCGAGCTGCAGTTGAGATGGCCAAAGATTGGCGAACGGACCGGGTATTGCGCCGTCTAGAAGCCTTGATGGCTGTTGCAGACCAATGCTCTTCCTTTATTATTACGGGCACGGGGGATGTCGTCGAGCCTGAGGATGGGGTTATCGCGATTGGGTCTGGGGGTGGCTACGCGCTAGCAGCGGCTCGGGCGTTAATCTCAAAAACAGATCTTAGTTTGCATGAGATCGTGACTGAATCTATGAAAGTTGCAGCCGGGATTGATATTTATACCAATGAAGCCATTCAGATTGAAGAGTTGACGTCATGACAAGTGTCGAAAAGAGTATTGAAATTTCTCAGGTGCCACCAATAGCTGAAACATTGGAATCGCTGACTCCACGACAAATTGTTGTTGAACTTGATCGGTATGTGGTTGGGCAGCGCAACGCGAAAAGAATGGTTGCGATTGCATTGCGAACTCGATGGCGTATGCAACGACTTCCGGAATATCTTCAAAATGACATCATTCCAAAAAATATAATCATGATTGGGCCGACGGGGGTTGGGAAGACTGAGATTTCTCGGCGACTTGCGAAACTCTCTGGGGCCCCATTTCTTAAGGTCGAAGCGTCAAAATTTACCGAGGTTGGATATGTAGGGCGTGATGTTGAATCGCTGATTCGTGATTTGACTGAATTGTCGGTTAACATTGTTAAGGCTGAACATCACCAGCAGGTTCAGGAAAAAGCTAAAACTTATGGCGAAGACAGATTGTTGGATCTCATGCTGCCTCCGCCTACTGTACAACAAACCCCTGAGTCTCAAGGTGATGGTGAAAATGGACAAAAAACAACTTCTCTGCCTGACTCGTATGCGCAGACGCGAGAGAAGCTTCGGGCTCAGTTGTTAGCTGGGAAACTTGATGCTAGAACTGTTGAGGTTGAAACAAAGGAGAAATCAATTCCGATCGGTGTAATTTCCAATGTAGGGATGGAGGACATTGAGTCTAATCTTCGTGAAGCATTGGGCGGACTTTTCCCGGCGAAGAAAAAGAAACGGACGATGAAGATTGGTGATGCTCTCAAGACTCTGATCCAAGAAGAAGCCCAAAAACTTATTGATATGGATGAGGTGGTTCGGTTGGCGGTACAGAAAGTTGAGCAGACGGGTATTGTGTTTTTGGATGAAATCGACAAGATCGCTGGGAAGGAGCGCTCCTCTGGCCCTGATATATCACGTGAGGGAGTCCAACGAGATTTGTTACCCATTGTCGAAGGTTGTTCTGTTAATACGAAGTACGGCATTGTCAGGACCGATCATATTTTGTTCATTGCGGCGGGAGCATTTCATGTGGCTAAGCCATCGGACTTGATCCCTGAGCTTCAAGGGAGGTTTCCTATTCGTGTGGAGCTTGAAGCACTATCCAAAGATGATTTTGTGCGTATTTTGACCGAACCAAACAATGCCCTAATCACGCAATATTGCGCACTTATCGGAGCAGAAGGTGTTGATCTGAAATTCACCGAAGATGCTGTAAAAGAGATTGCTGAAATTGCGGTATTGGTAAATGATCGGAGCGAAAATATTGGAGCCAGGCGATTGTTTACTATTCTTGAACTCTTGTTGGATGAGGTTTCATTCGAGGCTCCGGATCTCATCGAGAAAACGGTCCAGATTGATGCTGTCTATGTAAGGGACCGGGTCAAAGATATTGTAAAAGATGAGGATCTAAGTCGATATATTCTGTAATGGGGTTTTGAGGCCGGGAAGTTTGGAAGTGGAGAAAGTGCTGGATTTATTCTTCTTTGACCAAACTAGAATTATCGATTCTTGAATTCTTGGAATCTTCCAATGAAATCCCTCATCAAAAAAGCAGAAACGCTTATTGAGGCTTTGCCGTACATCAAGGAATTTTCGGGTAAAACGATTGTAATCAAGTATGGTGGACGTGCGATGGTGGATTCGGCTTTGAAAGAGAGTTTTGCACGGGATGTGGTGTTGATGAAGTTTGTGGGGATGCACCCAGTCGTTGTCCATGGAGGTGGGCCACAGATCAACGTGATGCTTAAACAGGCTGGACTAAAACCAATATTTCGTCATGGGGTTCGTGTGACGGATCAAGCGACTATGAATGTCGTGAAAAAGGTATTAGGGGGAACGATCAATAAGGAGATTGTCTCGCTCATCCGGCGCCATGGAGGGCGAGGGGTTGGGTTAAATGGCAAGGATAATACATTGATATCGGCACGACCATTGACAAAAAAGGAATGGATCAAACGTATTGGGACAGACAAAGAGAATGAAAGTTCGCAACGGTCTACAGCTAAGGTATCTGAGTCTGGATATGGCTTGGTTGGAGACGTTGACAGAATCGATGTTAAAGAGTTGAATCGCCTTCAGGAAAGTCGATTTATTCCTGTTATTGCACCAATCGCCCCTGATGCCGATGGGCAGGTCTATAACATTAATGCTGATCATGTAGCAGGTGCTATCGCCAGCGCGTTGACAGCTGAAAAGATTCTGATGTTGACAGATGTCAAAGGTATTCGTGGGGTACAAGATCAACGTCTTGCACACTTGTCTCGAAGGGATATCAAGCAATTGGTTAAAAAGGGTATTCTTACAGATGGTATGCTCCCAAAGGTCCATGCATGTCTTGAAGCCTTGGAGGGAGGCGTACGAAAAGCACATATTATTGATGGACGGGTTTCGCATGCGTTGTTGTTGGAAATTTTTACAGATGAAGGAATTGGAACGGAGATTGTCGCGTAGTATAAGTGCTCAAGAGGCTTCTCCCTTTGATTGTTTTTTAGCTTAACCTTGAATTGATGATTTGCGAGCTAGGGTTTCGCTGGGCTGATGGTTATTCATGTAAATAAGTGTGAAGGGAAGTTTGGCTAAAGATGCTTGTAACGGGAGACTCCTGCTTCTCTGCCGTAGGCGAGACGGAGCTTTTATTGGGTGCCGTGTGTTACAGTTCAAGGCAGGTGGTGGTTTTTGTAATTCCCTCGACGCAGCGGATTCGAGCAAGAGTCTCATCTCGTAGTTCTTCAAGACTTTCTACTTCGACTCTGACGATCAGGTCGTGGTCGCCACAGACCGTATAAACCTTCTGTACTCCAGTGATACGACTCAAGGTCTGCTGGCAGCTTCTGGTATGGTCACCAACGACGTCAACGAGAATGAATGCACCTAAGGACACGCTGCACCTCCTGTGGAATATTTTATAGGCGTGAATGTTTTCACGTTATCAAGGCTTAGAATTCCAGGTCAAGCGGGCTACCTCACAAAACACATTATAAAACAGAGCAGTAGAGTTAGAGGAGAGTTTTCACAAAAAATGAGTTTTGGGAGTTATCAGACGCCTGAACAGTCCAACTCTGGACCACCTAACTCAGGAAGTGATCTTGGGAATTCATTGTTGGTTGAGAAGATTGTCGATGAGATTATGCGCAAGGGGCCAATTGATTTTGCGAAGTTCATGGAGATGGTTCTATACGATCCAGCGCACGGATACTATGAATCTTATGGTCCTATTGGGTGGAAAGGTGATTTTTATACTAGTGAAGATCTTCATTCTGTTTACGGGGAAATGCTTGGAGAGCAACTGATCGAGGCATCGGAGCTGATTGTTGGTAATGGGCCAGTCACAATTGTGGAAATGGGACCAGGAAGGGGAGTGTTGTGTCGAGATATCCTCGCGTTTTTGGAGCGGAGGGTACCTAAAGTTCGCTCGAACCTCCGATATGTGTTGGTTGAGCGAAGCGCTAGGATGATTGAGCGACAGCGTGAGCTGCTACAACCTTTTTTGTCGGCGGGTTGGTCAGTGTCGTGGTGCAGTGGGATCGATACGTTTTTCCCTCAGGGGTTTACGGGGGTTATCTTTTCAAATGAACTTATCGACGCGTTTCCAGTTCATCGTATCATTGTTCGCAATGGGGTGATTAAGGAATGTTTTGTGTCCTATGAAGATGAACGATTTGTGGAGCGCGAAGATGACCCATCTGGTGCGGTTACAGACTATGTTCAACGTTTTATTCACGAGCAAGACATTGTGCTTGAGGAGGGGGTGCGCGCTGAGGTCAATCTGAATGCTATCGATTGGATGAAATCGGTTGCTAGGGTCTTGAAGAAGGGTATTGTGATGACAATTGACTACGGCTATCCTGCGTATGAATTGTACGATTCTAAGCGGTCGCATGGGACCTTGTTGTGTTATGCTCGCCATCGTGTTTCAGATGACCCTTATGTTGGTGTGGGGCATCAGGACATGACTGCGCATGTTGACTTTACTGCATTGGCGACTGTAGGGGAGGAGAGAGGGTTAGCTGTAACGGGATTTACTAATCAACAAAGCTTTCTTCTTGGATTAGGTGTTGCAGAGAAAACCACTGCATCCAATGAAGAACTTATTGCTCGGCTAATTCATCCTAATGGCTTAGGGCGGACGCATAAGGTGCTTATTCAGCATACAGGGATACCCTGTCCATCTTTGGCGGGGTTAAAATATCGGCCATTTTTCGATTCGTCCTTATTTTCTAAAGGGGGTAAATATGCTAGTGGGTGAAGGTATCCCCGTAAATTACGTACCGATTGCAATTTTTGCCATCATTTCGTTTGTTTTTGGGCTTGTCACGTTGACCGTTGGACAACTCGTTCGTCCCTCTAATTCGTACCATGCAAAACTAACTGTGTATGAGAGTGGCGCGACTGTTTTTTCAGATGCTCGGGTGAAAATTCCAATGCGTTACTACGTGATCGCAATGTTGTTTGTGATCTTTGATATCGAAGTGATCTTCTTATATCCGTGGGCGATCGTGTATGATACGCTCGGCATTATTGGTCTCGTTGAAATGACTGTTTTTATTGCGGTTTTGCTTGTTGGGTATGTGTATGCCTGGAAGAAAGGGGCTTTAGAATGGGACGACCCGGATCGCTGAAGAATTTACAATGGGATATCTGAATCGACAACTCGACGCCAATATTATCACTACAAACATTGATGCGGTTATTAACTGGGCGAGAAAGTCATCGCTGTGGCCTATGAGTTTTGGGCTCGCATGTTGTGCGATAGAAATGATGGCGGCTGTGTCTTCACGCTATGATATAGATCGGTTTGGTGCGGGTGTGTTTCGCGCGTCTCCTCGTCAA
>DCWI01000065.1:1357-10205 GCA_002328825.1 Nitrospiraceae bacterium UBA2166 | reverse complement strand
AAGGAAAGTATAATTGACCGGACCTTGGTATCCTGCCACTACACGAGTGAGGTAAAACTTTGTTTTTGAGATAAGATTTATAATCTGCATAGCATTAACCTTTGTTTAGAGTTCATTTACCGGGAGGATGCCTAGCGTTCAGTATATAGTATTTTTATCGCCGGGTCTTTGACACGCTATCAAAATAATTTTTGGACGGCGCAAGTGGATTGGATAAAACTTGATAAACTGGCGCAACGGTTTGTTTCACGTGTGATGTTAGTGTCGAGGTGATTGCGTGAGTTACGAATAGAAGAGAGGTTGGTACAATGGATGCGAAGGGAGTAGTCGATGTTACGATCCCCATATAAACTAATTTTTCGCCCGCTCGAAGTAGGAAACCTAAAGCTTAAGAATCGACTGATTTGCGGTCCAATGTTTTGTGGGTATGCCAATACAGATGGGACAGTTTCTGATCAAATGCTAGCTCATTATGAGCGACGGGCAAAAGGACGGCCCGCTATGGTGATCACAGAGCATCTTGCAGTCAATGCTGTAGGGGCACAGTTTTCTAACATGGTGGTCTTATCTGATAGAAAGTGTTTACCTGGACTCACTAAACTTGCTGAGTGTATCAAAAGACACGGTCCGATTGGGGTTGCTCAGATCTACCATGCAGGACGCTATGCTGGATTAACAGAACAGCATAATGGAAAAGCAAGACGCTTAGCTCCCTCAGCTACACCGTTTCCATTATTAGGAGACATGGAGGTAACCCCACAAGAAATGATGTTGGAGGAGATTCAAGAGACCATCCAAGATTTTGCTGATGCGGCGGCGTTGGTGAAAGAAGCAGGTTTCGATGGTGTGGAGTTGCATGGTGCGACAGGATACTTGTTGAGTCAGTTTATTTCACCCCGAATCAACAAAAGAGAAGATGCCTATGGGGGAAGTCTTGAAAATCGCATCAAATTTCCTCTCGAAGTCTATGACGCTGTTCGAAAATCTGTTGGGCCTGATTTTCTCGTAGGATACCAGTATCTTGTCAAAGAATGGGTTCCAGATGGATGGGACTTTCCTGAGGCTGGTCAATTTGCGCAACGTTTGCAGAAGGAAGGCGTTAATTATTTCATTCCGCAAGGGGGGACGATCGAATCGTGGAATGATCCGGCTGTCCAGCAAACACTGCAAATTGAGACTTATCAGGTGGCTATGATCAAGGAGTTTAGTCGAGGTATTCGTGGGACACCGGTATTGGCCTGTGGAAGGATTTATGATCCAGCGTTGGGTGAAACTGTTATTACTCGGGGAGTTGCGGATGCGATTGTTGTCGCACGAGGGATGTTTGCGGACCCGGATTGGGTGAAAAAATCTGAGGAAGGGCGTGCAGCTGATCTGCTTCACTGTATTCCAGACTGCTATGAATGTATCCAGACGCAAAAAACAGGATCAACCTGCGCAGTTTGGCCATATGAGGTAAAAAAGAAAGGGGTTTGGGATTAGTTCATCGTTGGGTCTGGAGGCATGTTCTCGTAAATGGAGTAACTTTTTCCCAATGACGCGAGGAGTGTAGCCCAGACTTTGGTGGGTTCCATGTCAAAGACAAATTTCTGATCTGCAGGAACAAGTTTCCACGAAGATTCCTCTAATTCTGACTCCAGCTGGTTTGAGCTCCAGCCAGCATATCCTACATAGGCGCGGATAGAATTCGTCGACGAAACCGAGGCAAGCATGTTTTCAAGAATGGCCAATGAGCCTCCAAGATACATGCCGGCTGCTACGTGCTTTGATTCTGGAATCTGCTCTTCGGCACGATATAGTGTCATAATGTGATCTTGTTGAACGGGTCCGCCAGCGTAGATGACATCGGTTGTAGAACAATGATCGTTGAGATTGGGAATAGCATCAGAGAGTCTGAGTGTCGTTGGTCGGTTGACTACGACTCCGAGGGAGCCTTGGTTATTGTGTTCACATAGGAGTATAACTGTTTGACTAAAGTTTGGGTCGCGGAGTTTTGGATCCGCGATGAGAAATATTCCTTTTTTTAGTGATAGGGACATGGCGGTTTTAGCAATTACCTATATGTTTCTGGTCCTCTATATCCCACACATGATAAAAGGAATTCTTGTTCGAGGCAAGGTGCTAAAATCCCTCGACTCTGCATTTTAAAAAACTCAAAGGACCAGTAAAAAGGTACAATGTTTTTTGTCCTCTCGAAGACACTGCAGTATTTCATTTTTCCATTAACTTTGATTTTTTTCTCACTAATAGCCATTTTTGCGTTCTATCATCGCAAGCACACTCAAGCGGCATTTGGGGCGATGATTATTGCTCTATATGTTCTGTGCATACCCATTACATCTAATTTATTGGGAAACTGGCTTGAGCATCCGCGATCTGATCTTGATATTTTCGATCAGAAGTATGATGTTGTCGTGGTATTGACTGGGATGCTCGATATTGAGTTGAGCAAAAAAGGAAATCTCGAGTTTGGTGATGGCGTTGATCGAATTTTAGCAGGTATTTTCATGGTGCAAGATGGAATAGCCGATAAACTTCTTATTACGGGAGGCAGTGGAAGTCTTTTCGATCAAAGTAAAAGTGAAGCCGTTCTTCTTAAGGAATTTGCCATCAAATCAGGTCTTTCTTCATCCCAGATCATTATTGACCCGGTTTCCAGAAATACACATGAAAATGCCGTTAATACCGCTACACTTGTTCGTGAACGCGGGTATGAAAATATCCTTCTAATCACGTCTGCGTTTCATATGTGGAGAGCGGAAGAAGCTTTTAACAAACAAGGGGTTTTCCCAGAGGTCTATCCTGTAGATTTTCGAACGTCGGACACCGTCAATATATTTGATTTCTTACCCTCTGTAGGCGCACTAAGTAGAATTACATGGATAATCCATGAGCTGGTGGGTGTGGTTGTGTATCGCCTCCAAGGTTATACGTAGCGAGATGTTAAAACTATCCATGTGGAAGTGCTATATGGTGAAAGGGATGTTTTAACGATCGGCTTTCCCTTTGATGGAGATCTCAAACCTCTTGCCTGAAGTAACGTGGTCGAAGGTAAAGCAACCATCAATATCTGTTCGTGCTTTTTTCTTTTCTTCTCCGAGTTGTCTCAGGTTAACCTTGTGATCAGAGAGTGGTTTATGGTTAAAGATTATACATCCAGCGATACTGGGATCTGCTATGCGAAAGATCGATCCGGTTGCTGTATCGCTGACATAGAGCGTCCCATTTTCATCTTCACCAAAACTTGTAATTGAATGGCCAGAATTCAGTAGGAGCCTAGAGTGCCATTGGCCATTCGATTCACGTGCACCCCAGATCTTTCCGGAACAGAAGTCAGCGTAGATATACATTCCAAAAAGTTTCGGAATAGCCGTGCCACGATATTGGTATCCACCGATGATAGCACAACCAAAAAAAACATCTTCAACCTGCTGCGGGTATGAAATGATTGGGAGGGTCAGGCCGTCCACTGAACAGTTTTTTTCTGGCTCAAAGCATTGGGTTCCTTCCATCAATCTCCATCCGTAGTTTTCTCCACCAGAACTTGTTGTTGGCTGAATGTTTACCTCTTCCCAGGTTCCCTGACCGACATCCCCAATAAAAAGTGTGCCGGTCAGGTGGTCAAAACTGAATCTCCATGGATTGCGGAGCCCTAAGACCCAAATTTCATCGCGAGCCTCTGGGTTGGTGATGAAGGGATTGTTTTCTGGAATTGCGTAGTTGCGTCCTTGTCTGGTGTGGAAATCAGTTGTGTTCACGTCGATGCGAAGGATTTTCCCTAGGAGGTCGTTGAGATTTTGTGCACGGTTTTGTGGATCGCCACCGGACCCGCCGTCTCCGGTGGCGATATAGAGGAACCCATCGGGCCCAAATTGAATTTGGCCGCCATTGTGGTTTGAAAATGGTTGATCTATGGTGAGGATGATGAATTCTGATTCTGTATCAGCAATATTCTTGTCTGTTGAAGTATGGAAACGAGAAATGCTGGTTTGCCCGTGATTGTTTATGTAATTGACATAGAAAAATCCGTTTGTCTGGTATTGAGGGTGAAAATCCAATCCAAGCAGACCCATTTCACCTTGATTACGCACGCGTTCATGAATGTCAAGGAATGGTGTTGGTAGCAGTTCTTTACCATCAAAAATCAATATTTTTCCAGACTGCAACACTATAAATAATCTCCCAGAGGAATCCATAGCATCAACAACTCCGATGGGATCAGAAAGGCCAGTGATGATAGGTTCTAAGGTAATTGCAGGCATCTGCTTGGCTTCGATTGGGAGGAGGAATGTAAAGCACAGGGTGAGGAGGAGGAGAGAGGAGGGCAAAGCCAGTCTAGAGTTTCGCATTGCAGTATGCTCTTGTGCCTTACTTGATCTATTTACTCATGTACTTTTGATTGCTTTTTCATCTCCTGTGTTATATCTCACAAAATAGCAGTAATTTTGTGTTGTATCTCGCTAATTTCACGAGAAAAGGTGTTGTGTCGCGCTGACATTCGTCACACTTATGTCAGTGCTCTGTAATATCGTGGGTTAATTTTGAGCATTCTTGCAAACACCGCAGTAATGCTAACTTGCGGATACGCTGAATGAGATATGATATATTGTGCGTTGTATGTGCAATATGCTGGCTGCGTAACTAACTTATATTATAGGGGTAGAGGAGCTATAGACATAAACAATAACTTTAAGTGATAATCGAAATCATTTGAAAAATAAAATAATTATAATACTTCTTATTAGAAACCGTTAATGGTTTAAATTATCAATAGGGGTTTTATAGTAAAAGCTTTTTAAGCCCATCTGATCTTGTCTGATTGCTATGCTTATGACTGATTATAGCCGATATGTTGCCGCGGTTCGAGGGTTGAAGTTGTTTGGGCTGCCGCAAGAGTAATTGCTCCTTGTGCGAGGTTTGTTTTTCTTCAAGTACGAAACATATTGATAATGCCTATAGGTAAATGTTTTGACTGGGAATCTTGATGTTGACTAGCAGGTAGGAGATCGGACTTTTTTTACGCATGTACACTTTGGGTGCGAGGGAATAGATGGTTTGCATGGATCGGGATTGAGCTGAGGGCAATGTATAGCCGAGCATTATGTGTCTCGACGGGATAAACGATATATCGCTACTGTAGAAGGGAGTACATATATGACGTTGGAGGAGATAGAGTCAATTATTGAAAGCGAATACGGATATCTGCGATCAGAATATGATAATTGGAGTCTGACTACAAGTGATCAGCATGATTTAAAGCTGGTGGCGCATGTGTTGCGTGTCTTGATTCATAAGAAAGTAGTGGAGACATCAACTCCTGAGTTTATCGCGCTAGGTGCGCAACAAAATGAAGATGGTGGTTGGGGGGAAACTGGTGCTGACAATGAGAGTAAGGTTTGGGTGTCTGCCTTCTGCGGTCTCATGCTTATTCGTGGAAACCACATTCTGGGGTATGAACGTCTTTCCGGATCCATTCAGATAGCATTACGATATTTTCTTGATTCCCAGCAGTCTGATGGGAGATGGGTTGATCCTTGTTGGTCAACTTTGGACGCCACGAGTCAGTCTGTAAGTTTTTTGAATGTGGTGCTTGTGTTAGGAAAGGAATTTGGAAAGAAGATGCGGGAAAAAGTGATGGAATCTTGGAAGAAAGGGATGCGGTTCATCCTAGATAATCAAGCAATGGATGGCGGGTGGTATGATCAAGAGTTTCATGCGACGGGCATCGCAATCACGGCACGCCTCATCAAAGATGCATTAGTTGCCGATACGATGATCGAAAACGTTATGAGAGTAAGTCGTCCATGTCGTAAAGGCGCAGAATTTCTATTAGCATTACAGGAAGAAAGTGGATCTTGGGGTAATGACAATGTTGATCATACTATGGATTGTACACGATCGTTGATGTTAGTTTCGCGAATGCTTGGAATTGAGCATCAATGTGATTCTGCAATTCAATCCAGCGTAGCCTGGGTTGTAAAGAACAAGAATGAGCAGGGTTGGCCTGATTTTCCTGGAATGGATACGAATCTTGAGCGAACCTGTAATGGACTCGATACTATGATGAAATTTCTTGCATACAGTGAAGAGGATCCCACAAAAATCATGAGGTACTGGGGGTATCTTAACTGAGAGCTTAACCTTTAGGAGGCATTCTTTTTCATTATCCAAGTCGACTGACTGTGCTTTCTTCCTTGCATGATTTCTATATGCGGTGACTTTCTTTCATTGTGTTGTGGGGGATGAGAAGTCAGAGTTTTTCGGTCATGCTTTGAGGAAGCAGGTATGGGAAAGAAAATCTCTGATCTCTAGCGCGAGCCTAGAGGCTTAGGTGTGAGAATACATCGAACGAAGAGGGTTAAGTCTAAAATAGATCATCTGCCCATGATAGGTAGCGCTGTGCACGTCGTTTGGCAACGACGTTGGCTAGGAATTGTTCTGGGAGAATGGTAGTTGGTGTTGTTACAACGTCGTTAAGCAACTGCTCGAATAACTCACGGTTTTGAGTGTGATGTGCATAGTAGAATGCGTAGAGTACTTTGTGCATGAGGAATGTTCCATTGGTCAGTTGAATCGCTCGTTCGAAGTGATCTCTTCCCTTTTCAAGATCTCCCCCGAATAATGGGATCCTAGAGGCGTAGAAAGAGCCTAGTGCAAGATGTGCCCCTGCATAAAAGAAATTTTCATCGAGTTCTTGTACTCGTGTGAATATTAGATTAACCTGTGGGAGTCGGACGATGAGTTCAGGGTGATCCCGCCCTAAATTCACAGCTCCAGCAAGGCCAAATCCCGTCCAGAAAAGTGCAGGAATAAGATCAGGGTCATTGATAGTTTGCAGTGCCGCTTCCAGTTCTTGTGGTGATTGGCTCATGATAGCGGGAAAACGATCGGCACTGAGGGCTAAGAGCCGAAGTCCGTAATTCATGCCGCGAGTATATAGCTTGCGCCCACGGGTTGTAAGAACTTCAGCACGATTCGGATCAGTATTTTTGACTTCTTCAATTTGGTCTTCAACGAAGGCAAAGGCATACATTCCCCATCCTCGAGCGAGGAGCTCGAGCAGGACGGGGTTATTTGGAGAGGATTCGAGAAAGCCTTCAAGTAGTTTTAGTTGGGCTGGAATTGCATCTCGTGCAACATAGAAATCTTCTTCGGTTTCCAATGACGGGAGTGCTGCGTGTAGAATTGGTGCTATTTGGTTTACCATCAGGGCATTGACGCTGCAGCCACTTAGCCCAAAGAGGGCAGATGCCACGATGGCTAGTACTGTTTTCCAGTGCGTGGTAACGCTCATTATGTCGGCAATCATAGGTATGGTGTTTTGGAAAGTCAATCAACTGATAAAAGGAGTTACGCCTACAGCTTGTGTAGGGTAGAAGAATGGGAATGAACGTTGTTCCTTTCTCCTGCAAAAATTATCCTCCGACTCGTACCAAAATTCCTTTGGCTTTTGCAACATTATAGATATGGTGAAACAAAAAAAATGATGCAAAAAGATATAAGGTGTTCAGTCCACTGGCCCATATTAATTCGGTTAAGGGAAAACTATTGTTCGTAATGACATCTCGCATACCTTCAAATACATGGGCCGCTGGAATCCAGTGTGCAATGGATTGGAGAAACATTGGAAGAACGGCGACAGGATAAAATACACAGGAAACTGGCTGAAAAATAAAGACCATTCCCCATGCTAGGACTTCAGCTTCTTGGCCGTAGCGCATGATAATCGCAGTGGTGAGAATTCCAATAACCCATCCCATGATGATGAGGTTTAAAATAAAAGGAATCAAGGAGACTCCGAGAATAAACAAGTTAAATGAATAGAAAGCCCAAGCGACAAGTACTGCGACAATCAAAACAGCTCCAACCTTGCAGAGGCTGATGATCATAGTAGCAGCGAGAAATTCTCCTGGTTTTAGAGGACTTGCGAAAAGATTCATGAGATTGCGCGACCAAATTTCTTCTAAAAAAGAAATAGTGATTCCCTGTTGAGCTCTGAACAGTATGTCCCATAAAATCAGGGCGCCAATGAAGAATGTGACGACACTTGGAAGGCCGCTTTTAAATTGGCTAAGGTATACAGTAATAAATCCCCACACGACAAGGTCAAGCAATGGCCAGTAAAAAATTTCCATGATCCGAGGAAGGCTTCGTTGGTATAAAAAAAGATGACGAAGAATGAGTGCGTGTATTCGATTGCCGTTCATCGAAATGATGTTATCCTCTTCTCGCGACGGTGAGAAATACGTCTTCCAAATCACGTCGGCCAAATTGAGATGTTATTTCCTGTGCGGTGCCGTTAGCCACTATCTTTCCATTGCTCATAAAAATAATGCGATTTGACATTTGTTCCATTTCCCTCATGTTGTGCGATGTGTAGAGGATGGTACATTCAAACTGTTGTTGGTATTTTTGTATCAAGGTTCTCGTTTTATCTGCACTGTCTGGATCAAGGCTTGCGGTAGGTTCATCAAGGAGCAGTAGTTTTGGTTGAGTTAGAAAGGCTTTGGCTAGAGAAAGTCGAGTCATTTGCCCAGAAGATAGAGCTCGAGTTAGTTTAGATCGAATCGAAGCCATCTCAAGCTCATCAATTACTTGGTCAATGCGTTCTTGTTGGTGAGGTACTTCATATAGTCTGGCAAAAATATTCAGGTTTTCCTCAACGGTTAATGAATAGGGCATGGCGATATGACTTGACGCGAAGTTAGTTTGACTTAAAATTTCTTCCCTGTGCTGACTAAGATCTTGTCCACCGATCAATATTTCCCCGGAGGTTGGAGTTACGATGTCTAGGAGCATATGGATCGTTGTTGTTTTTCCTGCGCCGTTTGGCCCCAGAACACAAGTC
>DCWI01000065.1:0-1073 GCA_002328825.1 Nitrospiraceae bacterium UBA2166 | reverse complement strand
TGTTGTTTTTCCTGCGCCGTTTGGGCCGAGCAATCCGAGAATTTCCCCTTTGCGGATATCAAAAGAGATGTGATCGACGGCAGTGATTCCGTTAAATTTCTTGGTGAGTTCTCTGACCTTGACCATAACAGTAGGCAAAAGGGTGTTTTACTAGGAAGGAGTTAGAAGATATGAGTTAAGCAAGTTGTGTTTAATAATTGGAAGTTCACTTGCTGATAGGGAAGTGTTTGCGCACCAATGAAGTGAGGGCTGAGATGTCATCAGGATGGAGAACGGGAACTGAGGTTTCAACTGGATTGCGTGAAACTATGGCAAGGAGACCCTTATTCAGGATATCAATTTCTCCAAAGTGATCGAGTACAACCACAATTTTTTGGTAATGATCACTTTTCCACCCTTCTGCAATAATCAAGTCGACGTTGCTAACGTATTGGTCTCGAATAGTAGTGAGTGGAAGGGAGCTTTCAGTATTCGCGAAGAGCGCAAGGCTTGTTTTGGATTGCACGATGACTGTCTGAGCGCCTGCGCGTTTGTGCCGCCAACTGTCCTTTCCTTCCGTGTCCAGATCAAAACCGTGTCCAGCGTGTTTAATTGCTGCGATGCGATATCCCGATTCGGTCAGTGCCTGAATCAGGCGTTCAATAAGGGTTGTTTTCCCACTGTTTGAGCGGCCAACAAAACACAGAATTGGAATTGAGTTTTTCATCCAATCGCTCATTAATTTGAAATAGCTGGAACGTGTTCGCTTAACATTTGCACAGATACCATATCCCCAGGGTTGAGTTGTTCTACCGACTCTGGGATATCTATTAAAGCGTTGGCTTTAAGCATTGAGGTGAGGATGCCAGATCCTTGGTTGCCGGTGGTTTTAACAGTTGGGACCCCATTTTCGATGTGAACGATTCCACGAAGAAAATGGCGACGGTCTGGTCGTTTTGAGAATGTTTCTTGAAAGGTTGCGTGCATGGTAAGCCGAAAGAGATTGGTTTGTCCTGACATTTTTAGAATTGCTGGACGAACCAATTGCTCAAAGGTGATCATTGATGAGACAGGATTTCCTGGTAATCCAAAGC
>DCWI01000037.1 GCA_002328825.1 Nitrospiraceae bacterium UBA2166 | reverse complement strand
TAACTAGAACCCCTTGATTCTCTTTAACTCCTAGTTTCTCAGCAAGCTCAGCATTTAACTGTTGAATTCCAATTCCCAGCCACCCTCGAGTCACTGTTCCGTGACTGATGAGTTGAGTAGTAATCTGTCTAACCATATTCGAAGGAATAGAAAAGCCAATACCCTGGGCAGCTTGAATGATAGCCGTATTAATCCCAACCACTTCCCCTTTGAGATTAAAGAGTGGTCCACCACTGTTCCCAGGGTTGATCGAGGCATCGGTCTGAATGAACTGCTCATACCGCGTGATATTCATATTCTGCCGTCCAAGACCACTCACAACACCAAGCGTAACAGTATGATCCAAACCAAACGGGTTTCCAACAGCCAGCACAAATTGCCCCACCTTTACTATGGAGGAATCTCCCAATGGCACGGCGGTAAGCTTAGTCTCAGGCTCAATTTTGATCACGGCTAAATCAGAATCAGGGTCTTTCCCCACCACATTTCCGACTACACTCGTCTTATCCCACAGACGAACACTTACGGTTTCCGCATCACCCACCACATGATTGTTCGTGACGATATATCCTTCAGCATCAATAATTGCGCCAGATCCTGTCCCCGGTGCTGGCCGACGAGACCCAGAAGGCCGCTGCCCAGATGGCTTTAGCTTTGTATCTCGAGAAATGTTTACAATCGCAGGATGAACTCTCTCAGCAAGCTCAATAAGAGACGCTGACGCAGATTCCAAAATCTCCAACCCGCTCAAAGAAGCGGAGGCAATACCCTGCCCAGGAACACACAGGAGAAAAAGGAGTATCAATCCGTAGGCTGGGACCATCAATCTCCGAAGAAAAGAACTGGTTGGTACGCGTCTCATAAAAACCTCCTTAACTAACTCTCAGGCCCTACCTCCTCAGTCCAGTGTAGATCAATTGCACGAGGATGTCACTACCATTTTATAGCTCACGTATTCCGCGTTAGAACACAAAAAAAAGGCCGAGCGACTACAATCCAACAGGCAATACCGCCCCCACTGTACCACGAAGTATCCCTCATTCTGTAGAGCAACCCAAAATCACCCGTCTTCGTACTGAAGAGGCGAGAAACGAGCAACACTACATCAAATCAAACCCTAAGACGTTATTGTTCTAGAAAAACCTTGGTTCTATTGCCTCAGGCTCTTAGAGTCTCTTTGCAACTTCCTGATCCACCGACCATTTACCCGCTCCGGCCAACACCAAAGCCACACACATTCCAATAACCAACAAATGAAATTCAAATCCCTGACCACCCTGCTGACCAAACCAATCCATGAAAAACCCATGCGGCCAATGAGCCAAGGCAATCGCACCAACCATAATTATCGCTAAACTCGCAGCCACAAATCGCGTAAGAAACCCTGCGATGAGTGCGAGAGCACCCAACGATTCCCCAATAATGACCAAAAACGCAATGATCCACGGAAGACCCATCTTTCCAGTAAAAAACCCTATGGTTCCGTCAAACCCAAATCCTCCAAACCACCCAAAAAGCTTCTGTGCTCCGTGAGGAAATATGACCACACCAAGCATAACCCGAAGACACAACAGCGACCACCTATCATCTGTATGAAAGAGCATCTTCATTTTGCCACCTCCTCAGTAAACGTTGGGTAAGGTTTCACATAAATCTGCATGCTACTAGGCTTTTCCTAGAGTTTCCCCCGTATTACACCGCTGGCTATGAAATTTTTCCCATACGGCCACTCTGGTAGTCCAAAACAGCCTGTTGTAATTCCTCCTCAGTGCTCATGACAAATGGTCCATGGCGTACTACAGGTTCATTTACAGGCAAGCCTGCTAACAAAAGCAGACGCGCCTCAGTCCTTTCTTCCGGCAACACAACAAGCCGTACCAACAATCCTTCACGCAATACCGCGAACTGACCTGCGTTGATGTGCTGTAAATCACACCCCACTTTAATTTGCCCAGAGAAAACATAGACTCCCACACTATGTTTGGAATCGACATCGGTGAGCACGTCAGCCCCAGGCTTCAATGTCCAATCCTGGTAATGAACTGAAGTGTGCGTATCAATCACTCCCTCAACGCCAAGAGCTCGACCCGCGATAACCACCACATGCGCCAATCCGTCTTTAGATAAACCATGTGGAATTTTTTCTCGCGGAATCTCTTGATAGCGAGGCACTAACGTCTTAAGAGCAGCAGGAAGATTCACCCAAAGTTGAAATCCGTGCATGGCACCACCTTCCTGAAAAAATTGCTGAGTAGGCATCTCCGAGTGAACAATACCAGACCCTGCCGTCATCCATTGCACATCCCCTGCCCCCAATCTCCCAACATGACCAGCAGAATCCTTGTGCTCTATCCCCCCCTGCAGCAAGTAAGTGACTGTTTCAAATCCACGGTGAGGATGATCTGGCGCTCCAATGGCCTCGCCAGGCGCATAGACCACAGGACCAAGCTCATCGAGAAGCAAAAACGGATCCATCAGTGGAAGATTGCGAGTTGGCATTGGTCGCCTAACCATAAACCCCCCACCTTCCCTTTGGTAATGCGCAGTTACAATCTGCTCTACATAACGCTGTTGTACCACCTCATGCTCCCCTCAACCTATTAATCGCGTACCAATAATAATAATGCGCACAAACGAAGCATCCCCTCAAACTATTTTCCTTCCGATACTATAAACACGCACATCAGAGAATAAAATACGGCAAAAGATTCACTCGAAAACTAAGGCTCCAAACACCTCATAAAAAACCGATCGTTCTACAACAAAAGTTACGCAATTATCGATTCAATGGCAATCTGTGCGGCAAAAGCTAATGAATCCCTGTCACGATTTGCTTTTCCCTCAACCATTAACCCTTCAAAGAAATGCGTCAAATATTTTGCTAAAATTCGACAATTTTTGTGTGCTGGAATATGCCCACTTGCTTGAGCTGCCACCAAACACGAAAAAAAGGCTTCTTCTAGCAAATCAAAATATCCACAAACCTTTTCAAGAGCATTCGAACTCACACTGCTTTTCTCGATGATAGTATTGACAAATAAACACCCACGACATGTCTCAGGAACAGCATAATCAACGCGATCCCTAAAAAACACTCCAATGTTTTTTAGACCACCAGGGAGAACGAGTAGCATAGAGATCAAGTTTTTCCAGGTTGTATTTCCATAATGATCAATACAGGCAAGAAAGAGTCCTGCCTTATCACCAAACTCCCCGTACATACTCCGCCGATGTAGTCCTGTGGCCTCCACAAGGTTCTCAACAGAAGTCCCCGCATATCCACGATCCCAAAACACATAAGTCGCAACATCCACCACTTCATGCCTTCTGTGTTCTTTGTTTCTCGGCATTTAATTGATACTCCACTCTACCTTCGTACTCAACACCAATAATAGAACGATCGTTTTACTAATGTCAATATCCCCTCCTGTTTCCAAAACCCTCCATGTTATGCGCATAAAGAAATTTCTATACGTAAACATCATGCATGATTTCAGCTCTGGCTCTAATGCTATATCAATGCCTCTCTAAAGTCTTACAATTGAATATAACGCGACAATTCATCATCATGTCATCTGCGTGCACCAAGGCCTGACACCACAATCAGTACTTGTCAGGCTGCACCCCCTTGATGCCGGCAGACGTTTTCTATACATTGAGACAAAACATTGGGAGGTCGGCTAACGGTAGGCCAGCAGACTTTGACTCTGCCAGTGATGGTTCGATCCCATCCCTCCCAGCCACCTCACCATACCCCAACGATCCTGAAAGTCGAACCTCTGGAGTATGGTATGTAGAGGACGAACCGAATTAGGGATCACAGACAGGCTCTCCACACTTAATAGAAGTCTGGGATGCCTGTAATCAAGAGTTTGGTAGAGAGGAATCAGAGGCCAAGGCCAAGAGGCTGACAAACCTCACGCCGTTTCCCAAAAGCGTCTCATGGAATCCCCAGGGACGTCCCCCTGCAGAACGATGCCTGACATCCACATTGCGTGAGAAGCACACCAGCTCACTTTTTCTCACAGTTTAAACTGCTCATATGCGCAGACAGCTTTGCAGGAATATCTCCTACTAATACCTTGTAAAGATGGGGGAAAGCAAGAAGGCAATCACGCCATGCTACGTGGAGAGTTGAAGCAAGCGCCCTTCAAGAAGGGTTAGATCATCAAGAACTTTAAGATTCATCTCTTCAAAAATCCCTCGATGCCTGCTTGCTTCCCCTCCCCCCAAGACAATAGATGTCGAAGGAAGAAGTTCAAAATCCAGTCTATCCGCAAGATGTTTTGCATCTTCGACCTCAATTGGATTGACCAGAGACAAGGCACGCAATGATGCTCGAGTAAGACGGCAAAAAATCGCCATGCCTCAGGGTGACCAACGACATACCACACATGGGAGAGAGAGTCTGATCTTTGCCAAACGCGAAGCACGCAAGGCCATCAACAAAAAGTTAGAGTAAGCATCTCTCGAGAGCTGGAGAGTCTTGATTGTTCAATCAAGCTTGGCCCACTTTCCTTTGACAATAAACCGCATGCGTCCACTTTCACTATTTTTACTACAATGCCTTCAACAGTTTGACCATGGAGAAAGCAAATTGATAGCATTAGTCCAGATAGGCAGAGAAAGTGACAGTTACGTTCAGTTCCGTAACTATCACCGCTTCTTAGTATCCTGAGTATCGAACTGAATAATGAGGTTTCTGTGAAGGAAATCTATCGTCTCTTTCAACTCACAGATAGCCTTTTCCCTACAGGCGCATTCGCCTGCTCCCATGGCCTCGAAGCTTACACACAAGAAGGAATAGTTCACGATGCAGCCACTTTATCGTCATTTACTACAACGTCAGTACGAGTTGCCTTGGGGCGTGGAGATGGACTGTTCGCTTCCATATCATACTCCTCTTCGAAGAAACAAGGATGGGATGAAATTATCCACTTTGATAACATGATCCACACGATGAAACTCGCAAAGGAATCGAGAGATACAAGCTTGAAAATCGGGCGGAGACTTACATCAACGATCTCAACAGTGTATCCCAATCACAAAACCTATAAAATAGCCTCCATGGTCAAGACCAAGAGCACTAGAGGACACCATGCAGTTATGTTTGGAGCACTCAGCGCCCACCTCAACATCTCACAAAAAGAATGCATCCAAGTCTTTCTTTACACTTGGTTGAGTACCGTAGTTTCCGCTGCTATTCGGCTGCGAATCATCGGACCAATTGAGGGCCAACAACAGATCACCAGTCAACTGCCGTTACTCGCTGAAGTTTCCGACTCGATTCTTTCTCGTCGCGCTGAAGATCTAGCGCCATCAAGCCCAGGCCTCGATATAAGACTGATGGCGCATGAGAAGAGTTATTCACGATTATTCATTACGTAAAGGGGAGAATATCAGGTGCTACGAATTGGAGTTGGAGGTCCGGTAGGATCTGGAAAAACGGCGTTGCTCGATCAACTCTGCAAAGCGATGCGAGCGACAGTCGAACTTGGGGTTGTCACAAATGACATATTTACACGAGAAGATGCCGAATTTCTAATTCGAAGCAATGCCCTTCCTCAAGAACGAATCATTGCGGTGGAAACAGGGGGATGCCCGCACACCGCGGTCCGCGAAGATGCATCCCTTAACCTAGAAGCGATCGACACTCTTCAAAACCAATTTCCTTTACTTGACATCATTTTTATCGAAAGTGGAGGGGACAATTTGGCCGCCACATTCAGTCGAGAATTGGCCGACATCACCATTTACGTGATCGACGTAGCTGGGGGCGACAAAATTCCAAGGAAAGGGGGACCTGGCATTACCAAATCCGACTTGCTGGTCATTAACAAAATTGACCTTGCCCCAATGGTAGAGGCATCACTCGATGTCATGGAACGAGATACAAAAATAATGCGCAAAGAAAAGCCCTACGTAATGACCGACCTCAAACATGGAAACGGTGTTGCAAAAATCGTCAAGTGGATCCACTCAACCATCCAATCGCCCTCTCCTACGCCAAACACCCAATGATAGGTCAGTACGGCACCCTTGATCTGGAATTTGAACTACGCAACAATAGAACCGAACTTGTCCATTCTCAGTTTCATGTCCCTCTACAATGTTTTCGCCCCTACTACTTTGATTCTCAAGGCAGAGCATACGTCTATGTTTTAACTCCGACGGGCGGCATCGTCGGTGGGGACCACCTGAACATCAACGTTCGCCTCGGACCACACTGCAAAGTATTTCTCACCACTCAAGCTGCGACAAAGGTATACAAAACACCTGGACAACAAAGCCGACAATCACTCCACTGCCTTCTTGAAAAAAATAGCAGTTTTGAATATTTACCGGACCAAACGATTCTGTTTACCGATGCCGACTATGAACAATCAACTGATGTTATCATGGCATCCGGATCCACTGTGGTACTTGCCGACCTCTTCAGTGCTGGTCGTATCGCACGAGGAGAACAATTTCAATTTCGAAAATTTCAAAGCGAGGTCCACATTCGCACCACAGATCACAGCATCATCCTCGACAAAATGCTACTACAGCCTAAAGACCACGCACCAAGCGAAATAGGAAGTTTCGAAGACTACCCATATACGGGAACAATCTACATAGGTCTTGAATCCTCGAGACTCAAAGATAGTTTTGACTTGCTGGAAACATTTCCCGTGGCACAGCAAAGTGTCTCCGGATACAGTAAAATAGGCCAAGACTATGGAATCTACCGTGTACTAACACACCAGGCTGAACCACTCAAACGTGCGATTGAACAGGTCTTTTCCACTTGCCGTCAAGTGGGATTGAACGAACCGTGGGTTCCATTAAGAAAATGTTAGCCGATTGTTGAAAAACATACTTCCTCTCCAAGAAACATTGCACCCCTTACTCAGCACGGCTGCTAAAAGGAAGGACACCATGAGGAAATTAATCCTCAAAACATTTGCCACCGTTATATTAATATTAATCAGCGGCATTCCTTCACTTGCCATGGCCCAAACTGCAGAGACCTATGCGGTCACAATCACAAATCTCACCCGAGGACAATCATTTACTCCCATCCTCGTTTTAAGCCATTTGAAAAACTTCGCTATGTTTACCGCAGGATCACCCCCAAGTACAGCCTTATCACTCTTGGCAGAGGATGGTGACGTTACTCCCATGTCACTTGTTCTTCAAAATTCTGATGAAGTATTTGACATTCAGAACTCAGAGGGTCTTCTAGGGCCTGGGGAGAGTACAACGATCAATGTAATGGGCGACGAGCTTTACTCTCGAATTTCCGCCGCTGCCATGCTAATCCCAACAAATGATGCCTTCTTTGCCATACAGGGGATCAAACTTCCTAAAGGCAATAAAACTAGGATTTCAACCGCTATCGCGTATGATGCAGGAAGTGAGCCTAATGATGAGAGTTGTGAATCAATTCCAGGATTCACTTGTGGTGGAGAGGGTGCCTCCCCTAACGATGGAGGTGAAGGTTTTATCCATGTTCATGCCGGAATTCATGGCATCAACGACCTCATCGCATCAGAGCAAGACTGGAGAAACCCGGTCGCAAAAATTTCGATAGCAAGAGTTTCTGGCAGTAATAACGATGCTAAGAAGACAAACAAGCAATCTGCGTCGAAGTAACGCATACAACCACGCAACATTTTTTCTTCATACAAGGAAGACTTTCAGTTTAATCCTAGCCCTATCACCCATCATGTCATGTTAAAGAGAGGCTGTGCCTACTTAGCATTGTCACCCTAGACTATTCGTCTTGCATTCAACACTTTGGACAATCAACATGAACAACACAAAAAATATTTCCACAGGCTATGCTTTTCTTACTTACAACTCATTTCTCACCTATCACCAGCAGAGGCCGACCATGCATGAAAGGGTTTCGAAAACCTGAGGCTTTCATAGAGCGCAATACCCGCTGCAGTAGATAAATTGAGCGAGCGTATCCCAGCAGTGATTGGGATATAGAATGTCGCCTTTGCATATTGTTGAAAAATATCTTCAGGTAACCCCCGAGTTTCAGAACCAAAAATGAGAAAAAGCCTAGCTGGCCTCGGCATCAGCCAAAATGGGGTAGCACCTCGTTTTGAGAGAACCATAATCTCACCATCGTCAGGTTCCATGCCATTGATGAAACAGTCAAAATCTTCCCAAAGGTGTAGCTTTACGTTTTTCCAATAGTCCAAACCTGCACGCTTTACTTCTCGACTATCCAGAGAAAAGCTCATTGGTTTGACTACATGCAGAAACGAACCCGTAGCCAGACAGGTGCGGCCAATGTTGCCAGTATTCCAATGAATTTCTGGCCTAACCAGCACAACGTGGCGTTCACATACTCCGGCGTCTATGTCATCACTGCCGTATGACATGTTTCATATACCATGTACAGAGCCTTTTGCAATCAGCAAAGAAGGGAAGATCAGTGTTATTAATACAAAGGCCAATCAACCTCCACAGTGCCGAATATTAGCATGACAACCGACCTCTGCCTAACCTCTTGTGTTAAAAATTTCGGATTCCCCAAAACAATTCACTCGCCACGATCGCAGAGAAGCTCCTACTCAATTGATTTCTTCATCAGCAAATCCATCAGGAAAACACAAGCTTATGTCTTACACCATCTCTACAAGAGGATGAGGCTAAACCTCATATCAGGACTGAGAAGATCAGCTTGCTACAAGAAAGCCTCATACCACACCGAAAGAATAGATCATACTGTGAATCTCATCACCCCATCGAAAAATAGCATGGAACAAATCAACCCAGGCTTGTGACTTACACTGTCCATAACACACCCACAATCGAAGCAGTCATGAGTGATGCAAGCACTCCACCTAGCATGGTTTTAAAGCCAAGTTCAACAATAGTCGTACGCTGTACCGGCGCTAGCGATGTCAACGCACCAATCTGAATCGCAATCGACGCAAAATTTGCAAACCCGCACAACGCATAGGTTGCAATCACAATGCTTCGTTCGGAAAGCCTAGGTCCCGACTGATCGTATATTAGAGCCCCAAGAGATTTGTATGCGATGAATTCCGTCAAAATGATTTTTTCCCCCACTAAACGACCCACAATACTTGCATCGTGTGAAGAAACGCCAATCAACCATGCAATAGGCTGTAAAATCCACCCCAGCAATGATTGGATGCTCAGCTGAATAGTATCTCCAAATAGCATCGCTCCAATTTTTTCTACTGGCCAATTAATCAACGCAAGGAGCGAAACATATGCCAAAAGCATAGCAGCGATATTCGCGGCAAGTTTTAAGCCATCAGTCGCACCAATTGCAGCCGCGTCAAAAAGATTGTGTCCTCGCTTAATCTCATAAACCGCATGCGAACTTAGATCAAAAGGCACCTCCGTTTCAGGGACAAGCATTTTTGCCGCAATAAATGCAGCTGGAGCAGACATCACGCTTGCCGTCAGAATATGGGTGAGAAAGAAAATACGTTGCGAATTATCCTCGCCCCCATACCCACCCAAAAAAGTAACATAGGCGACGAGCACGGTTCCTGCAATAGTTGCAAACCCGCTCACCATCAAGGTGGCAATTTGTGATCGAGTAAGTTTTGCAATATACGGTTTGATACAGAGCGGCGCTTCAATCTGCCCAACAAAAACATTTGCAGATAATACCGTTGCTTCCATCCCCGTAATACGGAGTGTGCGACGTAACACCCACGCCACCCCTGAGATAATTGTTTGCATCACATTAAGATAATAAAGAACTGAAATAAGTGATGAGAAAAAGACAATGATCGGCAATACCCGTATGGCAAAGACAGACCCTACTGGACCACGCGGATCCCCCAAATGCTCTCCAAACACAAATAGGATTCCGGCATCAGCCTTCCCGATTAACTCATTGACCAAATAGGCCACGCCTTGAAAGAGGGACGAAACGAGAGGAACTTTAAGCAAGAGAATCGCAATTACAAACTGAAGGACCAATCCGCTGACAAGAAATCGAAAAGAAATGTGTTTCCTATTTTCAGAAAGCAAATAGGCGATCAAGAATATGGCAACAATACCTAAGCAAGATCTCAGATTGTCCACTCACACCTCTCTCTGTCTATCAGAGATAGACACACAGATGGGGAAAGACAAAATACCTTGAAGAGAAAAACCCGGCTGACTGACAGATCAAACATGTATTGTATGATATCCAACTTTTGTTTGCACAATAAGATGTTATTATGTGTGTCATCTACGACACACATAATGCACCCAAGCTTTCTGCTTCACGCTAAGCTCAAAAGTAAAGAGAAAATACCACTAAAAACGTTAAATTTGATAATTCAACACAACTTTTTTCTAAAACAATCGTCAGTCTTCAACCCTCATCAGCAAGAAGGGCTCATAGCATGAGTAGGTATCACCATACTAGGGCGCAGCAATGCTACTCTGAAAGAAGGAAGATCAGAGCATTGATATTTTATCGAAAAGAGTCTAAATAACATGTCTTCATTTGTTCAATGGATTGCAAACCTTTTCAAGGTAACGGTGAGCTCCACAAACCAAGAGCCCCATCGCCACTCTACTGATTTCCAGCTAAACCAAGACCAGATACCATTAACCTATGCTGAAGCCATGAAGCTACTACTTGGAGGGCATTCAGGCATTCAAGCTTGGAATCGATATGTCAGTTCAGGAGGGACTATTCCTAGTCTACGATTGGCTAATCTCAGTGAAACAAACCTTTCCCATGTCAACCTTAGCAAAGCTAATCTTCACTCCGCAAACCTACGTGAAGCAAACCTAGAAGGAGCTGACCTAGAACATGCTAATCTCAATCTTGCTGATATTAGCTTTGCTAATCTTCGAAAAACACGCTTTGTTTACGCGACTATGAACTTTGCCAACATTCGTGGATCCGATGTCAACAGTGCAAATTTCACACATGCTGACTTAAGTGAAGCTGACCTAAGTGAAACCAATATTGCTCTGGCAAAACTTACAGGAACTAATCTTTCAGACACTGAATTACCTAGCACCCATACCATAGAAAACCCCACCTAAGATAAGACGACGTGAAAGTCCTCTACTTTTCACGCACCCTTTCCCCACTTACTGGACAATATTGAAAACACAATCGCTAATCATGCGCATACTAATAACGTGCATTATTACAATACTCTCTTCGTTTTCCGGATGCGGAGTGGACAATAGCAATGAGGAGAGCGAAACACCATGTGTGAGAAGCACTACCAACAACATTATAGGTGCGAACAATACACAAACCTTAGCTTCGATTGAAGGATTAAGCTTTCCTTTTTCTGATGGCAGCATATTTCATGGCACACTTGATGAGGATACGGTAGTCATACGATTCGACATGACCACCGACTCTATATTGACAATTTCCATAAGCTCTAATGCCAAAACTGCCCGCGGGAAGATTAACTTGGAGCCTTGTCAGCTTTTCCAAGAGGCCCCCTGCTTATTTAATGTGAGAATTACTGACAGCGAGTTTTCAATCGGAAGGGGGCCTCAATCGGGTGAGACACTTGCACTCCAAAACTGGACTTTCTTTACTCTCTTAGATAATTGTACCAATCGCATTACCGCAACATTAACAGTTGAGAATCTGTTCGAAACGCGCGTAACGTCAGAAGCAGCAATAGTGAATTTACCGACAGTTCCCCTCAGCCTCATCGAGATAAATCACGCTGATAAAACTGTCGCCCAATAAAGAAAAGACAGTAAAAATCAAAGTCATCCCTAGAAAGATACGAGTGTTTTTTGACACACGGACTACTCACGTCACACGAATCACACGTTGTTACAACAACTACCCAAACAATCAAATACTGGATGCTACGTGCGCCTGGAGTGAAGGATTTTCCCAAGCATGAGCAAGACGTCTCTCCCTGACTTAGATTCCAATCCTTTGGCAAGATTCGAATCAGCATACTGCGTCGCAGTCAGCTGAGATTTCCGCTTGCGTGTTGTGTCCCACGCACCAAGACATGCTTGCGCAATCACTTTATTAAACGGTGCCGGATTATACAGAAGCTTCTTAATGTTTTGAGGCGTAAGGTGAAGGGGGTTGTAGCCCTGCGATAAATATCCTTCTTCCAATAAACGCTTTTCAAGTCCAGTATTTGGTTGAATGCCTAAGAAAAATAACATCGGATAAACTTGCTCTTCACCAAGGATCTTAACAATAGCTTCATATCCATCAACACTCTCCAATAACGTCTGCTCTGTCTCTCCAGGTGAATTTAATGAGAAGTTAAGAATGATCTTCCCTTTGAATCCCGCTTCTTTAAGATAACGACACCCTTGATACAACGAATCCAATCGAAACCCCATTTTGAGCCCGTTAATGATCGTCTGTGATCCAGAAGTGATCGCTACTTCAAGATCCCCAACACCAGACCGAACCATCAAATTTGCCAAATCTTTTGAAATAAGACTGGTACGAATATAGCCAGACCATTCAATATCAAGTTTTTCTGCGATAATCCGTTCCAAAATATCAACACATTGAGGATATGCCTCATGCCCAGTAATGAACTGAGAGTCAGTAAACCAAAACCGACGCACACCCCACTGATGATAGTATTGCAAAATCTCGGCAACTACTTTTTCTGCTGATCGATATCGCACACGACGCCCTTCAAGATAGGGATACAAACAAAATTGGCAATCGTAGGGACACCCCCTCTTCGTTTGTACGCCAATTGTTGCCAGCTTACCCTGATAGAACCGGCGTTGGGGAAAGATCGAACTGATATAGGAAACATCCATTGATGCTCCTTGGATTTTCGTTGGAACAGATTTCTTTCCCTTGATAATCTGGCTCCCTCGGCGAAAAACAATCCGTTCGCCGGATGTTTCATCAAGTGAGCTTCCTTCAACCATTTTTAAAACAGCATCTTCTCCTTCACCCAGTACTCCGATGACACCTTCAGGAAGTTTCTCGATCAGTTGATCTGAAAACGCGCTGAATGCCCCACCTCCAATCATCATACGAATCTCAGGAAATTCTCGATTGATCATCCATAACAACGAAATGTTTGATTGAATACCACGGTAATACGTATAGACAAACTTCAAACCTTTTAATGATGCGACAATCCGCTTAATTGGATTACGTGCGTAGAAAAAACGAAACGCATATTCAAGAGAATCATCCCCTTCGTGAGGAGAATAAATTTGAATATCCCTCCACGAAAAGCAGACAAGGTCTGGCCTCATATCTCGGACTTCATCACGCAACACATGCACGCAGTCTGATTGTGAAACAACAGATAGATCGAGAAGTTTTTGCCTAACGTTGCAATGATGACGATGGACATGATCAGCCAGAGTTACCGGACCGAGAGGATAGACTCTCTTGCAAGGCAGCCAAACATAGAGAACAGAACTCACCGTTGCATTGATTCTAGAAGTAGAGTTCATGGATTTTGTGTCACCTTGCTGAGCACCGAACAGCAAACCCAATCATTTTACCGCTCGATGAATGGCGACGATTCCACCGCTCAGATTTTGGTAATCTACAGTATTAAATCCTGCCCGTCTCATACGACCAGCCAAAGCATCTTGATCTGGAAATTCTCTAATTGATAAAGGTAAATACCTATACACCGCGGTCTGATCAGCCGCAACCAATGTTCCAACCCATGGAAGAATACGTAACGAATACCAATCATAGAGACTTCGGAGCCATCTAGTTGTCGGCCGAGAAAACTCAAGACAGATAAATTGGCCACCCGGTTTGATGACACGATAAATCTCTTGTAGGGCAATGTCTAACTGGCCAACGTTTCTAATACAAAACCCGGCCATCGCAACATCAAATACATTGCTCTGAAACCCTAGAGACTCCGCGTTCCCACGGCAACAGTGAATTCGATCCTCACACGCTGCCGCACGAATCTTCTCTACCCCAACTTCAAGCATCTCCTCATTAAGATCGACAGCCATTATCTGACAAGTAACAGGGAATTTTCTGGCAAGCATCAGTGATAAATCACACGTACCCGCACCAATATCAATCACATTGTTTGGATGTGCCTCGGAAACTACTTGACAAGCCACCCATTTCCAATGGTGATGGAAGCCAAAACTTAGAATCGTATTGTTGAGATCATATCTATGTGCAATTGATGAAAACATCCGTTGCACAAGCCCTTCACGTTCGTGACCAGTTAATTGTGCAGCGATGTGCGGTTTATTCGCCATAAATCCTGGAAATTTTGAATGACTCATTGATCGCGTTAATATGAGAATCTCGGCGTGATACTGTACACTTCTACATGATCTTCTGGTACCATCCGCTTGTCAACAAGGACATTTGAGATGTCGACCATGTTGGAGGGACCATAATGCAGTGGATGTTAAAAATACTAGCTATTACACTTGTAATTTTCACTACCGGATGCGAATCCAAACATAACGATGCAGACGCCAAGCCAATTGCCACACAAGTACCACCCGCAGACGCAACCCTCCCTACCGAATTTCAAAAAGGCGAAACCTCATTTAACTCCAACTGCATGGTTTGCCACGGAATCAAGGGTGCGGGAACAGATAAAGGTCCAACATTTCTCTCTCGCATTTATCACCCCAACCACCATGGAGACCAAGCATTTTACCGAGCAGCAATGCAAGGTGTCCGAGCACATCATTGGGAGTTTGGCGATATGCCTCCAGTTGAAGGAATGACCAGAGAGATAATGGTGGATATCATTTCGTATATCAGGTGGCTACAGCGGGAAGCTGGTATTTACTAAGGAAAGAATACCTTCACCAAAAAAAGTTGGCAAATGAAACACTCTATACTGGGGCTTATGCTAAGAATATGCCTTGCATGACCCTCTACATCAACACAGTCAGGTAATGTCGAGTAAACAACGGAAACATCCTTATAACTATGCCTGACCCCGTAGAACAGAGGAATGCCGTCTACCATCACTAAAAACGATTCGAAATTCTCAAATGAATCAATTTAGGTCAACATAACAAGTAGTAACACAACTGAAACCATGTACATGTCGAAAGCTGCCACACTGATCATTGCCGCAAGTGAAATTGATGCAAACTTGTATTATGCCACTAAATTTCTCGCACCGGACCCTTTTATTTTCATTGAGATCGAAGGCACAAAAATACTAGTGATGAACGATCTTGAGATAGATCGTGCACGGTCGACCGCGACCGTCGATACTATTCTCTCCTTCTCCAAGTATGAAGAAAAAGCTAATGCCAATAGGACAACTTCCCCTCGTATGATTGATATCGTTCACCTTGTTCTACAAGAACATAATGTCACCCAGATTATCGTTCCAGGTAACTTTGCTTTTCGATATGCTCGGGACCTACAAAAACTTGGCTATGATGTTGAGACAAAAGATGATCCATTTTACGAACAACGGTTACTAAAATCCAAAGAAGAAGTTCAGTCAATTGAAATGGCGCAATGCGCCACCGAAGAATCACTTGAAATTGCACTACAAGTGATAAGAGAAGCCACCATTCGAAACGATACTATTTATTCCAATGGCACTCCACTGACATCAGAAAAGATCAAGCAAACCATACATATTGCGCTACTAGAAAGAGGTTGCGTGGGACAGCACACAATTGTTGCCAGTGGCATTCACGCTTGCGATCCGCACAATGAAGGCTCGGGTCCTCTGAAAGCAAACACCTCGATTATCATAGATATCTTTCCCCGCGCCAGTAAAACACGCTATTTTGCTGATCAAACACGAACCATAGTCAAGGGAAAAGCCTCCGATAAATTGCATCGCCTCTACAACACAGTGAAGGAAGCACAACAAGCTGCAATTGAAGAAGTTTGCGATGGCGTTAACGGAAACGATATTCATCAGAGAATCTGTGAACGATTCGAGGCTGCCGGATATACCACAGGACTACGCGATGGTCGAATGCAAGGGTTTTTTCACGGGACAGGGCATGGAGTTGGCTTAGATATTCACGAGCCTCCACGCGTTGGGAAGACCAAGGCAATTCTTCGGGCAGGTCAAGTCATAACCATTGAGCCTGGACTCTACTATCTGGACATTGGAGCAGTCCGAATTGAGGACATGGTTTTAGTCACCAACACCGGCTACCAAAATCTTACAAAATTTCCAAAATTTCTAGAACTTGAATAAGCAAATTTGTCCGCGTTAGGATGTCATGCGGTCTTACTGCTTTCTCGACAATATTGCCATTGCAGACATTGCATTTGAAGCGCGCGGAGAGACTCCAGAGGAACTCCTACTGGCCGCGGCTGATGCGCTCATTGCAACCATCGCTAATCCTTGCAGTGTTAGGCCTCGCCAAGAACATGTGCTTCAACTCACAAGCTGCGATCTCTCAGAACTCTTGTTTGCATGGCTCTCAGAGCTTGTGTTTCTCAAGGATGCAGAAGCAATGGTATTTTGCGATACAGACGTAACCGTCCGGGAAAAATCCTACTGGGAGCTTTCCGCTCGAATAAGAGGCGACTCCGTTCAAAACACTCAGCAACTCGGAAGTGATGTAAAAGCTATCACCAAACATATGTATGACGTTTCCCATAATGGAAGCGAATGGGTTGCGATTGTGGTCTTGGATATTTAGCCATGAAACTTGAACACACACATATGAAAATTCACGAGGTCTCCACAAACATCTGGGAAATCCCAGTAACAGAAAAAGAGGGCATGCAAGTTCCTGCACGCATCTATGCCTCCCCGAAGATTTTGGAAGAGATGGATAGTGGTGTCTTTGAACAAATAACAAACGTCGCCTGTTTATCAGGTATTCAGCGATATGCTATCTGCATGCCAGATGGCCACTGGGGCTACGGATTTCCAATTGGTGGAGTGGCTGCATTTGACCAACACCACGGTATTATTTCTCCCGGTGGAATTGGCTTTGACATCAACTGTGGAATGCGTCTTATTCGAACGAACCTAACCTACGACGAAGTTCAGCCAAAGCTAGAACAGCTTATGTCCGAACTATTTCGACAAGTACCCGCAGGTGTAGGAGGCAAAGGGTTTCTTCAATTAAACAAATCTGAATTCATCCACCTCGTAAGTGATGGTGTCGATTGGTGTATTGCCAATGGCTACGGATGGCCACAAGACCGAGAACGAATAGAAGAAGGAGGACATCTGGCCGGTGCAGATCCATCAAAAGTAAGCGATAAAGCTATCAAGAGAGGAATCCACCAAATAGGCACACTGGGTTCCGGTAATCATTATTTAGAAGTTCAAGTCGTAGCTGACGACCGGATTTTTGACCGCCAAGCTGCAGAGACCTTTGGACTCTTTGGCAAAAACCAAGTGGTCATCATGGTACACTCCGGTTCACGGGGATTTGGACACCAAGTCGCCACTGATTTTCTCTGTGTTTTTGAAAAAGCGATGAGAAAATATGATTTGAAAGTTAAGGATCGCCAGCTTGCCTGTGCTCCATTCACAAGTTCTGAAGGCCAAGATTATTTCGGTGCTATGTTGTGTGCAGCAAATGCAGCATTTGCCAATCGCCAAGTAATTACCCACCGCATACGCGAGTCATTCCGCACCATCTTTCAAAAGCCCCCTGAATCACTAGGGATGGAGATCGTATATGATGTCGCACATAATATCGCCAAAGTTGAACCATATACCATCAACGGAAAACGCAAAGACCTCGTGGTTCATCGCAAGGGCGCTACACGCGCATTTGGACCCGGGCACCCTGATGTATGTCCGCGCTACCGAAAGACTGGACAGCCAATTATTTGTGGAGGATCAATGGAAACTGGATCCTATCTGCTTGTCGGAACAGAGAAAGCCGTCACAGATACTTTTGGCTCAACCATGCATGGTTCAGGACGAACAATGTCCCGAACAGCCGCGAAAAAAAAAATCAAGGGAGCAGATCTCAGACGGCGCATGGAAAAACATGGAATTGTAATCAAAAGTGTATCACTGTCCAGCCTCGCCGAAGAAGCTGGGATGGCATATAAAGATATTTCGGACATCGCCGAAACAGTTGAACAGTGTGGCATCACAAAAAAAGTAGCAGAGCTGCGTCCGATAGGAAATATTAAGGGATAGGAGGATTCAATATATGAAAACAGTCACTATCGCCGATTGCATCAGTTACTCACCAGAGAAGATGAAGAAAAACAATCTGTTTGAAACAGAACATATGTTTACCGACCTGTACTGCTTTGAACCAGGCCAAGAACAAAAAGTCCACACACACACAAACTCAGACAAGATCTATATCGTCCAGAAAGGTGAAGGAACCTTTAAGGTTGGAGTTGAGTCAACAATTTTAAAAAAAGGCATGGGAACCATTGCTAGATCAGGAGAACCTCACGGGGTCAAGAACCATTCCACTGAAAAACTAATCGTACTGGTAATCATGGCACCTAAACCATAAAGAAAACTGTCCGCATTGCACAAGTGAGTTTTCAACAAAGTAAGGCAAACCTCGCCCAAGCACAAATTTCCCTTTCAGCTTCGTTAGTTCACCTTGAACACTCGGTTGGGAGGTGTGATTCTGATTACACAATTTGGTGCTCACTGCCTAATCAAACGACCATGAAACATGATAGAAAAATGGATAGTGAATGAAACGAAATCATGAGTTAACTCACCTCACTCACCACAGAACTCAGTACATGCGCAATAATTAAATATCACTTGAGCATTATGTTTTTCGTATTCTTTCATATGCAGATAACTATTACATCGCACTCTTCAAAAGAGATGTATATCCATCCTGCAACGTTGGATAGCAGAATTTATAGCCTGACTTCACAAGTTTTTTATTCTGACACCGTTTGTTGTTTCTGGATTGTTGTTTTCCAAAAACCGGAGAAATCTCAACGTGAGGTGCTGGAACTTCAAGTTTATTTGCCAACCAAGTTAATAGTTCGCACCACTCAGTTGGCGCATTGTCTACCCCAAGATAAAGGCAATCAGGTTTATCTAATCTCATCAGGTGTACTAAAGCTCCCACACAATCATCACGGTGAATATGGTTTATATATCGCAGTGGGCTACCTTGGCATGTCACACTTCCCTTTCGAATTTTTTGAATCAATCGGATTCGATCAGGACCATATATGCCTCCAAATCGAACAACTGTGGCTGGAAACCCGCTATCTAATAGATACTGTTCTCCCTCTAGAAGACATCGCCCTGAAAAGTAATTAGGCGTCGTCGGAGATGTTTCATCGACCCACTCTCCAGATTGTTGTGCGTATACCGCAGTACTTGAGCTGTAAAACACACGAGGATTTGTTGCGTATGTTTTCAAAACGTCGAGAAGATTCCGTAACCCGTCAATATACGCTTTTTGGTAGGAATCTTCTTTAAAAGAATCTGGAGATGCCATGTAAAAAACAATGTCAATGTTGGGAGGAATAACCTTGAGTGTCGTAGGATTGGTCAAATCAGCCACCAATGGCAACACTCCCGATGGAAAGTCGACAACTTCACGACGCAACCCCCACACACGATGGCCAAGACTTACCAAATACGTTCCTAAAGGAATCCCAACATACCCACAACCTGCAATGAGAACATTTGCCATCGCCATCACCATTCTTCAAATCTACCTGCTAGCATCATAACTCTCAAAACGCAGACTACACATTGCTGTTCTGTAACATCACTTGATCGGGAAGCAAACATTCACATGAACAATTCTTCTTTACTGATGCCAAGATCCCACCTTCATCTACCCTTGCCGAGGGGAAAAAAAATCCTTACAATTCGTGGGATGAGCGAACTGATATGGATCGCATTTCTTATCCTATGCTGGTATGCGTTTAGCCTTGTCCATCGACATTGGAAACGAAAAAAGAAAGCGGCCAAGCTTGCAGACGATCTGCTACATGATGTATTGAAACAGAAGGATGGATTTCGCCGGTAACTACCGAGGAGGAAGCGTACCCTCACCTGCAAGATATTTTCTGAAACTCGTCATAAGTTCCTCACCTAACACCCCGACATGAGGTTTTTCTTTCATATATTCCCTGATTTCTTCTAGCCGTTTCTCAGCTTGAGGGTTACCTTTTAGCCGTTTAGTTTTCTCAAGCGCCTTTTCAAACGCATCAAAGGTTAGTTCCTTGTAGCCGAGTGAACGAATCCGCCTCACCGCTTTCATCATAGCTTCATTTCTAAAGGTGGTGAGATGGGCCGAATCAATTTCCTTGAGTCCTAGTTTCCTGGCACGACGTTCCGCAGCCTTCCTTATCCCACTTCGCACAAAGTCTGGTGATGTGAGAAGTCGTTTCCACGCTTCATCACTCCACAAAACTGCTCTTTGAGGAGCATCCCACACTGCAATGTACGCCGCCTCATCAATTACTGTAAGTCCATTTTCACGAGCCATTTCTTCGGTATCACGTTTCAGCATATCTACCACAAATTCCTTCGCGATATCTGGTGACTGCTCAACTTTTTTTGCAAGCATCGCAAGCGAGCCATCAGTCCACTCGATCGGCAAAAGTGGCATATCTTGATTATTATCACCACCAAGATCTTCTACTTTTTTCAGCAACTCAACATTGACTTCCATATGGCCATGTTCTCGAGCCACATCCTCAGCAATACGCTTGGTCATCTCTTTCATAAACGCTGGAACTGTTTCAAGACGTGATTTTGCTTCAGCAGTCCACGGGAGGGTTCCGGATTCCATTGCCATCGCCGCCTCTTGCATGCCTACAGCCCCTCCCATGCCTCCCATCATCTGTTCCTTGAATTGAGTCAATAGATCCTCAGTGATCTCTGGCCGGCCAAGCTCCTTTGCTTTTTTCTCGGCCAACCGTTTCACCATACCACGAAGAAAAACTGGTGCGCGCTGCATACGCTCCAGCGCAGCTTCTGTCCAAATAACGTCATCCAAGTCTTTGTTTTTCACTTCATCCCTACTCATCATAATTCAAAACACATTAAACAATAACTTTTCGGCACCACGAAATTATCTTGTGAATCTCGGAAAAATTCTGAAAGTCTACCAATCGTTCAAAGGCAATTGCTATAAACTCTTCTTCAACCTCCATCTTTTCTTGAAATCCCCCTCAACTAATTTTGACTTGTACCGTCGAACTGAGGGTCTCAGATGATCCTTTGCCACACGCTGCAGTTCATCCAAAGAGAGATCTTCAGTCGTATTTCCAGAAAGCAGTGTGCAAAGTTCTTCCATATCCACTCCAACCTGACACAAGAGCCGTGCATCAGGCTGGACTTCAAGTATCCATCCTGATGCACCAAGATCCATTGCAATTGCTCCACCCGGTTGGAGTTCATAAAAATCTTTGTACGACTGTCGCACTTCCGCTCGAATCATCACCCAGTCACACCTTAGACCTTCGACAACTTCCACGATCCCACCACTCATCTCACACCTCTACTCAGACCGAGTTAATGTTTGCCAAGACATAGTAGTGTAGGACCAAAACGTATCGTGAGATACGTGAGAATGCAATCGCCATAGCAACGCTGTTGCTGAAGAAAAAAATCGCCCTAAGTAGTTACAGACGATCTTCAATGTGCAGTTTAACCCACCGACGATCCCACCACTCAATCGGATTGACCTGCTGCCCATGCAATAACATACTAAAGTGAAGATGGTCGCCTCCAGCCATTCCAGTTGATCCCGTGTATCCCACGATCTCCCCTTTTACAATTTCTTCCTCAAGTCCCACTGTAAACGATGCAAGATGTCCGTATAAGGACTGTAACCCATAGCCATGATCAATGATGACACTATTGCCATAAAGGCCAAGATCTCCCGCAAAGATCACGACACCCGTATTGCCGGCCTCCACTGGAGCGTTTTGCGTTGCCGCCAAATCATATCCAAGGTGATCTTTTGTATCAATCTTTTCCCCATTGTAGTAGTAATCACGCCGATCAGCGAACAATGCCTGAACTTGTGAATTTGACAGCTGCAAAAAAGCACCACTCCACAATTGTTGAGGACGAGTATCTTTTACAATCTCAGCAAGCCGTTGGTTTGTGATATTCCGCAACGTCGTGTTTGCCGCAAGAAAATCACTAACAGGATGTCCTGTTTCGTCAATATCAGCGCTTTGTGCAATAAGCGGATGAACAGTACGATCAATAAATCTATCATCGATGTTAATCTGTCGTTGTCGCCATATTTTTTTCACAAGATCATATGACACTGGAATCTTACTCTGATTCCCCGCCTCATCCCTCGCAACGAGAAAAATTGGGATGTGCTTTGTTTCAGTGAACGGAAAAGCCAGCATAGCAAAGTAACCATCATTTTTAGAAACGGGATACCCGGGGAAAAACAATTTTTCAACTTCAATCCCATGATGCACGGCATCACCCGAAACCCTGTACCGTACAAGTTCTGCTCCACCTTGGTTAATCACATGATGTGCCGAAAGTCTCTCCAATCGAGGCGCACGAAATTTCGCACGAAACTCATGTACAACGTCTTGACGATTTCCTCTCGACAAATGCCTCCACGAGTAATCCTCTGCCCTAATAATCAGTGTCGCATCTCCCTCTTTCCTCGGAATTTCACGATTAGCATACGGAATAAGATCAAGAGTAAACTGTTTCTCTGATCCGCCCTTCCATATTGTGTACCACCGAGGATCTTCAAATTTCTTGTCTGCAATCACGTAACGTTCCCCACCCTGTTCAATAGTCACGGAAACAGATTTCAGCCCAGTACGCATATCTTCAACATGAAGTCTCAACGTGGTTTTCGAGCCAACCACGTCAAACGGCATTGAAAAGGTGACGTTTGGAGGACTTCCATCAAACACGCGTAGAACAATGATGACGGTCACCAACCCCGCCAATACACTTAATCCAGTAACGATCGCTTTTTTTTCAACCATGCCAGTATCCCATTCGGTTTATTTGCTGGATGTTTTACTCTACAATCTACGTGAGGGATTTTGAGCGCTTTATCAAAATAAGGTCTTCGGATCGTTCACTGGATTCTTTCACGAATATTCCCATTTTAGAATGAGTTGGCTCAAAATCAACTGAAAGACTGTGTGCGCGAATCCGCTCAGATGCCACGGGGCCAATTGATCCAACCATCATACGTCTAAACGCGCGTTTCACGTCATTAGCGAGACTATTCCATTCTGCAACTTTCAACAGATGATCCACTTGAACAGCACTGGTGAACAAGACCACATCAACCGTGTGTTTTACTAATTCATCAATGGCTTGCATTAGCGGGTTGAGATCTTCTGGTAAAGCCCACCGATAGACCATCACCGCATCAACCACTGCACCACGATCTCGAAGCCCTTGAAGCAATTTAAAATTTGAGGCACCGTATTCTTGGACTGCAACACGTTTTCTTTCTAGGCTCTGTCCATCAAGAGCACTCAGGATATCACTCCACGTATTTGGTTCAGGCACGTTGATGGTTGGCTGGAGACCAATTTCACGTAGTGCCTGAGCCGGCTTTGGTCCACGAGTGATAAGGGAAAGCTTTCGCAAAGTGTTCACCGTTTGATCCCGAGTCCAATATACATCAAGAACCCCAATCATTTTTCGTATCCCCACTCCTGTCAGAAAAATAATGAGGTCAATCTGTCCAGAATGTAACCGCTCACCAAATTCGACAATATCTCTATTGTTGTCAAGAGAAACTTCTTGCATCGACGGCGCAACAAACGGATCACCCCCAAATCTTGCAATTAATGTCCGCATCTGATCAGCCATCCGACTTTCAAAAGCCACCACACGTTTACCCTTAAATCCTTTGTCAGTTTCGTTGAGGATCACGAAATTTTTCTTATGAGTGTGTCAGAATATGACGTATCCATCCAAAGATACCACTCCCCACATTGATTTGTTTCAGTCGCTCAGAATCAGGATACTCAACACAAGGCCCGTGAGTACCAAGATAAGTCATTCCAGAGAAGCTCCGTTGAGTTTGCAACTGAACATACCCCAGTTGATGTAGTGTCCGTACAAGTTCCTCTACAGCAGAGCCTTCATCCATAGATCCATCTGTTTCGACAAATATTTTTTCATACTTCAATGACGCTATATACTTGCCATCGTCATAGTCTAGGCGTACCTGCCGACTGAAGCCTCGATCACGTTCGTCAACCCCAGATAATTGATACTTGGCAATCAACTCACGTGGCATAATGTGTTTGCTCAGAAAAATCTAACGTCACATGACATGCAATCGCAGCAAAGAAAAAAACATGATCTACACGGGAAATATATGAACCATAGTGACTTTGCCCCTACCCGTATGATATGCGGATAGGGACAAAGGAGACGGATTAGATATCGTAGTAAAGAGCAAATTCGTGTGGGTGTGGCCGCAAGCGTATAGCATCCACTTCGTTGGTTCGCTTATAGTCTAACCAAGTGTCAATCACATCCTGCGTAAATACATTCCCTTTCAACAAGAAAGCATGATCCTTTTCCAAATTATCCAAAGCTTCATCAAGCGAGCCGGCTACCGACTTTACCTTTGCCTTTTCTTCAGGTTCCAAGTCATAAATGTTCTTATCCAACGGAGCTGGAGGTTCAATCTTTTTCTCAATCCCATCAAGCCCAGCCATCAGCATCGCAGAAAAAGCATAGTAGGGATTTGCACTTGGGTCTGGACACCGAAATTCAATACGCTTAGCTTTTTCGTTCTTAGAATACATTGGAATACGAACACAGGCACTACGGTTGCGTTTGGAGTAGGCCAGATTAATCGGAGCCTCATATCCCGGAACAAGCCGCCGATAGGAATTTGTCGTGGGTGCGATAAATGCGCACAGCGCCAAGGCATGGGAAAGTATTCCTCCAATATAATGACGTGCAGTATCACTGAGCAATGCATACGGATCCTTTGGGTCAAAGAAAAGATTCTTGCCACCCTTCCAAAGACTTTGGTGAACGTGCATCCCGGTTCCATTATCCATGAACAACGGCTTGGGCATCATAGTAACTGTTTTTCCACGCTGCTTTGCAACGTTCTTAACTATATATTTATATTTCAGAACGTTATCAGCCATCGCGGTCAACGTACCAAATCGCATATCGATCTCCGCCTGACCACCCGTACCAACCTCATGATGCTGAACCTCAACCGTGATTCCGGCCTTTTGGAGAACTGTAACCATCTCCGAACGAAGATCTTGGTAATGATCCACCGGAGACACAGGGAAATAGCCTTCTTTGTATCGTGGCTTATGCCCAAGATTCTGTTGTGTAGCATCCCCAGAATTCCAAAACCCCTCTACGGAATCTACGTGATAAAAACCTTCGTTGTAGGTTTGATTGAATCGCACACTGTCAAAAATATAAAATTCAATTTCAGGCCCCCAGTAGCTTATATCAGCCACCCCAGTATCCTTAAGATATTTTTCAGCTTTCTGGGCCACCAAACGAGGGTCTCGCGAATAGGCCTGTCCAGTAATCGGATCTTTAATATTGCAAATCAAGTTGAGTGTTGTGTGCTCCGTAAACGGATCGAGAAAAGCGGAGTTCGGATCTGGCATCAGCAACATATCGCTTTCATCGATGGTCTGAAATCCCCTGATACTGGATCCATCAAAACCAAGTCCTTCTTCAAACGTGTCCTCCGATAGCTCAGAGACTGGAATCGAAAAGTGTTGCCACTGGCCAGGAAAATCGCAGAACCTAACATCCACAATTTCCACTTTGTGTTTCTTTGCCAAGTCAAGAACCTCTTTACTAGTCATTTCCTCCCCCTTTTTAAATGAGATGAGCCTTTGCTAATCAATGTTTTCTACTCATGCGGCTGATACGGATTGATGCCGCGCACTGAATTGACGAATATCTGTCAGTAGGCATGTCCGAATTCCCTGTAAGCGATCAACGTCAACAACTTTCTGGCCTGCGGAATCTGAGACATATAGAACGTCAACAACTTGATCTAGTTTTGTCGAGATCTTGGCCGAATGGACAGACAATCCCATCTCGGAAACCGCGTTTGCGATCACATACAACAAACCCTGTTGATCATCTGCAAAGATATCAATGATAGTAAAGCAGGCCGATGACTCGTTATCAATCTCTACCTTTGGCTCCTCACCACTAGAAGGAAGAGAACGAAACCCAGAATGCCAACCCTCTTTTCTCATCAACATTTCTAATGAAATCTCTCCCGTAAGCACTCGACATACAGTTGACTCGATTTCCTCTAATCGATATGCAGGAGGCACTCCTGAAAAATCAGGGTCTATCACATTAAACTGATCAATGACAAGGTGATCCTCTCTCGTTGTAATCCTTGCACCAAGCACTTGGAGACCATTCATTGCCATTGCACCAGCAATTTTTGAAAATATCTGTGGCGTCAAATCATTAAACGCGTACACCGTGATATCAAGATATCCACGATTCTCATCAAACACACCCTTTGCCACAACCTCCCCAGACCGAATTCGAATAATCTGGCGAAAGTGCGACATCATAACCTCATAAGAAGTTGAGAGCAGATAGGTAATTGGTGTGACTGCTGCTTGACTCTCCACCCATTTCTCCCAACAACTCTCGTGAGAAAATTCCAGCCTCATCTCATCCCACCACACAGGGACTACCTCAGCAAGTCTTGCCATAACCAAACGGACAGGTTTAGAGTTACGATCATCAGAGACGGTAACAGCACCCGCCACAGCATCAAGAGTCCGAAGAAACAGTTCAGTGAGTAAGTCCTTTTTCCAAGAGGTTAACGCCCCTGGCCCTACTGCTGCAATATCTGCTGCAGTTAGCACGTATAACTTCTTCAACACTTCCGGAGTACCCACTTGTTTGGCAAAGTTTTGGATAACTTTGGGATCAGATAAGTCCCTCCGCTGCGCTATATGGGACATATAAAGATGATTCTCGACCAAAAAAACCAACAGAGTAGTCTCATGACCATCCAGCCCGAGCCTCTGAGATGCCTCATGAGCAAGCTTTCCCCCAATTAGGCTATGATCCCCTTTCGAGCTCTTCCCAAGATCATGCAAAAGCAACGCAAGATGGAGCAAATCTTTCCGACGGATATCACGATAAACTTGAGATAAATCCGATCGCTCCCTCGACTCTCGTGGATCTTTTGCAAATGCTTCGGCACACGCCACAGCCCGAAGGCTATGCTCATCAACCGTATACTTATGATATTGGTTAAACTGCATTAACCCACGAGCCAATCCAAATGCCGGGATGATCTTCTCCAATAGATGAACACGATGCATCAAATCAAGCACCTCAATAATCTTGTGGGGCCCTGATAAAATATGAAGAAACATTTCATTGACCTTGGGATCAGTAAACTTTTCCTGAGTCATTCCATCGATTTGGACATACAAATTCTCAAGAAGATCGTCGGAAATCTGAATGTTTTCGCGCACCGAAATAAAAAACAGGCGCATTAGCATGGTGCCACTACTCATCACCTCACCGCGAAATGCAGGATCGATGGTTAGATGATTATTCTTAACCAAAAACCCTCGCTCCGGTCGTCGCGATGGAAGCAGACTGCCCAAGCGATCCCACACTGACCTAGGGCGACACCGCCTTACAAACCGCGCACTGATATCAGCCACAGCCGTAGTATGTCGGTAATATTGCTGCATAAAACACTCAACCTCTAGTAAAGGAGGTTTGCTGGTAAAACCAAACAGTTTGGCAAGACGTATTTGTTCATCAAAAGTCAGAATATCCTGTGCAGACCTAGCATGAAAGTGTAACTCGGCCCTTACGCGCCACAAAAACTCTCTCGCCTGATTAAGCGATTGAAAATCCTTACTAGACAAAAAAGCTTTATGGTAAAGAGCCTCCAACGTCGCAATTCGATATCTAGCTAATGCTGCCCACTGAATGAGGTGAATGTCCCTCAACCCGCCTTTGCTCCGTTTGACATTTGGCTCCAGTGTATACACTGATCTACCATAGCGGTTATATTCCTCATATCGCTCTTGTGTTTTCCTAACCAGAAATTCATCAACCCGAAGGGTAGTAACATGTTTTTCAAATTTCTCATGAAACGCACGAAATAATGAAGCACTCCCAATCAGAAATCGAGATTCCATCAACGCCGTTTTTGTAGGAACATCTGATTTTCCAAGAGCTATGCAATCATCAATCGTACGCACACTATGCCCAACATGAAACCCAAGATCCCAAAGACTCCGAAGAAGCATGGAAGAAAACGATTGAACCAAATCAACAGGGTTTCCACGATAGAGGAACATGAGATCAATATCAGAATGTGGAGACACTTCACCACGTCCGAATCCCCCCAAAGCAACCAGACTAATTCGCTCCGAGAGTTGGTGGATTGCGTTCGTCCCTAATTCCTCCAACGCCACCCGATACAACTGCTCAATAATATCTTCGGAAAGCGCAGCCAAAGCCGAGGACACCCCTTGGCCACTTGCGCCATTCTGGTGGGCTGCTCGAATATCCGAGCGTTTTTTTAAAATCTGCTCCTTAAGTGGAGTGTCTACGACCATGTCGATGCCAATAGCTATAAGGCATTTGAACCGGTCTCTCCAGTCCTTACACGCACAATATTCTCCAAATTAGTCACAAAGACCTTTCCATCACCAATCGTCCCCGTTTTTGCAGCCCTCACGATCGTATCAAGCACTAACTGCGCCTTATCATCAGGAACGGCCACTTCAAGCCGAGTTTTTGGAACAAACTCGATCGTATACTCCGAACCACGATACGTCTCTTTATGCCCCTTTTGACGTCCAAACCCCTTAACCTCAGACACGGTCATTCCATAAACACCCATGTCAACAAGCGCTTCCTTCACTTCATCTAATTTAAATGGTTTGATCACTGCTTGGATTAGCTTCATGGATCTCTCCGCCTCCTAATTGCGCAGCTGCATCTTATGTTTCTATTCCAATCTTCTTGCCTCTAGTGCCTGAAGTCATACCAGCACCAAGGATTAGACACTCACATGATACTCGCCAAAAACATCCCAGAGGAAAGAAAAACAGTGGATTCGCAAAGAGTCTCTCTGGTGGAAGTCGCCGTCCAGATCCCCCAACCTCTGAATGGCTACAACATTACAAGTGCCATCATACCTTAGTTTAGCCTTCAAGAAAACTGCCATGTAGCAGAACATGCCCGCAGCAATCCCAAAACAGACACCAATATCAATCGCACAAACCCCCACGCACCCTTAAATGCACCCATATTCGTCCAACAGCAAGATCTCATCCTAGCTGATACCCAGAGCGACGATGTACTCTAATAGAAGCAATTGCTATGCTATGGTCAAGAAAATCCACTTTATGTACAATCATCATACTTTTCAAATAGTTAGGAGTTATTCTAGAGTGTCAAAATATGGCAAAAACGACAACAATGACGACATAAATGTTTCACATAGATCATAATTGTATGACACTATTCAATGTTGTACTTTTGTATTTTGTATCCGATCTGCCTCTTGGTGAGACCAAGCAGCTTGGCTGCTCTCGCCTTGACTCCCCCACATTCACGAAGCGCTTCAGAGATTTGCTCACGCTCAATGGCACGAACGCTTCCAGGCAACGAATAATCGTGAGGCTGTTTCTCTATATCAGTTGCTACCACAAGGTCAGAATGCAGCAAGAGGTTCATATACCCCCCCAAGCCTTTTGCATCAATCACCTTATTTCGAGTCATGATTACCGCACGCTCAAGACAATTTTCAAGTTCGCGCACATTCCCAAGCCACTTATGTTGAACCATTACCTCGACAGCATCCTGTGAAAATTCAACAGATTTTCCATGCTCCGTATTAAAACGTTGCAAGAAATGCTCAATGAGCAATGGAATATCAGCAATGCGCTCTCGCAATGGCGGTATATATATTGGAACAACATTTAACCTATAGTATAAATCCTCGCGAAACATATTATCCCGCAGTAAACGCTCGAGGTCACGATGCGTTGCCGCGATAATACGAACATCAACTGAGATTGTTGAGCTCCCTCCAACACGTTCAAATTGCATTTCCTGAAGAACCCGTAGAAACTTTGGTTGCAATGCAAAGGGAAGATCCCCAACCTCATCGAGAAAAAGGGTTCCTTCATGGGCTTGTTCAAAACGGCCTTTTCGAGTTTCAATCGCACCAGTAAACGCCCCTTTCTCATGCCCAAACAACTCACTCTCCAACAACGATTCAGGAATCGCGGCACAATTCACCTTGATAAAAGGTGCCCCAGCGCGCGCACTTCCATAATGGATAGCTCGAGCAATCAATTCTTTACCCGTGCCAGACTCTCCTCGAATCAGCACCGTAGCCCGTGTCTCCGCAACCCGATCAACCGATTCGTAGACCTCTTCCATCTTACGATCATGACCAACAACATTACGAAGATGAAACTTGTTCTGAAGTTCATGTTCAAGCCGTTGATTACGATCAATGAGACGCTGCCGCTCTTGAGTGACCATCTCAGTAACTTTGACCGCTTGACCAATCTGCCCGGCGACAATCGTCAGCACGCGCAAATCATCATCTATCAACATCGTCTGATCATCAAAGAGTCGATCGACACTCAAAACCCCAATCGTATCTCCATATACCTTTACCGGCATGCAAAGAAATGCAATATTCTCGTGCTCAATATCTCCTCGAGCACCCGTCCGATTGAGAAAGAGTGGTTCCTGACCAATATCAGGCACAACCATCGGCTCACCGGTCGCCATCACCTTTCCAGTAATTCCTTCCCCAACTCGATAGTGGCCACGTTTTTTTTCCTCCGATGTCAAACCATGTGCCACTTCGATAACCAGTTCTCCAGTCTCCCGATGAAGTAAAGTGAGCGTTCCACGGCGCATCCCAAGAACTGAAGATAAAATATCCATAACCTTGTTTGACGCAACCTTCAGGTCAAGCGAAGACGCAAACGCTTTACTGATTTCATACAGCGCAGTTAACTCAAGTATTTTTTGGTCCATTATTCAGAAGGTCTTTCGTAAGCTTCAAGTTCGGTTGGTACACTAACTATACAAGAAACAGCACCTTAAAGATAACACCACTATTTTTCCCACCATCCTGCTAGGTTTCCTGATATCGATTGGTCACAGGCATTCGCCTGTCCCTACCAAGCGCACAAGAGGTAATTTTAATTCCAACCGGAGCTTGTCTTCGCTTATATTCACACTCATCGACCATCCGACCAACCTGACCAACAGTCGATGCATCAAATCCCATCGAGACAATTTCACTCATAGCATGATTCCCTTCGACATATGCTTCCAAGATCTGATCCAAGATGGCATACGGCGGAAGAACATCTTGATCCTTCTGATCATCGCGCAACTCGGCCGTCGGATCCCGATGAATAGTATGTTCAGGAATCATAGCGTTTGAAGCAATCTCATTGCGAAACCGTGCAAGGTTATAAACCATTGTTTTTGGAACATCTTTGAGCACTGACAACCCTCCAGCCATATCCCCATAAAGTGTCACATATCCCACACTCATCTCGCTCTTATTGCCCGTACTAAGTACTAACCAACCAAACTTGTTTGACAAGGCCATGAGAACATCCCCACGAATTCTCGCTTGAAGATTTTCTTCAGTAGTACCTGGTGTCGTTCCTTGAAATTCTTCGGAGAGCATATTGAGTACAGCTGTATACGCTTCTTCAATTGAAATCGTTCGTAAATTGATGTTTAGATTATGAACCAGAGATTCAACATCAAAACGACTTTCACATGACGTATACCGAGATGGCATAAATACACCCAGAACCTGCCGTGAACCTAAAGCGTCAACGGCCAAAGCAGCAGTCAAAGCGGAATCAATTCCTCCACTCAACCCAATAGCCACTTTTGAAAAACCATTCTTGTGCACATAATCGTAAATCCCAAGACACAACGCTTGATATATTTCATCAAGTATTGTCAATGTCGGTCCAAACTTAGGTAACACCTTTATGCGCTTGCCAACATAAGGCTCGAATGAGCAGAGGATACGTGTAACAGATTGAGTTCGAGGTGAAGATTTATGTAAACGCGATTGCTTCTGTTTTCGAAACTCCTCTACTTTTTGAATATCTAGATCGACAACGACTAAATCTTCTTCAAATGCTTTCCCCTTAGCAAGAAGACGCCCTTCATGGTCAATAACCATGCTACATCCATCAAACACCAACTCGTCTTGTCCCCCAACCATGTTATTGAACGCAATAATTACCTGATTTCGCGTTGCCCGAGTTCGAAGCATGCGCTCTCGCTCATCAAGCTTTCCTATCTGATAGGGAGAGGCATTAATACTGATAATTACGGTCGCCCCTGCCAACGTCTGCACACGAGTAGGACCGCGCTGTGTCCACATATCTTCACAAATACTAAGCCCCACTGAGACACCGTTTACCTCAATGATATGTAGATCACGACCTGAACGAAAATACCTTTTTTCATCAAACACTCCATAGTTTGGAAGATGGTGCTTGTGGTAAGCACCGCGTACCTTTCCTTGCGACAATATGGCTGCAGCGTTATATAATCCATTGACTTTATCAACAAATCCCACAATAACCACAATCCCTTTCGCTTCAGCAGCAATAACTTGAAGTGCATCAATGTTGTCTGCAATAAACTGTGGCTTGAGGACCAAATCTTCAGGGGGATACCCTGTAATAGCCAACTCTGGAAAGCTTACGATATCAGCATTTAGCGATCGGGCTTGCTGAATCGACTGGCAGATTTTCTCCGTGTTTCCAGTAAGGTCTCCAACGGTACAATTAATTTGAGCCTGTGCAATGCGAAACGGCGTCAACTCAAAACCCTAAGTTTTTTTTCTCATGATAGCAATCCACCCGACTTATTGATTGACCATCCCAATACAATGCCAAAACCAATACTCAAGAGGCCGGCCACAACTTTGATAGTTTCGCCAAACGCCTCGATTCGCTTCCCACCCAACGCCAGAGGAAGCCCCATCAAAACGCTCATGGCACACATACCTCCGATCGTCCCCAATCCAAACACGGTGACATAAACGAGGCCATGGAACATTGATGGCATAGTTGCAACAACCATAAGCATTAACGCAGCACTGCCAGCAAGCCCATGGACAATACCAATCAATAACGGTTTACGAGCGCAACTCACAGACTCTTCTACGGAATGGAATGGTGTGCTGGAGATGCCCTTCATAGCCACTTTCCTGAGAAGGTCAGCACCGAGAATAGTCAGCATGACCGCAACAATAGTTTCTGCAAAAATGGAAAACCTCGGAGGCAATGTCACCTCAAAGGCAAGTACAAGCACTGCGACTAGGAACAAGGAGACCGTATGACCAATGCCCCAGAAAGTCCCAACCAAAGACATGCGCATAACACTACGATTTTCGGTGACAACAGTTGACACCGCAACAATATGATCCCCATCAAGAGCATGCTTAAGCCCCAACACAAACCCAAATCCCAGGAAGGGTAACGCGGCCGTAGATACTAGCACTGCAACCTGCCATTACGTTCACAAAAACGCAATCCAGACATCCCATTAGTCGACAATACTGTAGCTCGATTCACGAAACCAGCATTCATTTTTGTAGTATCTAGTTTTTTTGAGGCAGACGCAATAGGGGTTCTCTTCTTAAGATACAAAACAATATATATGTATGTGAATTTAGTGCAGAGCTACCAAGAGCTGTCAGAATATCTTGGACTTCACCAATGCAAACGCCTACAGTTAACTCTTGACGAATTGTCCCAGAATAAGTTCTACTCCGTCCTACTGTCTCCCATGGCGGCGTACAAAATAAAGAGATCAACCCGGACAACGAGTCTGACTATTCAGACAATCGGAGGTGTTTCTGTTGCAAAGTACTACAAAGGTTTTTTTCCTCTTAGGGATCGTCAACGCACTAACCGGGGTGGGCCTCGGCGCGTTTGGCGCGCATGGTCTCAAATTATGGATGGCCCCAGATCTTTTTACAGTGTACCAAACAGCCGTTCAGTACCAATTTTACCACGCCCTAGGGTTACTCTTCATAGGCCTATTTTCACATCAATTTCCTGGACAGACCATCATCAAATTAGCGGGTTGGTTGATGTTCTTTGGAATCGTCATATTCTCTGGAAGCTTATATACCCTCAGCCTTACATCAACACGATGGCTAGGAGCAATTACACCAATCGGAGGGGCCGCATTTATTGCCTCATGGACCCTTTTACTTGTTGCAATCATACGACATCGATAAATATCAAGATGGACTATCCATTCCTGAACGCATCTACTGAACGTGTTTTACCATCTTGTTAATTTTACCTAGTGATGGCTCCCGAAAACATCCGTAGCACCATCAGAAATTTTCCATACCAAGAGAAAAATGCTACGCCTCGTTCTTTTTCAAGCCTTGTTTCAACATAAATGACACACTACAAGTCTACTCAAGAAGGATTAGAAAAAGTTTACTTGAAAACCCATCCTACCTAGCACACACTTTATCTTCCCATGTCACGTATGCTCTTTCCCTCTCTTCATCAACATTGTTGTATACCTCTGTCAAACTCCCCATCTCAACAATACGCCCATCCAAAACCAATGCTACTCGGTTTGCCATATGAAGAAGATGAGAAGGATTGCTCATCGCAACAACAATAGTAACCCTGCCCTCAGCCTGATAATGCTCAAAAATTGACGTTAGCCTCATCACATTCCCATCATCAAGCCCTGCAAATGGATCATCAATAAGAATAAGCTCTTGACCAAGTACAAGAGCTCTTGCAAGTGCGACCAACTTTGACTTCCCATGAGTAATCTCAGTAGGAAAAAGATCACGATAAAGACTGATCCCAAGCTCCGATAACCTCGCCATCACCTTCCCGTGCACTGCATCATTGTCAAGTACAGTGTGGTAATGAAGAGGTAACGCAACATTTTCAAACACTGTCAAATTGTTCAGAAGTGCTGGCTTCTGAAACACCATGCCAATCCGTCGTCGTAGGAGGCTCTGTTCAGTCCGACTGGTCCTCGTTAAATCTACCCCTAGAGTCTTAACGACACCTTGAGAAGGAGAAATTATACCACCGCATAGCTCAAGCAATAGACTTTTCCGCGCTCCGCGTGGCCCTACAAATACCACGAACTCCCCACAACCAATACCAAACGTGAGGCTCCTGACCTTCTCTTCACCCTCACTAGTCACACCAACTTGACAAAACTCAATTGCAAACTCCCTCCTCATGAAAAAAACACGCTCCGAAGCAAAATAAACAGTACCTCTATCAACACACATACAATTACTGAACCCATTACCGCATGCATCGTAGCCTGAGAAACCCCTGACACCTCATGCTCAACTAACAATCCATGGTGACAGCAGATTACTGCCACTACTAAAGCAAATATCACCCCTTTTGTTAACATGATGAGCACATCAATTAGACCGATTGATTGTTCAAGTGTGTAGAAAAACACGGAAACTGGTTCCCCAAAAACAAACGTGGAAACTATAATCCCTCCCATCATCGCAATTAGGTAGAAATAAATTATTAGACATATCATAGCCACAACAACTACAAGCATCTGCGGGAACACAACAAAACCTAAAATACGAATCCCCATCATGCGTAAAGCTTTAATCTGATTCTCAACGCATAGATTGGCCAACTCCTTACATATGGGCACACCAAAACATCCAATCACAACGAATGCAATGAGAAGTGCCCCGAATTCACGGATCAGCACTTCAACCAGCATCAACCTCAAGAGATTTTCGGCACCAACAGACCACTCATCTCCTCCAGATTGAATGATAATGGCAGAGCCAAACAAAAGTGCCATGATTGTGACCATAGGAAAAGCACCACCACCAGTTACAACAATTTGCTGTGACAGTACTCTCATCATCGCTCCTCGTCGAAAAGATGACGAGAGAAACAAGTCACGGAAAGAGCAATAAGCTATAGTAGCAATATCACGAACATAGGTTCCGCCAGCAAAAACTTGACTCTCAGCCCAGGAAAGCAATGGATTTATCTCCGCCATCACAACATAGCCCCTTTGGCATAAATCTCACATCAAGCCTCAAAGATTTCTCTTTAAACACAACAAAATTGAGAATGCTTTAACGCCCGCCAATCAAAAATTAACTCACGTCTATAAGGTCAAGCTTCCCTTTCCACCGGCGATAAAGTACTGCTTTTAACCCAGCATGGTCAGGGTGAGCAAGATGTGGATCATTATCAAGAGTTCTAAATGCCTCTGTCCTAGCTTTCTCTAGCAAAACAACATCTCGAATGAGATTAGCAACACGGAGTTCAGGGAGCCCCCACTGCCTAGTCCCAAAAAAATCACCTGGCCCCCTCATCATCAGATCTTCCTCAGCAATTGCAAATCCATCGTTAGTATTCACCAATGTGTTCAAACGCCTCGTAGTTTCTGGGGATCCTCTCCCCGCAGTCATCAATATACACGTCGAAGATTCTACACCTCGTCCAATACGCCCACGTAATTGATGTAACTGTGCTAGTCCATATCGCTCCGCATGTTCAATCAACATGATAGTCGCATTGGGAATATCAATCCCGACCTCCACTACACTTGTCGCAACTAGAAGATTAATTTCACCATCAATGAACGCGTTCATCACGGCGTCTTTTTCTGACGGTTTCATTCGACCGTGAATCAACCCAATATAGTGATCGGGAAAAACAATTTTTAATTTTTCCAAGCCACTTGCCGCTGCTTGAAGATCCATTTTTTCAGACTCTTCAACCAACGGGTATATCACAAAACCTTGTCGAGCTTTCTGTAATTCATTTAGAATCAACCGGTATGCTTTACTCCTTTGAAATTCGGAAACTCGTATAGTATGAATGGGTGGCCGACCTGGTGGACGTGTTGAAATAACTGAAACATCAAGGTCTCCATATACTGTAAGTGCCAACGTACGTGGTATAGGCGTCGCTGTCATAACAAGAATGTCAGGATTCATTCCCTTGGCTGTAATCCTAGCACGTTGAAGTACACCAAATTTATGCTGTTCATCCACCACAACCAACCCTAAGCGCTTAAAGTCAACGTCTTCGTGAAGCAGTGCGTGTGTCCCAATCGTAACGGCAATACTTCCATCACCAAGGCCTTGCAACAATTCGCCTCGTTCTGTTTTCGATTGCCCTCCAATTAAAATCGAGCACCGCAACCCCAACGGTTCAAGAAGGCGTCGGAAAGTCAAGAAATGTTGTTCTGCGAGGATTTCAGTAGGAACCAAAACTACAGATTGATATTTTGATTCTGCCGCACACACCAGTGCAAAGGCAGCAACCACAGTTTTTCCACATCCAACATCGCCCTGAAGCAAACGATTCATCGGATAGGACGATTCCATATCAGTCATAATTTCACGAATTACACATTCTTGAGAATCCATAAGTTTGAATGGCAAGTGTTGCCGAAAGCGCTCGGACAACGGACCTCCACATTGAAAAGTAATACCAGTATCCCTCTTTTTTATTCCTGCTTTTTTCATCCCCATACCCAACTCAAGAAGGAACAACTCATCAAAAGCAAGACGCTGATGAGCAACGGATCTCCCGCAATTCAGACCTTCGCACTCAGAAGTTTCCAAGGGAAAATGGATTTCTGTCATGGCAGTTTCAAAATTTGTTAGTCCCAAACGTTTACGAATACTCTGAGGAATCACATCACTAAGCCGCCCCAGATACTGGTCAAGCAGCCGATTGATCAGCACCCGTATCAAACGAGAACTCACCCCCCTTGTTCCATGATAAATTGGCACAATACGCCCAACATGAATTGGTTCCTGATCTATCTCTTCATCTATAATCTCAAACACAGGATTTTGCATCTCAGGCTCAGCCTTACCACGTCGCCCCTTATGAACAGTGCCACTTAACATTACCAATTGGCCTTGTTCAAAAAGATTAAGCAGATACGATTGATTAAACCATCTCGCTTTGAGCATCCCAGTTTCATCTCCAAATCTTACCTCAAAAATCGTGAAGGCACGTCGTCTCGTCCGAATCAGCCGATAATCTTCAACCTTCCCGACCACAGTACACTCCTCACCATGACAAAGATCAGTAATTTTCAAAAGTGTAGAGCGATCTTCATAGCGCCAAGGCACATGCCAGAGAAGATCCTCAGCCGTTTCAATACCCAATCGTGCAAACAAGGCAGCTTTTTTTGGCCCAACTCCTTTAAGAAATTGAATTGGCATCTCAGATAGGCATGATCCTGGACTTCCACTCGTCTTGCTCAGCATAGCGAAGCTGTGATAGCATACCGTCCCTTAGGGAAGCAACAAGGAGCTATAAGATGGCACGGGCGTGTGATTTGTGTGGGCGAAAACGGATGGTTGGAAACAACGTAAGCCATGCGAATAACAGAACAAAAAGAATATTTGCTATTAATCTTCAAACTGTTCGGGCAAAGATTAATGGAGCAGGAAAACGCATCCGAGCGTGCACCAGGTGCATACGCAGTGGATTTGTCGAGAAAAAGGCAAGTTAGCCCCGCTAAGTCATCCGCGGGATGAAGAAAATTGGGCTTGTACTGTAGTTAGTATCTTGTTCGGTCGTCGATATTACGCGATGTCGGCGGGGCTACTCAACAGTTCCTAGGACTTCAGATTCTTTCACCATAACTATCTCTTCTCCATCGAATTCAACCTTTTGGCCTGCCCACTGGTCGTAGATAATTACTTGCCCTGGCTTCAAAATTGTCCTCACAAATATCTTTTCAACCTTCTCCTTGGACTTAGGCCTGCGATCATTCTCATCATCCTTGTCCTTCTCTCGCCCATCCCCAACAGCAAGAATGGTTCCTTGTTTTGGTTTTTCCTGAGAAGACTCTGGAATCAAAATCCCCCCTGCAGACTGGCCCAACTCATCAGCCGGCTTGACCATAACCCAATCATGGAGCGGTCGTAATCCCATTTTTCATTCTCCTTAACTAAGTTGATGGTTTCTGTTCCACTACTGACGTGTGTTCGGCCTGCGACACAAGCTCAATCGCAACCATCTCCGCACCATCCCCCACCCGCCTGCGTGTCTTAATAATCCTAGTATACCCACCCGATCGATCCACAAACCGAGGTGCAATTTCAGTAAACAATTTCGCCACGACGCTTTTTTTCCACACACGCGCCAAGGCAATTCGCCTCGCTGCAAGCGTCCCAGACTTTCCAAGCGTAATCATTCGATCGGCCAGCCCCTTCAACTCTTTTGCCTTTGCTGAGGTCGTCTCGATCCGCCCATGATCAAGCAATGCAGTAAGAAGGCTTCGAAAGAGGGCTTTCCTGTGTGCTGTATTTCGACCAAGCTGTCTTCCATCTTTGCGGTGACGCATATAACTCTAGTCCTATCGTAAGCCTGTAGATAACCTAGTTTTTCGGTGTCTTTTCAGGTGTTATTCCAAGTCCTAACCCCATCTCAATCAACATTTCCTTGATCTCGGTTAGCGACTTTTTCCCAAAGTTCTTCGTCCTCAACATTTCACCTTCCGTTTTTTGAACGAGATCTCCAATAGTTTTGATCTTGGCATTTTTGAGACAATTTGCAGCCCGCACTGAAAGCTCAAGCTCGCTGACACTACGTGTGAGATACTTGTTTATTTCAACCGAATCATCTTCCGCAGGAACAACTCCTGCAGGTGTTTCAAGTTCGGATTTGGGGATAAAAATATCAAGGTGTCCTCTAATAATTTTTGCCGCGGTTGCCACAGCCTCTTCAGGATCGACGCTTCCATCGGTCCATATCTCCATAATCAACTTATCATAATCCGTCATCTGACCAACGCGCGCATTTTCAACATGAAAATTTACCCGTTTGGTCGGCGTAAAAACAGCATCAACGGGAATCACCCCAATCTCCACACCATCCAACTGCTGCCGCTCTGATGGCACGTAGCCCCTTCCCCGCTGCACCACCATAGCAATATCGATCGCAGCACTTTTATCGAGCGTGGCAATGTGAATATCTGGGGTGAGAAGATCGATACCACTATCGTTAGTAATATCACTTCCCTTGACCTCGCCTTGGCCCTTTTTCTTGATCCTAAGAGTTTTCGGTTCATCAGTATGGATTTTAAACCTCAACCTTTTGATATTTAGAATGATTTCAGTCACATCTTCCGTCACACCACGGATAGTCGAAAACTCATGAAGCACTCCCTCAATCTTCACCGATGTCACGGCTGCTCCATATAACGACGAAAGGATCACACGACGAAGGGTATTGCCCAACGTCATTCCAAATCCACGTTCTAGAGGCTCAGCTACAATCTTTCCATAGTGAGATGTCAAAGTATCTCGTTCAATCTCAATTTTCCCAGGGACAGTGAACCCCTTCAACTCTTTCACCATGAGTCAGTTCCTCTCCACAGGTATAAAATATGGGTGATCATCGGGAATACAAAACTACCACAAGCTGCTCGTCAACAGGAATGGCAGCGTCTTCCTTGGTTGGCAACCCACGTACCGCCCCTTTCAAGTGAGTGTGATCCCATTCAAGCCAAGGCGGAATTCCTCGGCTCTCTACGGATTCAACTGACGCTTTTATCGCCACGTTCTCTCTACTTCGCAGCCGTACTTCAATCACATCATCTGTCTTCACAAGAAATGACGGAATGTCAACCTTCTTGCTATTAACCATAATATGCCCATGATTGACCAACTGACGAGCAGCCTTTCTAGAGGTTGCAAGCCCCAAGCGATAAGTAACATTATCAAGACGACGTTCGAGGAGACTAACCAAATTATCCCCCGTCATTCCCTTTAGACGCTCAGCCTTTTCAAAGGTAAAAACAAACTGTCGTTCAAGAAGACCATAAATTCGCTTCAGCTTCTGTTTCTCTCTCAACTGTCGGCTATACTCCGAAATACGCCGCCTTGTTTTCTTTTGTCCGTGTTGCCCAGGAATATAATTTCGTCGCTCAACAGCGCATTTATCTGTCAAACAACGCGTTCCCTTCAAGAACAACTTTATCGATTCTCGCCGGCAATACCGGCAAATGGATCCAGTATATCTAGCCATAACCCCTCATCAACATCTTTATACTCTCCGTCGCTTCGAAGGACGACAACCATTGTGTGGAATTGGAGTAACATCTCGAATCACATTAATCCGCAAACCAGAAGCCTGCAGAGCACGAATCGCAGATTCACGCCCTGACCCAGGACCATTGACGTACACGTCAAGCTGTCGCATCCCATGCTCCTGAGCCTTCCGTGCCGCAGCATCAGCAGCGCGCTGTGCTGCAAACGGTGTACTTTTTCGGGAGCCCTTAAAACCTTCGGTTCCAGCACTTGCCCACACAATCACATTCCCACCGAGATCCGTGATGGATACCAGTGTATTATTAAAAGATGCTTGAATGTGAGCGATCCCGCTCTGAACATTTTTTCGTTCTTTCTTTTTACCTTTTCGCGCACCCATGGATTGTCCTTATTTACGTACCGGTTTTTTTGCACGCCCAATGGACTTTCGCGGCCCTTTGCACGTTCGTGCGTTAGTCTTCGTCCGTTGACCTCTCAACGGAAGATTTCGCCGATGACGAAGACCACGATAACATCCAATATCAACAAGTCTTTTGATATTTCCAGCAAGTTGCCTACGCAAATCCCCTTCGACTTGATATGTTTTTTCGATAGCATCTCGAATCTTGAGCACCTGAGGCTCTTCAAGATCCTTCACACGAATCCCTATCGGCACACCAGTTTTCTCAAGGATGTGGAGCGCTGCCGAACGACCAATCCCGTAGATAGCTGTAAGAGCAACGTGCACTGGCCTCTCGCGTGGTAGATCTACACCAGAAATCCTAGCCATACCTCAATCCCTACACCCCCGTTCATTCACAACTCATACTCTCTTCCTACCTCTCAAGCACAATTAACCTTGCCTTTGCTTATGCCGAGGATCCACACAAATCACGCGAACTACACCATACCGCCGAATAACTTTGCACTTGGAGCAAATCGGCCCCACAGATGATCGCACTTTCATTTGTCACCCCTCATGCGATAGGTAATTCGCCCCCGAGTAAGGTCATATGGAGAAAGTTCAACCTGAACTCTGTCACCCGGCAAAATCCGAATAAAACGCATCCTCATTTTCCCAGAAACATGAGCAAGTATAAGATGGCCTTTCTCCAACTCAACACGAAACATCGCGTTGGGAAGAGTCTCCTGCACTATACCAGTTACCTCTATTACCCCTTCTTTTGCCATCCCTAGCTAATATGAATAAGTTGTCCGCTTGTAATCAAGATGATTGAGTCAAAATAGTTGGCTGCCCATTCATAACCACAAGAGTATGTTCAAAATGAGCAGAGAAACTTCCATCCTTCGTCACCGCCGTCCACTGATCATCTAGCACACGGACGTCTGGAGCCCCTTCATTAACCATCGGCTCAATTGCCAGCACCATACCTTTTCTTAAACGCGGCCCCTGACCGGGAAGCCCATAGTTAGGAATCTGAGGGTCTTCATGCAAATCCCTCCCAATACCATGACCAACAAATTCTCTTACAATTGAAAACCCTGCTTCTTCTACATATGTTTGAATCGCGTGAGAAATATCGGACAATCGATTTCCTACCACAGCCTTGGCAATCCCTTGATGTAAAGACTCTTCAGTTACTGATATCAGACGCTGTGCATCATCAGAGATCGTTCCAACAGCCACGGTCACTGCCGAATCACCATAAAACCCTTCAACGATCGCACCCAAATCGAGTCCTACAATGTCCCCCTTTTCCAAAGGACGACGTAACGGAATACCATGCACCACCTGATCATTCACAGACACACATAAGGTTGCGGGAAATCCTCGATATCCCTTGAACGCCGGAATACCGCCGCGAGTTCGAATAAAATCCTCCGCCGCACTATCAAGATCAACGGGCAAGACCCCCGGACAAACCATTGATTTCAGCATGGTTAACCCATCCGCAACAAGCTTAGATGCCTTTGCCATACACCGAATCTCTTCCTCTGACTTCAAAATAACCATGTTGCCAAATCCTGCTTCGTCTCGTTTCTCAAGCCTAATTAGCCACTTCGCCCACGCAAGCGTCCTTTTGCTAAAAACCCTTCGTAATTGCGCATGAGCATGTGTGACTCGATCTGCTGTGCAGTATCCAATCCAACTCCAACGACAATCAAGAGAGACGTACCTCCAAAATAGAAAGGCAAACCAATCCGATAAATCAATACCTCAGGGATAACACACACAATTGCCAAATAGATCGAACCAAAAAAGGTAATTCTCGTCAGAACTTTGTAGATGTAATCCGAGGTTCGCTGTCCCGGACGAATACCAGGGATAAAGCCTCCATACTTTCTCATATTGTCAGACATATCGACGGGATTAAGAACCACTGCGGTGTAAAAAAAACAAAAGAATATAATCATGCTGACGTAGACTAACGTGTAGAATAGCGAGCCTGGGGCCAACTGTTGTCCAGCAGCTTGAATCCAAGGCACCTGCACAAAACCAGCAATCGTTGCAGGAAATGCAATGATTGATGACGCGAAAATTGGTGGAATCACCCCCGCGGTGTTAATCTTGAGCGGAATATGGGTACTTTGCCCACCATATACTCGCTTTCCAACCATCCTTTTTGCGTACTGAACCAGTATCTTTCGACGACTACTTTCCAAAAACACGATTCCAGCAACCACTATAAGCATGACAACAGCCAGCACCACAAGCAACACAGGACTAAGTTGTCCGCTAGAATAGAGTTCATAGGTGTTGAAAATAGCGCTAGGCATTCCTGCAATGATTCCAGCGAAAATAATCAAAGAAATACCATTACCAACACCGCGTTCAGTAATCTGCTCACCAAGCCACATAAGAAAGGTGGTTCCAGCAGTCAACGTGATCATCGCCGTTAACCGAAACGCCCAGCCCGGCGTTTGAACAAAGACACCTTCATTCATTCCCTCCAAGCCAACAGATATTCCAAAAGACTGGACGAGAGCAATTCCTACTGTCCCAAAACGAGTATATTGAATAATCTTCTTCCGACCTCGCTCCCCTTCCTTTGACAGTTTGGACAAGTGCGGAATCACGACTGTTAAAAGTTGAATGATGATAGACGCGCTAATATACGGCATGATTCCCAGCGCAAAGATCGTCAGGCGAGACAAGGCTCCGCCAGAAAAAATGTCCAAAAATCCAAGCAATGCCCCACCCTGTTCGTGCAAAAACCGACTCAACTCGGCATTATTGATCCCTGGCGTAGGAATATGGGCACCCACTCGAAACACTGCAAGCATCGCAACAGTGAACAAAAGCCGCTGACGAAGCTCCGGAATCTTGAAAATATTCCTTATGCTTATGACAATCCGCTCAAACACGCTTCTCAAGCACCTCGATTGATCCGCCAGAGGCTTCAATCTTCTCTACTGCGACTCGGCTGAAGCGGTGTGCTTTCACAACCATTGCCTTACTTACCGTTCCTTCACCCAAAATCTTCACAAGGTTAGAAGATTTGCGAATCAAGTTTGCTTCGGCAAGAACACTCGGAGTAATTGTTTCATGATCTTGAACTCGCGCAAGCGAATCAAGGTTTACAATCGCGTACTCTTTCTTGAAAATATTAGTAAACCCGCGCTTTGGAATTCGCCGAACCAAAGGCATCTGCCCCCCTTCAAAACCAGGTCCTTTTCCTCCTCCAGCACGAGCCTTTTGCCCCTTATGCCCCTTTCCCGATGTTTTTCCTCGCCCAGACCCTACTCCACGCCCAATACGCTTGGATCGTTTCTTCGATCCCTGCGCAGGCCTGAGAAGATGCAATTCTATCCGAGGCTGTCGTTCTGCGAGTTCCTGTTCCATCATACGTCCTGCACCTCAACAAGGTGATTCACTTTACGAATCAACCCCCTCACCTGTGGCGTATCCGGACACACCACAGTTTGCTGCAAACGACGAAAGCCCAACCCCCGCAACACAAGACGCTGCACAGGAAGACAACCAATTCCACTTCGCTTTAGTGTGATCGCTAAAAGAGTTGGGGAGTCAGCTTTCTTTGCCATGACCAACCTCCACCCCAGCGTATCCAGAGTCTTCAGCTACCACCGAAGCTCCACCTTTGCGCTCTTGAAGAACCTGTAAAGGATTTCGAAGCGACCTAAGTCCATTCAATGTTGCCCGCAGCGCGTTAAAAGGATTTCCACGCCCAATGATCTTGGTGGTCACGTTATGAATCCCTGCTAGCTCCATCACCGATCGAACAGCACCTCCTGCGATGATACCCGTGCCTGGAGGAGCCGGCCGAAGAACTACATGCTCCGCACCAAAACATCCATCTACCATATAGGGAATGGTCCCATCTTTAATAAAAACATTACAAAGATTTTTTTTCGCTTGCTGAACACCTTTTGCAATGGCCCCAGTAACTTCTTTCCCTTTACCTTTTCCCATACCAACCCATCCTTGCCCATCACCCACAACAACAAGAGCAGTGAACTGGAAGCGCTTCCCGCCTTTGACCACTTTTGAAACGCGATTAATGAAAACAACAGTATCTTTTAGATTGTTATCGTCTGGAGTAGTCTTCACAAAAACCTCATCACGTCAAAATGACAATCCGCCTTCTCTACTTCCTTCAGCAAGTCCTTTCACCCGTCCGTGAAACAGGTAACCTCCACGATCGAACACTGCAGAACGAATATTCATGGCTGCTGCCTTCTCAGCCAATAGCAACCCAGTGCTTTTGGCAACAGCGACCTTGGTCGTAGCATCACTTGACTCCAAAGCTTTCGGAGAAACATCACGGCTCGAAGCAGCAACAATAGTCCGCCCTGTCGCATCATCAATCAACTGAGCATAGATATGTCTATTGCTCCGAAAAACACTAAGACGCAACCTCCCTGCAGTACCAACTACTTTCCGCCGCACACGCCGATGCCGTCGCCGACGCTGCTCAACTTTTTTCAGTAACCCCACAAGTTCACCTATTCAAGTCTCTAGCTCGTTGCTTTCCCTGACTTGCCTGCTTTCAGCTTGACGACTTCATTAGCATACCTAATTCCTTTTCCCTTGTAGGAGTCAGGAGGACGCAACGCACGAATATTAGCAGCCGTCTGGCCAACAAGATATTTACTCGCCCCACGCAACGTCACTGCCGTTGGCTTCTCAACAATCGCTTCGATCTCCTTGGGGAGATTGAACGTCACCTGATGGCTATATCCAAGACTAAACGAAAGAGTACTTCCTTGTTGCTGCACGCGAAATCCTACACCATGAATTTCAAGAACCTTCTCATACCCTTTCGTTACACCAACAACCATATTGTTGACCTGAACCCTCATTGTCCCGTGCAGAGCTCTAGCTTGTCGCCCACCAGACACAGGGTGAACTACCGCCTTCCCATCTTCAATCTTTACTACAACATGACTCGGGAGATTGAGCGAAAGAGCACCTTTGGGTCCCTTCACAGAAACAACATCACCATCCACTTTCAACTGGACATCATCTGGTATGGTTATGGGAACCTTTCCGATTCGTGACATAACTAGTCTTCCAAATATAGACGCCACCAATGTTGAGTGTCACCTACCATATCGTACACATAATCTCACCGCCCACACGCTCTCGCCGAGACCGCTGACCAGTCATTACGCCTTTAGGTGTTGAAATAATAGCAATCCCAACCCCTCCCATCACTGCTGGGACGTCTCGATGTCCAATGTAGACACGCTTGCCAGGCTTACTAATCCTTTTAAGCCCTTTAATTATAGGCTCTCCATTTCTTAGATACCGCAAACGAAGCCGAAGCGTTGGATGAGCAGCATCACTTACTAACCCAAAACCGTCAATAAATCCTTCATCTTGAAGAATTCCTGCAATTGAGCGCTTGAGAACCGAGGCAGGAACGTCTACCACCAAATAGCCACGGCCAACCGCATTCCGAATACGAGTTAGCATATCAGCGACAGGATCAGTCATGCTCATAAAAACATTCTCCCCAACATGCTACCAGCTTGACTTAATCACGCCAGGAATATGGCCACGGAGACTTAACGTACGAAAACATATTCGGCACATTTGAAAACGCCGCAGAAACCCACGTGGCCGTCCGCACAACCGACAACGATTGTACTTTCTGACCGAAAATGCTGGCTCACGCTGAGCTTTAAGACATAAAGATTTTTTGGCCATAACTACTATCCTGCCTTATCGACACATTCTATCATGCTGTCCGGAACGGCATTCCAAGCAAACGCAGAAGAGTGCGCGCTTGATCATTATCTTTTGCCGTCGTCACAATGACAATATCCATACCATGAATCGACGCCACAGAGTCGTATGATATTTCCGGAAAAATTAATTGTTCTTTGATCCCCAAGGTAAAATTTCCACGCCCATCAAAGGCTCGCGGAGAAATACCTCTAAAGTCAGTAATACGAGGTAACGCAATACTAATTAGGCGATCAAGGAACTCAAACATCCTTGCTCCACGAAGTGTCACCTTACATCCCACAGGTTGCCCGCGCCGCAATTTAAATTCAGAGATAGAGCTTTTAGCACGAGTCATAACCGCTTTTTGACCCGTAATAAGTCCAAGTTCAGTCACTGCACTTTCAAGAAGCTTAATGTTTTGACTCGCCTCCCCCATCCCAACATTCAGCACAATCCGATCAAGACGAGGCACCTGCATAGGGTTTCCATAAGAAAATTCTTTCATCATGGCCGGCAAGACGGTTTTCTGATAGGCCACCCGAAGCCGAGGAAGAGACACGACACTAGGCTTTTTCAATGATTACTCCACATGCAAGACACTCTCGAACACGCTGTCCATCCTCGTCTTGCTTCATCCCAACCCTAACAGGCTTCTGGCAGGTAGGATTCGGACACAACAACATCACGTTGGAAAAATGGATCGGCCCTTCCCGCTCCAGAATTCCACCCTGCCTATTTTGCTGACTGGGCTTTGTATGTTTCTTCATGATATTTAGTTTTTCAACAACGACGGCTGGCGTTTTTTCAATAACGGAAAGCACTTTCCCTGACTTACCCTTCTCTTTTCCTGCAATCACCACTACCATGTCGCCCTTTTGAATCTTAAGTTTTGTTTGCATCCCTGACACCAAATAGCAACCCTCAAAACATTACAGAACTTCAGGTGCCAACGAAATGATTTTTACAAACTTCTTCTTACGCAACTCACGTGCAACCGGACCAAAAATTCTTGTCCCTACAGGTTCACCCTGCGCATTCACCAACACCACAGCATTACGATCAAACTTAATGGAAGATCCATCAGGCCGATGAAAACCTTTTCTCGTTCTCACAATCACAGCCTTACTAATATCCCCTTTTTTGACGGTAGCTTTCGGCGTCGCTTCTTTGACTGCAACCATTACGATGTCGCCCACGCTACCATAGCGACGCCTCGAACCTCCAAATACATGAAAACACATTGCCTTCTTTGCACCAGAATTATCCGCTACATCCAGCATGGTAAATTTCTGAATCATGCTCTCCTACCCACGCCTCTAGACTCCAGAGCCTTCCTCGATTGAACGAATAATTCTTACCACCAGCCAATGCTTGGTCTTACTCAACGGACGCGTGCCAACCACCGATACCTGATCACCAACCTTACAAGCATTTTTCTCATCATGTGCCTTAAGCTTAGTGATCCGACTGACAACCTTTCCATATCGCGCATGCCGAACGCGCCGACGAACAGCGACGGTTACTGTCTTATCCATACTGGTACCTACCACAGCACCAACCAGCGCTGACTTATACTTGTTAGACACTTCAGACGAACTCACTGCCATCAGTCTCAACCTGTCCCCTTTGAGACATCCCGCGACGAAATCTTCTCAAGGTAAATAGTTCGCACACGTGCGAGCTCTCGTCGCGCAGAGCGAAACCGTGCAGGATTTTCCAAGCGTCCCGTCACATGCTGAAAGCGCAAGTTAAATAGCTCCTTCTTCAATTCCTTTTCCCTGTCTTCAAGTTCCAATGGTTCAAGATTCTGCAATGTTTTGGCATCCATTGAATTACAACAACCCTTGCCGCATAACAACACAAGTTGCCACTGGCAACTTATGTGAAGCTAGCCGAAAGGCCTCCTTAGCAACTGACTCTGTGACCCCACCCATTTCATAGATGATTCGCCCTGGCTTCACCACCGCAACCCATAACTCCGGGCTCCCTTTCCCTTTTCCCATTCTCGTTTCAGCAGGCTTTTTGGTAAGAGGCTTATCAGGAAACATCCGAATCCACACCTGCCCCCCGCGCCGCACAGAGCGCGTCATAGCAATACGAGCTGCCTCAAGCTGTCGTGCCGTGATTCTCCCTGGTTCCAACACCTTCAAACCAAAGTCCCCAAACGCCAGACTTCCCCCGCGATACGCTTTACCTCGCATCCGACCTTTTTGGACTTTCCGATGTTTGACTCGTTTTGGCGCAAGCATCAGACCTACCCAATACGAAACTGCGTCTCAGTTTCAAGTTGAGGAACAGTAAGCATTTCACCTTTGTAGATCCAAGTCTTCACCCCAATTCTTCCAGTAGTAGTGCTCGCCTCAGCAAAACCATAATCAATATCAGCACGAAGCGTATGAAGAGGAACACGTCCCTCTCGATGCCACTCAGTCCGTGCAATTTCGTGCCCTCCAAGGCGTCCTGAACACTGAACCTTGATGCCCTGCGCACCGAGCCGCATTGCAGACGCAATACTTCTCTTGATAGCCCGCCGAAATGCGACCCTCTTCTCAAGCTGCGCTGCAATATTTTCACTAACGAGCTGAGCTTCCACCTCCGGTTTCTTGATCTCTTTGATAGAAATGTAAATTTGCTGCCCTACACGTTGCTCTAGTTCCGCCTTTAACTTATCGACTTCAGCCCCTTTTCTTCCAATGATAATACCAGGACGAGCACTATGAATAATCACTCTAATCTGATCCCCCGACCGCTCAATCTCCACCTTTGCTAATCCAGCATGAGAGAGACGGGACTTGAGCACATCACGAACCTCAATGTCTTGATGGAGAAAATCACTATAGTCTTTTTTCGCATACCACCGAGAATTCCACGTCTTGGTATACCCGAGGCGATATCCAATCGGATGCGTCTTGTGCCCCACCTAGGCCCCCTTTCTGCCTTTCGATGATGAACGAATTCTAGAAACTACGCCAGAATCATCAGGCGAGACCACAACCGTAATGTGACTTGTCCTCTTCTTGATCGGCGCCCCTCGCCCCATAGCTCTAGCCTGAAACCTCTTCTGGACGGGGCCACCATCAACAAACGCCCGACTCACCCTTAAAGCATCAACGTCACCGAGATCCTTTTGCTCTGCATTAGCTACAGCTGACCGCAAAACCTTACCCACAATCCTCGCCGGACGCTGCATAGAAAACTTCAATATCGTCAACGCTTCTCCAGCTTTTTTTCCACGAATAAGGTCGACAACAAGCCTCGCCTTCTGTGGGGACAACTTGGCATAGCGCAACAGCGCCCTGGCTTCAGCCATAACCTAAACATCCCTGCATTAATACTTTCATCACAAACAAAAAACCTACTTTCTCATGCCGGACGATTTATCCGTTTTCCCTGATCCATGTCCCTTAAATAGCCTGGTCGGAGAAAATTCTCCCAATTTTTGTCCCACCATATTCTCAGTAACAAAAACCGGAATAAATTTTCTCCCATTGTGAACACTAAACGTTAAACCAAGCATTTCAGGAACAATAGTCGAACGCCTCGACCACGTCTTAATAATCTTCTTCTCATTCGCTGCCATTGCCTGCTCCACCTTCTTCAGAAGCTTCGCATCAACAAATGGTCCTTTTTTAATAGAACGAGGCATTATCTCCTTAGAATACTATCGCGTCCCCGAACGCCGAGTCACAATAAAACGATTAGTCCTCTTATTGCGCCGAGTTTTATAGCCTTTACTTAGCTGACCCCACGGAGAAACCGGATGAGGATTTCCACCACCTGCTTTCCCTTCTCCACCACCATGTGGATGATCTACAGGATTCATCGCAACACCACGCACATGAGGTCGTCTCCCCAACCAGCGCGACCGCCCAGCTTTCCCAATACTAACCTTCTCATGGTCCAGGTTTCCCACGCGACCAATAGTCGCAACACAGCGCCCAAACACGCGACGCACTTCTCCTGACACCAACTTTAACAGCACATAACTAGACTCTTTCGCTACGAGCCTCGCTACAGCACCAGCGCTCCTCACCATCTGACCACCCTTTCCAGGACGCAACTCCACATTATGAACCTCCGCCCCAAGCGGCATATTCGCCAATGGCAACGAGCACCCAATTTTGATTTCCGCTTTCTCCCCAGCCATCACAACATCCCCAATCTGAAGACCATGGGGAGACAATATGTATCGTTTTTCACCATCTTGGTAAGACACAAGCGCGATCCTGGCCGATCGATTCGGGTCATATTCAATAGCAATAACTTTTGCGGGAACATCACGCTTATCTCGCTTAAAATCAATAACACGATAGAGCCGTTTGTGCCCACCACCCTTGTGACGACTGGTAATCCTTCCTCCAGAGTTTCGCCCAAAGGATCGAGCACGCCCAGACACCAACGAACGCTCCGGCCGCTTCTTCGTAAGATCATCAAAGATCAGAGTCGTCTTCGTACGAACACCAGGAGAGGTTGGCCTGTATGACTTTACGCCCATAAACTAACCACTATGCAGCCATCTCTCACCTTAAACGATCGAGACACTCTACTCCTATACACCTTCGAACAGCTCCACTTTCTCGCCTGGCTTTAGGATAACAATTGCTTTCTTCCAGCTTGGCCGCTGATTTTGATACCTCCCCATGCGCTTTACTTTCCCATGGACAGTCAAAATATTGACCCTCGCAACTTTCACATTCAAGGTAGATTCGACAGCACGCCTGACTTCAACCTTATTAGCATCTGAACGCACGCGCAGCGTCATTTGATTATACTTCTCCCGCAACGCCGTAACCTTTTCCGTAACAAGCGGACTCACAACAATATCAAAGGCTGGTTTTCTCATGCTACGCCTCCCCCTGCTCAGAATGAGCCCCTCGCGCCCACAACTCATGGACACGAACAAGACTCTGCTGAGGAATGACAATCAAGTCATGACGAAGAATATCATAGACATTCAAGTCTTCAGCACGAAGAAGTGTCACCGCGGACAAGTTCGCAGCTGCACGCCTTAAAACATCATCAGCTTCACTGGCAACAATAAGAGCCCTGCGATATTTTCCAAGCCCCTTGAGAGCCAAAGCCAAAAGCCTCGTCTTTGGCTCAGAAAGTTCAACTCTATCCACAATCAGCAGCTTCCCATCGGAAAATCTCCCGGAAATCGCACTACACAGCGCGAGGTAATACTTCTTTTTTGGAATAGCATACCCATACTTGCGTGGACGCGGACCAAACACAATTCCCCCATGACGCCATATCGGAGACCGAATCGACCCGATTCTAGCTCGGCCCGTTTTTTTCTGTTTCCAAAGCTTCCGCCCACTCCCTCTCACCTCTCCGCGCGTCTTGGTCGATGCCGTCCCTTGCCGCATCGACGCACGCTGCATCACAACCACCTCGTGCAAAACATGCTCCCTAGGCGTAATACCAAAAAGCCGAGCATCAAGCTCAACCGTCCCAACGGCCTGAAGGTTCATATTGACCACATCAGCAATAGGCATCAGCGTTTTGACCCATTGTTCCGTTTTCTAATAATCACCTGTCCCCCTACCGCACCAGGCACAGCCCCACGAACAAAGACAAGATTCACATCTGGGCGAACTTCCACAACACTGAGACCTTGAGCCGACACCCGCCTATTACCCATCCGACCAGGCAAACGCTGATTCTTCCACACTCGCGAAGGATAAGAACTTGCGCCCATTGACCCAGGTGCACGATGAAACATCGAACCATGGCTCTTGGGGCCTCCACTAAAATTATGCCGTTTCATTACACCTTGAAAGCCCTTACCTTTTGACTGCCCAATCACATCAACCTGATCACCAACAGAAAACATCTCTACAGTCAAAGCCTGCCCAGACTCAAGCTCACCCACTCTCTCAAATTCACGAAGATACCTAAACAGAGAACTCTCATGTCGCTTGAAATGCCCAAGCTCCGCTTTACTCAATCTCCGTTCCGCAATCTCCCTGAACCCTACCTGGACCGCATCATAACCATCACGATCACTTGACTTCAGCTGAACTACCTTACCCGGCCACACCTCTAGAACCGTCACAGGCACCAAGACCCGATCAGCATTGAACACTTGCGTCATACCAAGCTTGCATCCTAAAAGTCCGTTAGTCACAGTACGCCTCAGAGAGCCAACCAAATACTACAACTTAATTTCCACATCAACACCAGCCGCAAGATTAAGATTCATCAGAGCGTCCGTGGTACCAGGTGTCACATCGAAAATATCCAAAAGTCTCTTGTGAGTTCGAATCTCAAATTGCTCGCGCGATTTCTTGTCCGTATGCGTTGAGCGCAAAACAGTAAATTTAGATATCTCAGTCGGCAAGGGAACAGGCCCCGCAATACGAGCACCAGTACGCTTCACCGTCTCGACTATCTCGACTACAGCCTGATCCAATACCCGATAGTCATAAGCCCTAAGCCTAATACGCACTTTTTGTTCAAGACCCATTCGGTGTACCTTCCGCAGCCGATTCCCGCACTACTCA
>DCWI01000011.1:4508-6505 GCA_002328825.1 Nitrospiraceae bacterium UBA2166 | reverse complement strand
GTATATGAGATACTTAAGTCAAAAGGCTACATGTATGGACTATTACGTGATTGGTGATGCGTCCATACACTCTAACTTAGGGCAGTCTGTTTTTTGTCTTATTCCTTTTGCCATTTCAGTATATTTATGTGAGGGGTAGACAGTACGAAACATCATTATCAAGGGGTGCCTTATGCACGAAATTTTGACTAGATGAATAGAGGAGTTCTACGTAAATATAATGGTTTTTCAAGAAAATAGGTGATGAGTGATGTCAGCTAGAGCTGCTAAATGAGTGTAAGGGTAGTATGCCCACGTGAGGGGAAAAAGGTATTGGATATTCGTAAAGTAATGGGGTGCGTTTTTTGTAAATTTAGATAAGCTGCCCACGCAATTTGGTATTCGATGCGAAAGCTACGTATAATCAAAAATGCGTTCTGTGTGTCAGTTGGGCGTGTTGGGGGGTGTAATGCGTCGCGGTCTCTGTTCTTTCAAAAGAACTCTTATGGGTAGTTGGAAGCTCTCTGTTTGGATGCGTGTCGTTGGGGTATGTGGTGTGAGTCTTATTGCTTTTTTTGTAGGCTGCTCGGCGGCACCACCCGTTTCTCATCCCGACCTCAAAGTTACTGTTCCAGAACAATGGAAAAGTTCTTCTGCTACTGCGATCGCAGTCGAAGGTGGTTGGGTGAAGAGTTTTAATGATCCAAAGCTTGAGGCTATAGTCGCAGAAGCTATCGAGCATAATCACGATCTAAAAGCGGCGGGGGCTCGACTCAGTGCTGCGGCTTCTTCAGCTCGTATTGTTGGTGCTGACCTTCTGCCTCGTGTTAGTGCGGGCTTTGATGGATTGCGGCAACGGCAAAATTTTGTTGGTCTTCCAATTCCAGGGTTCGAGGATGATGTGCTGAGCACAAAGTACAATTTGTTTGGAGTCTCGTTGGATACAACCTGGGAGTTGGATGTGTGGGGTCGCGTTCGTGCGCAGACGTTTGCGGCGTATGCAGATATGGAAGCAGCGAAAGCAGATTTTGCAGCTGCGCGCCTTTCGCTTGCTGGGCAGACAGCAAAATCGTGGTTTGCTGTGGCTGAGGCAAAGCAACAAGCAACATTGGCCCAAAAAGCTCTGGAAAGTTATCAACTTACAGCAGCCCATGTGCGAAGTCGATTTGAGCGTGGTCTCCGCCCATCGTTAGATCTTCGTCTTGCTCTATCAAATGTGGGGACTGGCGAGGCGTTGTATCAAGAACGCCAAGAGCAGTATGAACGAGCTGTCCGGCAACTGGAAATTCTGCTAGGGCGCTATCCTGATGGGATCATCTCGGGTGTGGAGAGGTTGCCAGATATTATGCCGATTATGCCTGCTGGTGTTCCAGCCGATGTAGTTTCTCGGCGTCCTGATCTCGCTGCGGCAGAGCGACAACTTGCAGCAGCTAATACGCGCATTACTCAGGCACGTGCAGCGTTGTATCCGAGGATCAATCTTACAACGGGTACTGGAACCATTACTGATCAATTAAATGACTTGGTCGATGGCGAATTTCTTGTGTGGAGTATTGCAGGAAATTTACTTCAACCAGTCTTTGAAGGAGGGAGACTTCGAGCCGAAGTTGATCGGACAGAGGCGGTGGCACGTGAAGCATTGGAGCACTATACCAGTGTTGCACTTCAGGCGTTTGGTGAGGTGGAATCGGCTTTAGTAGCTGAAACATTATTGGCCAAAAGAGAGAAAGCTCTTCGCATGGCAGCTGATCAAGCCATTGCGGCACACATGCTTGCACAAGATCGGTATCGATCAGGATTAGAAACCTTCGCCTCTGTTCTTGATGCACAGCAACGAGAGTTAAATGCGGAAAGTCAGCGTATTGTGGTAAGGCGATTGAGGCTTGATGTTCGCATCAATCTATATTTAGCATTGGGTGGAGATATTGCCCATGAGCATGAAGAGGAAGCGACATCTTCATGAAGCGTTGGTTTGCGGTCATTCTTCCCCTCGTGATACTTGGGGGGGGGGTTTTGGG
>DCWI01000011.1:0-4198 GCA_002328825.1 Nitrospiraceae bacterium UBA2166 | reverse complement strand
GGGGGGGGGGTTTTGGGTGCGTGGGTGTTGATTGCCGTACGCCAGGAAGTTGAAACTCTCCCACTTGAGACTCGCTTGCCGCTTGTACGGGCTGTGGAAGCAAAGCCGCAGACCATTCAACTGCGAGTTTCAAGTCAGGGTACGGTGATTCCGAGGACGGAGACGGCCTTAGTTCCTGAGGTGGCTGGTCGGGTGGTTGCAATCTCGCCATCGTTGGTGGATGGAGGGTTTTTTGATGCTGGCGATATATTATTGAGTATTGACCCTCGTGACTATGAGCTTGCGATCGCGCGGACTCGTGCTGAGTTTGCACAAGCCGAACATAAGCTTGCGCGAGAATTTGCCGAGGCGCATGTTGCGCGCCGTGAATGGAAAGCTTTAGGCAGAGGAGAGGCATCTCCACTGACTAGTCGGAGTTTGCAAGTTGCGGAGGCGAAGGCTGCGCTTGCTTCGGCGAAGGCGATGATTGATCAGGCGACCTATAACCTTGCTCGAACAAAAATTCGTGCCCCTTTTACTGGTCGTGTTCGTGATAAGCAGGTTGATCTTGGTCAATATGTCATGCCTGGAGCTTCGATTGCGACCATCTATGCTGTTGATGCTGTCGAAATCCGATTACCCATTCCGGATAATGAACTTGCGTATTTGGATTTACCTCTACGTTATCAAGGGGAAGATGTTAAACCTCTCCCTGATCCAATTGTTCGTTTGTGGACAACATTTGCTGGTAAAGTCCACGAATGGAGTGGACGAATTGTTCGCACCGAAGGGGAGATCGATCGCAAAACACGCGTTGTCTATGCAGTTTTGCGAGTTGACAATCCATATAGTCGTGGTGCAGATCCTGATCGTCCACCGCTTGCTGTTGGAATGTTTGTCAAGGCAGATATTCTGGGCAAAGTTATTGAGAATGTTGTGGTGTTGCCGCGTGCAGCAATGCGAGGAAACAATCAGGTTTTGATCATTGATGACGAGCAACGTCTGCGATTTCGTGTTGTCGAAATTCTTCGTGCTGATCGTGAACAGATCATTGTTCAAAGTGGTCTTAGTGTAGGTGATTGGGTCAATATCTCTGCACTTGATGTGGCTGTGGATGGTATGAAAGTGCGGATGATGAAAAACGAAGAACCGGAAACCTCTCACCAGAATCCTCCTGTTCAAAGGGATGAGAAACCCTAAAGTGCAACTTCTAAACGCTTGGCTATCAAGCATCACGTTCTAATCACCCCTGATGAAAACCCTCATAGCCTGGTGGGCACAGAATCGAGTCGCCGCAAATATCCTGCTGGTTGTGATTATGGCGGGGGGGCTTCTATCTATACCCATTCTTAAAAAGGAAATTTTCCCTGAGTTTGCTACCGATATGATTACGGTGAGTGTTGAGTACTTGGGGGCTGCTCCTGAGGAGGTTGAGGAATCGATTTGCATTCGGATTGAGGAGGAGATCTATGATCTGGATGGTATTAAGCGTCTTGTATGTGCAGCCAATGAAGGCATAGGTGTGGTCACTGTACAACTTGTTCCTGAAGCTGACGGGCGTAAACTCCTTGACGATATTAAAACACGTGTTGATGCCCTTGACACCTTTCCAGAAGAGACAGAAAAACCGGTCATCCAACAGCTTCTCATGCGCCAGCAAGTAATTAACGTTGCGATTGCAGGCGATGTGGATGAAGTTGTGCTGAAACGGCTGGGTGAGCGGGTACGTGATGAACTGAGTGCATTGCCAGAATTGACGCAAGTAGACTTGGTCAGTGTTCGTCCGGATGAAATTTCTATCGAGCTATCCGAAGATACCTTGCGAAGGTATGAGATTACCTTTGATGAGGTAGTTCAGGCAGTGCGCTTATCATCGATTGATCTTCCTGGAGGATCAATTAAAACAGACGGAGGAGAGATTCTTCTTCGAACTAAAGGACAGGCGTATCGGGGAGAAGAATTTGAACAATTGCTATTGAGGACGAGGCCTGATGGGACACAGCTTTTTCTGGGAGATGTCGCAAATGTAGTGGATAAGTTTGCCGAAACGGATCAATCCGCTCGTTTTGATGGAAGACCTGCTGTGCTCATTCAAGTGTTTCGAGTCGGGGATCAGAATGTTCTCGATGTGGCTCAAACGGTGCGTGATTATGTCAAGAGGACACAGCCTCACATGCCTGATGGTATCACCCTAACAACGTGGGGGGACTTCTCAACATATTTTGAAAGCCGACTGAACCTGTTGCTTCGAAATGGTGCGATGGGACTTGCACTCGTCTTTTTTGTTCTGGTCTTGTTTCTCAGATTGCGGCTAGCCTTTTGGGTTAGTCTGGGTATTCCTGCATCATTTCTTGGTGCTCTCTGGCTGATGCCTATTCTAGGGTCATCCCTCAATATGATTTCGTTATTTTCATTTATTTTGGTGCTTGGAATTGTTGTTGACGATGCCATTATTGTAGGTGAAAATATTTATACTCATCAGCAACGCGGTAAGCCATGGCTCCAAGCGGCCATCGACGGAACCCACGAAGTTGCCGTTCCGGTCGTCTTCGCTGTCCTAACTACTATTGTCGCGTTTATTCCTTTGCTCATGGTTGCAGGAGCTACAGGAAAAATCTGGAAGATTATTCCTCTCATTGTGATTCCAACACTTATATTTTCGCTGATCGAGTCCCAACTTGTCTTGCCGGCACATCTTTCTCGTCGCTGGAGGTTACCTCGTGCTACCAAAGTGAATCAGCGTATAAAATTGCTAGGTAAGATTCAGTTTCAGCGTGCATTTGAAGAAGGCTTGGATTGGGTCATTGAGCACATTTATCGCCCTGGGTTAGTTTGGGCGTTGCGTTGGCGGTATGTCACTGTATCGACATTTATTGCAGTGTTCTTTCTCACTCTTGGGTTGGTCTTTGGTGGGTGGGTCAAGTTTGTGTTTATGCCGAACGTGGAAGCAGATTATGCCGTTGCCATGTTGACTATGCCGCAAGGAACGCCGGCAGATGTGACGGCAAAGGCTGTTGCGCAGTTAGAGCGTAGTGCTCTCGCTTTACGCGAAGAAGTTGAGGGGGGGCGTGATGATGATCAACGTGAGGTTTTTCGTCACATTATGGGAGCGATTGGTGAGCAACCTTATCGGACAACGCAACGGATGAATATGGGACGGGCAGAAGTGTTTTCCGGTTCAAATTTAGGAGAGGTGACCATTGAGTTGGAGCTCTCTGAAGACCGGACCATGAGTAGTGAAGAAATTGTCAGTCGCTGGAGAGCGTTGACCGGACCTATTCCTGATGTGGTGGATTTGACTTTTACTTCGTCACTATTTGATCCAGGTGAAGATATTAATGTCCAGCTTGCGGGACCGAATATTGAAGAGCTTCGACGTGCAGCGAATACCCTGAAATCCAGGCTAAAAACCTATAAGGGTGTGTATGAAGTGACAGACTCGTTTCGTGAAGGGGCACAGGAAATCAAACTCGCGATTACTCCAGCCGCAGAAACGCTCGGACTCACTCTCTCTGATCTTGGGCGGCAGGTTCGACAAGGGTTTTATGGAGAAGAAGCGCAGAGGATTCAGCGAGGTCGTGATGATGTGCGGGTTATGGTGCGATATCCCGAAGGGCACCGCCGGTCATTGGGCGATTTGGAGACGATGAAGATTCGAACGCCTGAGGGGAATGAAGTACCATTTCATGTGGTTGCGAGGGCTGATATTGGCCGAGGTCCAGCGACTATCAATCGTGTCGATCGTTTGCGAGTGCTTAACGTTACCGCTGATGTTGACACTGTCACAACCGATACTAGTGCTGTTGTGTCTGAATTGGTAGATCTTTGGTTACCTGAACTTCTGGCCGAGCATCGTGGATTACGGTATTCCTTTGAAGGACAGCAACGTGAGCAAGAAGAGTCACTCGAGGCCTTGGGGCGTGGCTTTATCTTTGCAGTAATTGGGATTTTTGCATTGATGGCAATTCCACTACGATCGTATGTACAGCCGCTAATTATCATTTCTGCTGTTCCGTTCGGAATTGTGGGCGCTGTAATGGGTCATCTTGTCATTGGTATGGCATTAAGTATCTTGTCAATGGTAGGCATTGTGGCACTGGCGGGTGTTGTCGTGAATGACAACTTAGTTTTAGTCAACTTTATCAATCGAACTCGAGCAGCCGGCCGGTCAACATTTGAGGCTGTCCATCAAGCTGGGGTTGCTAGATTTAGACCCATC
>DCWI01000063.1:2597-5747 GCA_002328825.1 Nitrospiraceae bacterium UBA2166 | reverse complement strand
GCCGAAAGTACCGCAAGTGCAGCCCAAGACGGCAAAGGAGAGCTCGGAGGCGAAAGAGCGAGCTCGGGAGAAGGTAAAGAGCATTGTGAAGGATACCTCATCCTCTATTCCGGAACCCATGGTTCTATCGAAATCTTTAGAGCATCTCGATACGGTCGCTGTATCTTCGTCGTCATCTTCAACTCCTTCGGTTCGTTCTAAGCTCAAGGGGATTCGAGAGACAGTAGATGCAGAGCGCCACGAGGATTCGTCTGGGCCTCGTGTGCCGAAGCATGGGGCTAGGCAGGGGAAAAAGGTCCTTGATGACTATGCGAATCGAGTGAAAATGATCATTGATAATAACTGGCATAATCCATCAGAGGATGATCAATTGCGTGTGCTGGTCGGGGTTCTTCTCTTCCCGGATGGGAGAGTGGCGCAAGTGGTAATTAAAGAATCATCGGGCAATCGTGTTTTTGATCAATCCGCGATGCGTGCGGTGAAGCAATCGAAACGGCTGCCTTCTTTCCCTGCTGAAATCAAAAAAGAGTCTCTTGATCTTGATCTTGAATTTTTCAAGAGAGAGGACGCAAAGAGCTCGTAGAGGCAGTAAGGAATCTCACATTCCTTGTGAGGTTGTGAAGAGGATACTCATTATGCGGGTAACACGTTGTATAGGATTGCTCATGTCTGGGCTGGTTGTTGTGTTGGTATGGACCTTGTTTATGCAGGAGGACGTGGGGGCTGCCGATATTCGTCTTGAGCTTGAACGTTCTTCGTTTGATCGGATACCGGTGGCGGTGTTTCCATTTCAAATGGACAAGGGAGTGCCATTGTTGGGCTTTTCTTCCGCAGACGTTTTAAAGAATGATCTTAAGCGGTCTCAATTGTTTCGCATAAAGAATATTGATGGTGTTGATGGTTCGCAAGGAAAGAGTCCAACTCCCTCCCTTGTTCAGCGTGTTTCTATGAGCGGGGTTACTGTGGCTGTATGGGCGCAAATTTCTCGTCGTGGAGATACCTTCGTTCTCGATGCGTACTTGTTTGAAGGAGATGCTGGGCGGAAAGCATTGCACCAACGGTATATAGCGCAGAGCAAGTGGCTTGTTCGTGCCATGATTCATCGGATGTCGAACATGATTATCGAACGTTATTCAGGGCAAAAAGGTGTAGCTGGGACAAAAATTGCATTTGTGGCTGAAGCGGATAATGGCAAGCAGTTGTATGTGATGGATTATGATGGATATGGTAAGCATCAAGTCACGAATGTTTCTACAGATGGGAGATTAAACCTTTTTCCTCAATGGTCTCCCGCCATAGGGGAATCTGGGAAACGTTTTCTGGCGTTTACTTCGTATCTGAATGAAAATCCTGATATTCATGTGATGGATTTGGTAACCGGAAAACGTAACCATCTCATTGTGTATGAGGGAAACAACCTTTTTCCCGCATGGTCTCCCGATGGGGAGCACCTTGCGTTTGCGGCAAGTTTTTCTGGAAATTCTGAAATCTACACGGTTCAAGCAGGCAAGGAAATGTTTACTGATCCGAAACTTCGGAAGCTTACCTTGAGTCCAGCAGCTGATTTTTCTCCAACCTGGTCTCCCGATGGGAGAAAGATTGCGTTTGCTTCTGATCGGGGAGGCTCCGTGCAGCTGTATGTGATGGATGACGATGGGTCAAACCTCCGACGTTTGACATGGGAAGGACGTGACAACACGGCACCTGCATGGTCGCCAGATGGAAGGTGGATTGCGTATACTTGTCGCATTGGCCGCAAATTTAAAATATGTCGTGTTACGCCAGATGGGCGAGATCCTGTTCAGGTGACGCATAGTCCCGGTGACCATGAATCAGCTTCTTGGTCTCCGGATGGTCGACATCTCGTGTTTAGTGTTACTGATCGTGGAAAAAGTCATATTTATGGAGTCCATTATGATGGGTCGGGATTCGAACGGTTGACGTCTGGCGTCTCTCGCGCATCAAGCCCGGCGTGGTCGCCTTGGATTCCATAACTGATGATAGAAACTTGCTCTCGTTTCACAACTAATAGAGTATGTGCTAGTACTTGGGGAGGGTCAGTGCTAGCGGATATGAAAAGTTTATGACCCTGCATTACATAAGGAGTTTTTTCTATGAATGTGCGTAGCAAAAAATATGTATTTGCTTGTAGTGTGTCCTTTTTGGCACTTGGCATTGTTCTTGGGATGGCGGGATGTGCGAAAAAAGCAGTGAAAACTGCATCGTCCGAAGTCATTGTGACAGAGGATGAGGCTGTCTCTTCTGGGGGAACTGGAAGTGCTGCCAAAATGGGTGATGCCTCTGCAGGGGAGATGGGAAAATTTGATGCTGGCGGCATTCAAACTGAGGAGGGTGTTTCTTCGGAGGAGACAATAGAGGTGCGTGATGAAATTGCCAAATCACGAGGCATCGAGGTGCGAGATGATAGGTTCTCTGTGCTAGAAGATGCAGGGGCATCTGACGAGTTTTTGTTTGAAATTAGGGAAGGTATTCCTGGCAAGACAGGGGCTGCTCGCTCGGGAGGAACCATCGAGGTGCGAGATGATAGGTTCACAGAATCAGAAGATACGGAGGCATCTGACGAGATTTTGTTCGAAATTGAGAAACGCATTCCGGATAAGAAGACTACTCTCTCTAGGGCGAGTATAGCAGTGCGTGATGATGCCGATGAATCAGAAGATACGGAGACACCTGACGAGATTTTGTTCGAAATTGAGAAACGTATTCCGAGTGAGATTCTGGACGATTCCGCAGAGATTGAGGTGCTTGGAAATATTACTGAGTCGGAGGTGTTGAGCAGCGTTACCGCGCCAGAAGAAATAGGGGCGCTTGGTGAGTCTGTGGTCTCGATTGATGATCAAGCTTCGGGTGAAACGAAGTCCGCTGCTTCTGGGGGGACCATAGAGGAAGAGGTGTTGAGCAGTGTCACTGAAGTGGGAGATCAGGAAGTTTTAGGGGAGATAGGAGAACTTGGATTCGAATTTCATGAACTAGCTCCGGCAAAAAGAATGGTTTCCTCAGATAAAATTACGCTGGGGGCTGAAGCCGATGTTGCAGGTTTGCTTGAGGATGTAGAGGTTTTGTCAGCAGATCAAGATGAGGTGTTGGTGATAGCTTCCCGTCTTGGGGGCGCAAAGGCTTCATTGGACG
>DCWI01000063.1:0-2247 GCA_002328825.1 Nitrospiraceae bacterium UBA2166 | reverse complement strand
AAGGCTTCATTGGACGAAAAGGCTGTTCTTGGATCGACGACGCTCCTACCTTTGGAACAAGAACTTGTTTCTGAACAGCCTGCTTTTGTAGAACCCATTGAGGAGACTGAGCTTTTGCCTTTGCCTCAGTGGGCTCAGTCCCAAACCTTTTCAGGGAAGAATATTCTCGAAGATGTTTATTTTGATTTTAACCGATGGGCGATTCCAGATGAGATGCAAACTCGATTAATTGAGCATGGACAGTGGTTGAAGATGCATCCCAAATTGGATGTACTTATTGCGGGCCACTGTGATGCACGGGGGAGTCGCGAATACAATATGGTGCTTGGTGAAAAACGGGCGAAGTCAGTAAAAAGTTTTTTGGCTGATTTAGGTGTCGAAAACCGTATTGATATTATTAGTTACGGCAAGGAAGAACCCTCATGTTTTACGAACAATGAGTCATGCCATAAGCAAAATAGGCGTGCGCACTTTTCAGAGAGGTAAATTAAGAGAAGGCTTCAACTGTTCTGTGATTTGTTGCTGTTGATGTGCGCTGTGAGGAGATGCTCGAGGTAAAATATGAAAAGATTGTGGATGATGCGTGGTTTGTTGGTGCTATGGATCTTGATATTGAGCATGGGGTGTGCGTCGAAACCTAGTGCGACAAAAGATGATGCCCTTAGTAGCCAGACAGAGCAGAGCGATATTGATAAAAACAGGGACTTTGATTATGTCGAAGAAGAAGGAAGTAGGGAGATAGGGCAAAATCCAGGAAATCATGACGCGACTATCCCAGATGCGGAGATTTTGGAAGGCCATGGACCTGTAACTCAGTTGGGTGATGAGCGCGTTTCCAATTCATTGTTCAATTTTGTTGAAGGGGAAGGAGCTAGCAGTGCCTTCAATGCCTCTGCAGGTGGTATGGACAAGGGCGAATTTGTTGTAGTAGAGGCGAATCCTGTTCTCAAAAATATATATTTTGACTTTGATCAGTACAAACTTTCCAAGAAGATGCAAGCATTGTTAGTTAGACATGGACAGTGGCTGAAGGCACATCCTGAATCCGATGTGCTTGTTGAGGGTTATTGTGACGCACGTGGGAGCCGTGAATACAACATGGTTCTTGGGGAGAGGCGTGCGTTAGCAGTGAAAAGGTTTTTGTGGAAACAGGGTGTGAAACGAGAGCAAGTTTCTATCATCAGTTATGGAAAAGAAAGGCCCTCTTGCATTGTTGACACTGAAGCTTGTCATTATAAAAATCGGCGAGCTCAGTTTAGATTACAGTGATTCCTGAAACATGTCATTTCCTTCTGCTCACTTGGTAGGTGAGTTTTTCAATCGTTATCGGCAGGTGATGCGCAGTCTTGCTTTGCGTTGGGAGGCAAGATATTCGGGTTTTCTGCTCGAAAGAGCAGAGTATCCTCTACTTCTTTCCTTGTTTTTTTTCGTGGTCGTCGGTGGGTTATTGGGGATGAGTACAGGATGTGCTTCAACTCTTGATCTCCATGAACTTCAAGAACAGGTAAAATATGAAAAAACAGCGGTATCAAAAGGACAAGAGGCGTCGCAGGAGCAATTAGAGTCGTTGATAAAGTTGTTGCGGAATCAGCTAGGTGCTGAGCTTGATGAACTTCATGAACGGCAAAACAAACAGGACAAGAAAACAGTTGTCCTGACAAATGATCTAAAAATGGCGTCCACCGAAGTAAGAAAGACGCAGGCGCGTGTTGCAGCGCTTCGGAAGACTCTTTTGAGTAATAGCGAGGCTGAACGTGCGGATGTTAATAAGAGAATTGAAGAGAACCAGAAACGTGCAAGTGACCTTCGTAATCAGGTAGATAGGATGGTAGACGAATTGCACTCAGGTGATTCCAAACTTCTGCACGAGTTGCAGGGCCAAGTGGAAGAGGTTACTAGTTTAAAGGAAGGATTAGGGGATTACTCGAGAACATTAGATGAATTTGGAGAATTGCTGGGGGGGAGAATTGAAAATCTAGAAAATGATCGTGAATTAGTTATGCAGCGTACTACAGGACTTATTGAAAAACAGGCGACGGACGTTGCAGTATCTGCGAGACATTTGGGTCAATTGCGGGAAAGTTTGACGGGGTTTGAGCAAGCGTTAGAGCAGCTTGGAGAGCAGTTTGTGACACAGGTGAGTGAGCAGGGAAGCCAGGGGGATGCGCGGATCCAACAGATCGCGGCACAGGTGCAGCAGGTGCAGAGCTGGATGAAAACGCGGACGGAAGAGTTGGCAAAACAGCA
>DCWI01000066.1 GCA_002328825.1 Nitrospiraceae bacterium UBA2166 | reverse complement strand
TTTCACCAATGCCGCCTGGACTGTTGAATTTGATGAAAAAAGACGAGGTGATGGATCTCGTCGCCTACATCCTTAGCGGCGGCAACCGCAACCACTCGGCTTTTAAATAAGAGACAGCTGAAGAATTGAAAATTTAAGGGAAATAGGATTGAATAATAAATGCTGGAGCTTAATGTCCGTCCCCATTCTAGATCGAACCATGAAATCCTCATCATATTTTTATGCCGGGGTCGTTGCGGTTGCTGCTCTTAACGTCTCAGCGCACGACTATGAAACCAAGCGTGCCGACAGCCACGCGCCGATTGCGGTGATGGGCGATCACACCCATAAAACCGGTGAGATCATGCTTAGCTACCGCTATATGCAGATGAACATGTCTGGCTTAGCGACCGGTGAGGACAGCCTCAGCACGAGCGAACTGTTCAGCCAAGGCTACTCGGTCTATGCCGCCGACATGGACATGCAGATGCACATGATCGGTGCCATGTACGCTCCATCCGATAAACTCACCCTCATGAGCATGCTAATGTACAATCGAAACACTATGGACGGCACCATGAAAATGGATTCGATGGGCGAAGGCATGCAGATGCCGAAGATGATGAAGCACTCAATGGAGAGCGACGGCTTGGGCGACCTGCGTTTATCTGGCCTGTACCAGATTGCAGATCTTGGCCACGCGCGCATTCACCTGAATCTTGGCGTTAGTGTTCCAACCGGTTCCACTGACGAGAAAAACAATGGTATGCTTTTGGCCTACCCGATGCAGCTTGGGTCGGGTACATGGGATCTGCTGCCGGGTGTGACATACAACGCGCAGAACGAGGACCTTTCGTGGGGAGCACAACTTACCGGTACGTTTCGCACGGGAGACAACAACGGCTATTCGCTGGGACATGCCGGCAGAGCGCAAGCTTGGGTCGCTAAAAACTGGGCACCAACCATGAGTACTTCATTGCGTATCAACAACGAGGTTTGGGGCTGCGTCGATGGCGAAGACTTGCGTTTATCTATGGCTAAAATGAAAAACCCACTGGCTAACGCTGATCTGCAGGGCGGTTTCCGCTCGGAGTTGGGTATCGGGGTGAATTATTATCACCAAGGCGGTACCCTCTCGGGGCACCGCCTTGCGGCAGAGTTCATTTTTCCCATCCATGAGGATTTTGAAGGAATCCAGATGGAACGCGACTGGTCGCTTGTGCTGGGCTGGCAATACGCATTTTAAGAACGGCTATTACTCATTCCATAAAGCCTCACTTCAAACTGCAGAACGCTGAAGGCAAATGAAACACCTCCTACTCACAACAATCGCAGCCGTGCTGTTTATGACGGCTGTTTCCTTGAAAGAGGCAAGATGATGCGCCCACAACCACATTGGATGCTAGGTTTCATCCAGATGAATCAACTGTTTTTGCCCTCAACCTTGGTAGCATTGTTTTGCTTGGTCTGCAACGGTACCGGCGAGGTTGTGGGAAAATGGAAACAATTCAGGAAAACATTTGTCAATCAGACTTGGGCCGGAAACCCGTACGACCTTTCTTTTTTTGGCATTTTCACTAGCCCCACCGGGAAGCGGATTCGACATTACGGATTTCACGGTGGCCGGAACGATTGGCGAATCTATTTCATGCCGAACGAACTCGGACACTGGAAGTACACAACATTTTCCTCTGACGGAGAACTGGACGGTTTGAAAGGTGAGTTTGATTGTGTGGAATCAAGCCTAAAGGGGATGGTTGTTCAGGATCCGGACAAACCCAATCGCTGGAAGTATTCTGAAGGAGGGCATTTGATGCCTATCCTATGGGGGGTGGGTTGCTATAGGGATGGGCGGGCTCATTTCCGGGGACATGGAGCTGATAACGCTCTAGTCATTAAAGCGTTGAAACAGGCCGAGCAAGTTGGAGCTACTTGGCTGCATACATGCGCCATCGTTCTGAAACAGGATGATTGGGCCAAAAACTTTCCTGTAGAAGCCATGCCCTATGTCCCCGGAAAAGAGGGGGAAATCTTTAATTTGGATTATTGGGACAACCTAAACTCAAGACTGGATAAGGCAAGGGATCTCGGCATGGGGCACTATGTTATGCTTTATACGGACGATGGTTTACGTCCAGACAGGCTGGGGATTGCTCCCGATTCAAGGGAAGAAATGAGGCTCTACCGTTATGTCATGGCTCGAATCTCCCCTTACCCAATCGTACTTTGGGACACTGGCATTGATATCAGTGAATATAGGAATGCCGATTGGATAAATGCCTTCACGGATTGGTTTATTCAGAACGATCCGTGGAGTCATCCGGTCAGCAGCAGGCACGGGGGGGGTAGTGGCAACGTGGTTCCAGCAAATCAAACCTACGAAAGTCTTGGGGGAGCCTTCCTTCCGACGAGGGAGCACCTTCTGTCCCTGTACCGTAAACCTATCCCCACCGCGCATACGGATCACTGGCGAATCTTTATTTCCAGAGGTCGATGGAACAACGACAAGATCAGGAAAGCCATTTGGCGCTGCGCACTTACCGGCGGACAAGCCCCCTTTCCAGACTATTCGCAGGGACCTTTCGATGAAGAACAATTTCTTACAGGCAATAAGCAAATTGCTATTGCCATGGATTTTATACAGAAGGGATTGAGGTATGGACTTGGGGATCTTGAACCAGATGATTCCATTGTTAGGAATACCTCGGGAATTATTGCTGCTATCAACAGGGGAAAGGAAGTAGTCGTGTTTAACGAAGCAAACGCAGAAATTTTGGTTAATTTGTCCTCTTTTGACAGCGCTGTTCTATACAACTGGCTGGACACAAAGAATGGACGAATATCAACTATCAAAAATATGGAACCGTCCCAAGGGGAAATCTTCCCGCCACCCGAAGGATACAGTGAACCAATCCTGCACATCTTTCGAAATTAAGATCCACAAGAAGAGATCACACATGACAGTTGAAGCACCATGAAACACCTCCTACTCACAAC
>DCWI01000099.1 GCA_002328825.1 Nitrospiraceae bacterium UBA2166 | reverse complement strand
AAGGTAATTCCAAGTTCCTTCTGCAGTCTTGTTAACACTCCTTGCATGTGGATGACAAGGTTCGCATCAAGTGCACTGAGAGGTTCATCAAGCAATAATATTTGTGGTTCTGTAACCAAAGCACGTGCCAAAGCCACCCGCTGACGTTGCCCTCCAGAAAGCAGGATTACATCCCTGTCTGCAAACTCTGCAATCCCGAGCCTCTCCAGCCACTCCATTGATCGTTGTCTACGAGAAGATGGATCAGCACCACGCATCTTCAATCCAAACTCCACGTTTTTGAGAACGTTTAAAAAGGGAAACAAAGCAAGTGATTGCCAAACCATCGGGGTGTCTCGTTCAGAGGGACTTACCTCGTTCATTCGCTTACCAGAAATCCAGATTTCACCTTCAGTAGGTTGTTCAAGACCAGCAAGCATCCTAAGTGTAGTTGTCTTGCCACATCCGGAAGGTCCCATGATGGCTATAAACTCTCCAGGTTGAATCAAAAGATTCAGACGGTGAACGGCCACGAAATCTCCGAAACATTTGATAACATTTTTAAATATAACTAGAGGTTCACTCACAGTAATTTCTTTGAAATATTGTGGATTTTACTCTAGATCCTAGAACCATGAGCGTTTTCAGTAGATCGAGTCATAAAGATGATTTGCGCAATCACTACTAACGTAATTGAGATAATAAATACTAAGGTACCAATGGCGTTGATTTGTGGGTCGACATTGCCCTGCAGTATTTCAAGTATGATGACAGGCACTGTTTTGTTCAGTCCGGAAACAAACCAGGCGACCGCAAACTCATCAAAGGAAACAGCCATAGTCAAGCAGAGTGCCGAGATGATGGCTGGATAGGTAAAAGGCAGGATGATTGAGGACATTGTTCTCCACTGAGTAGCTCCGAGATTCCATGCGGCAGCCTCAAGTTGTGGATCCATTTGTGCCAACCGCATTCGGACTATCGCCATCGCAAAGGGTGAACACAGAACGACATGGCTAACAATGATTGAATGTACCTCCCCGGACATACCAACACGCGAAAGAAGTGCCAACATAGACAAACCCATTATCACAAGAGGTATCGTTGGTGGTAGAAGTGCCAATGCAAGGTAGATGTTCTTGCCGAAAAAGCGGTATCGGAAATCCGTGTAAGCCGTACAAAATCCGATAAATGTAGAAATCATTCCAACAATAACCGAAACCATCACACTCACACCAAAAGCGTCCCAAATATCAGGATCTTTGAAGATGGTCTCGTACCACTTCAATGTAAAGTGCCCAAGTGGCAGGCTTGGGAAACGGTCCGAGTTAAAAGAGAAGACAAAGCTTGCCAAGATGGGTGAGAAGACAAAGATAAATACCATGAAAATGTACCCACGAAGAAAAAACAGAATGCTTTGGGATTCCTTCATTTCGGTCTCCGATAGGCAGCATTGACTGCAGCAAAGGCCACAACTAGTAAGGTAACGATCATGGTTAACGCAACAACTGCTGCACGAGGCCATTGCTGACCAGATTTGGTGGTATCAATAATTAGAATACTAAGGGTTGGGGGTTTGCTGCCACCTAAGTAGTATGGACTAACAAAATCACCAAAAGAGAGGATGAAGCAAAATACTGCACCTATGATCAGTCCGATCTTTGCCAAAGGAATGATTACTGAAAACACCGTCCGAATTTTTCCACAACCTAAATTTCTTGCAGCTTCAACCAGTCGCTGGTCTATGCTGGCAAGGCTCATCAACTGAAGCACCACCACAAGTGGCAGGCAAAGGGTAAGATAGCCAACTATAGTGCCAAATGGGTTGTTTAGCATCACATAAGGCCCCAGGCCTAAATAGCCAATGAAGCCGTTGACTACCCCTTTGGCGCCTAATATGACTTGCCATGAATAGACACGGACCAAATAGCTAGTGAAGAAGGGTATGATCAGAAAAAAAACCGACCAACGACGGATGTTAGCCGAAACCTTAAAAGCAAGACCGTAAGCACAGGGGAAAGCAAGAACACTGGTAACGACAGTTGAGATAAATGCCATCCCGGAAGTACGAAAATAGGCATCCCAAAAATATCCCTTCTTAAACATCTTGATCCAATTGACTGGATCAAAATCAGGAACCATTCGGTAGTTCCGAACAACCCAAAAGCTTAACGCAATTAAGAAGCAGAGTGGGAAGACAAAAAAAAGCAACTGCCAGACCAGCATCGGCATCGACCAGGTGAGGCCATAGATGCTGATACTTTTTCGCGAACTATGAGAAGTGGTCAAATTACAGGGAAGATGGAGAATTTTAAACTACTTTTTTTCTGCCTAAGTAGGAATGTCAGATAGGAATGGTTATTTATCTCTCTATCACTCCTCTCCCATGGGAGAGGAGTGATCATTTACTTTTGATTTGAGGAACAGCAAAGACCTCAAGCGTTCTTGTACTCAGACCAGAAATCGTTCCACTCCTCTAGACTTTGTTGGACTGGGATGTCCCTGTAGTGGATTCGCCCTTCCTTGATGAGTCTCACAGGGTTGTTAGCTGCGCCATCCACCTGTCCGGTGCGTGCAGCTTCCTTAGGATCAACTGCTTGCAATGCTTTCATTCCT
>DCWI01000071.1 GCA_002328825.1 Nitrospiraceae bacterium UBA2166 | reverse complement strand
AATGCGTAAGATGAGCTATGCCCGGATTGAGCTCGTCCCCCGTAACCGAAGCTAGTCGGACTTAGTGGGCTGGCGCTCGGCTGGATGTGGATAAACAACAAGAATGTTGAAATGGGTCATGGTCTTCCTCCTGTTCGAAAACAGCAATAGGGTTTGAATCTACCAAGCTCGACTTTGGTTTTACCGGCGTCTGTTCTTACGACCGTTGCTGGTGAAATGCTCTCCGATCCCAGCCTCCCTGTAGCCTCATTCATCCAGTGTTACTACCTGATCAAGGCCGTCATTAAAGGTCTTGGTGATGTCACATCTGAAAGGATAGACATGATTAGGATAAGTGACGGTGAAGACTACGAAAGATTGATCGACTTAATGGCTAAGAGAAGGTTAAACGGCGATCACCGTGATGGTCTGGAGCCACTTGACGTGTGCGGGCCCTTTCCTGCTTCCTGCCAAAAGTCTGCAAGGACCACCGTTACCCTTAGGCAAGGGCTTTCCATTCAAACGTAAAGCCACCACTGTTGAAGAATCCAAGGCCTCTTCTAAGGACAGAACTTGACAGTACTCACCACTTCGAAACTCAATTCTATTGGCGTTATGAAATAATCCAACTCCCTCCAGTAAATACTTGATTGTTACCCCACTCCATTCTAGGTTCAGGCACTTCCAGCCGTCGTTGCATTGAAAATCAGCAGTAACGTTGGATTGAGGCATCGCCAATAGGTCCTCCAACTGAAGGCTGAAATCCCACTCAATTGATCCACTTATCTCCAACGAAACCCAATTTGCAGGAGCCTTGCTTTTCATTACAGGGAGGTTTTTGTAAATTTCTTGGCTGTTCACGAGGGTGCCTCTTTCAACTTTCATTTAGGGCAAGGTTGCCGACGCCACGTTGATTAGTAACAAAAAGACCGTTGGGCGATTGATATCTATGTTGGGGCTGGTCCAGAGAAGGAGGATTCTAGTTGTTTCAATAACTCCCTTTCCCCACTCTCCAGCTCGTTGTAGATGAAATCAATGATCCAGCGGGTGGTTTCCGAATCATCGTCGAAGAGTAGCCTCCGTGAACATTCCAATTCCTGTTCCGCACTCATCTGGCCTTTCACTAGGGGAAGCACGAAGGCCTCTTCATTTTCAAAATGGTCGAATTCAGTGACTTGGAATTCCACAATTTTCTGATAAAGGCGTCGCCGCGTGCGATCTACGACTCTGGCCTCACCTAAAGCCTGATGAAGGGCCCGTTCAGCGTTCTCTGCTTTATGGACCAGATTGGCGTGTTCTTCCTCTTCCCTTGAGAGGACCAAAGCAGCTATATCCTCAGACAGAGCGCCCTTATCTCCCTTCTCCACGTAATCGGCTATTCCCCCACCGAGAAGTCTGAGTTCATCGTGCTCCTTTTCGTTGTCTCTAGCAGGACGCCTGCCATCCTGGTGCTCTATGTCTTTAAGCGGGCCGGTCATGTAGATATCTTCAGTTTGTGCATGGTAAAGGAGGTGTTTAAGCCATCCCTCCAGATTTGCCTGGAGCTCGGTTAGGCTTCCTCCGGACATAGCTTTCTCTGCCAAAGACACTGTACGGTTCGAATGGATCATGTAGGCCTTGTGCATTAGGTACATAACATCGATTGGGCTCTCTAGTGTCTTGATTTCTTCACTGATGGATGTCATTGCCTTCTCCTCCTGATTAATTATTTCTGGAAATTCCATCTAATATTGATTCGAGAGCCAGAATGCCCGTCTCACTTAAGCTCTCTCTCATCCACTCAATGACCCAGTCTTTCTCATCAGCATCTTGGTCTTGCAAGAACCCCGACCTCGCGTCAACATCACTCTCAATACTTGAAGTTTGTATCAACGGGAACGTGATCGTGTGCAGGACATCGCCGTAATCAACGATTTTGGTCTTCAGCCGCAGTAGCCCTCTTTGGAGGTGCCTTTTGGTTCGTGGAATGAGTTGTGTTTTGCCAATCTCGTCTGCTACCACGTTTAAGATGTCCTGAACGAGCGGGATGATATCAACGGTCATTTCATCCATTCCCAACTCGTTAATCAAATCCAAATTGCTGATGCATGTCTTTCCTTCATCAAAATTTAGATCCTGAAGACTCAATGATTGTTCCGGTTTTACTATCGGGGAAAAATACCTCTGTGTTTGATCGCTGAAAAACAGAAAAACAGATATCCAGTTGTTGAAATGATTTTCAAATTCACGAACGCCACCAGGCTCTATTTGGTCAACCAGACGATCATAGATTGTCTCAAGTCGCGCCGTGAGAGCTTCATATAAAAGAGACGCCTGGACACATATCATGCTTTGTTTATCAGACAGCGAATATACGGAGTTCATTTCACTTGAAACGTTTTTCAAAATCGCTACCGCCTACACGCACTGGCAGCATCTAAAACTGCTCTGACAATTTTGTCGTACCCTGTGCATCGGCACAAGTTACCTGCTAACCAATGCCGTATGCGTTCCTCCGACGGGTTTGGGTCAGTCTCCAACAGGGATTTTGTGGCTACGATGAATCCTGGTGTGCAGAACCCGCACTGCAATGCCGCATTTTCCAGGAAGGCCTGCTGAATCGGGTGGAGACCAGCCGGGCTGGCAACACCTTCAATCGTTGTGATTTCATGGCCTTCGACCTCCACACCGAGAATCAAGCATGAGTTGACCGTTCTCCCGTCCAGGATCACCGTACAAGCACCACAGTTGCCGTCGTTACATCCCTCTTTAGATCCCGTTAAGCGCAGGTTGTCTCTCAGGATTTCCAACAGACTCTGCCTTGGTTCGCATAAGAACTCTACGGGATCGCTGTTAATCAACGTCTTGACATGAAATTTTCTCATCTCGAGAACTCTTTTCGATTTGTTCGACGCTGGTCTGAAGAACGTTATCTTGGTATCATAGGCTCAATGAGGATATCAATCATGATGCATGCGCATCAAAATGCGGTGGCTTGAGTGGAGAGTGCTACAGGGCATGCTGTTTTCGAAGGCTGTTTTGTTCGAAACAGTGAGGGATTGTACGGGCCAATAGTGTACGATTTCGACGTGACATCTGGAAGGCACGTTCTAAACGAGGGCCAGTTGTGACTCAAGATTTACTTGGAATTCTAGCTGAGGCCCAGGATGGTGCATTTGGCGTGGGCAAGGATCAGCGAATTGTTTTCTGGAACCGAAGTGCAGAACGAATTTTGGGTCATTCAGCTAGTGAGATGTTAGGAGCATTTTGCTACGAAGCGTTCAGCAATTCTTCATCGGAACAACAAGGAATCGTCTGTCAACCAGACTGCCGCACGATCTCTTTGGCACGTACCTTGAAAGTCGATTCGACCTACTCCATCCGCGTCGCTACAAAGCAAGACGGGCCGAAATGGCTCAGCGTAACCCATGTCTTGATACCATCGGACAAAGAAGATTTAGGTGTCCTTGCCCATATTTTTCACGATGTTTCCGAAGAGATGGCGGCAAAAACTCTGGTCAATCAACTGAGAGACTGGGTTCCACAACAACCCGCGACTACAGTGCCGGCACCGTCCACCACTAATAACCGACCCGAACGTTTGACCCCACGAGAAGAGGAAGTCTTGAGGCTCTTGGCAGCTGGATTGAACACCGCTCAAGTTGCTAACAAACTCGTGATAACACCAACCACCGCCCGCAATCACATCCAGCGCCTATTGTCTAAATTGGATGTTCACAGCCGCCTAGAAGCTGTGGTGATAGCAT